>NZ_JAHLQI010000002.1:0-318057 GCF_018918345.1 Butyricicoccus intestinisimiae
TGGCCGGTGACCTTGCGGGCGGTGTCAATGACTTCTTTGACGGTAAAGCCGACGCCGTTGCCCAGATTAAAGATGTTGCTCTCGCCGCCGTTCATCAGATAATCCATCGCCAAAATATGTGCTTGTGCCAGATCTGTCACATGGATGTAATCTCGAATACATGTGCCGTCCTTGGTGTCGTAGTCATCGCCAAAAATCGAAATGTATTCGCGCTGTCCGTTGGGAACCTGCAAAATCAGCGGAATCAGATGCGATTCCGGATTGTGCGCCTCACCGATTTTACCGGAGACATGGGCGCCGCAGGCGTTGAAGTAGCGCAGCGATACAAACCGCAGGCCATGCGCCTTCCCCACCCATCTGAACATCTTTTCCATGCTCAGCTTGGTCTCGCCGTAACAGTTGGTCGGCTCGGTCTTGTCTGTCTCCAAAATCGGCACGCGCTCCGGCTCGCCGTATGTCGCAGCCGTGGAAGAAAAAACAATCTTGTCGATGCCGTGCGCCACCATGGATTCCAGCAGAACCTTTGTGCCGCACAAATTGTTGTCATAATATTTGAGCGGATTGGTCATGGATTCGCCGACGAGGGAATTTGCCGCAAAATGAATGACGCCGTCAATGTGTTCCGACTCAAAAACAGAATCCACAAATTCACGATTGCGAATGTCACCCTGATAAAATTTTGCCTTCGGATGCACCGCTTCGATGTGTCCGGTCTCCAAATTGTCCGCAATGACGACGTCGCGCCCTGCGTCTATCAGTTCATATACGGTGTGCGAGCCGATGTAGCCCGCGCCGCCAAGTACCAAAATTGCCATATTTATTTCCTCCTTATGCCAGCAGAACCACGCCGCCTGCCGGACGAATCGTCAAAACGTGGCAGGCATCTTTTCCGAGCACGGATTCCATGGTTGTCTTGAAATAGCTCAGCATGTCATTGGGTACGAACGCCTGAATTGTACCGGCAAAGCCGCCGCCGTGCACGCGAACCGCGCCGCGGCCGTCCAAAATACTCTCTGCCAGCGCCAGTGCAACCGACATGTCCTGTTTTTCCGGATTGACGCCGGTATACACATTTTGCAGGTACATCGCGGACGATCTGCCGGACGCAATGACCAGCTGGCGGAACTTTTCAAAATTGCCCTTTTCCAGTGCCTCTTTTTCCGCAACAGCGCGGCGATTTTCCGCAAAGAAATGCATCGAGCGCAAAACCGCGCGGTCGCCGCACTGGCGGCGCAGAGACGGAATGGATTTCAAAAACTCCGCTTCGTCCACCTCGCGCAGCACGGTCTTGCCGAACGCCGCGGCAACCTCGCTCATTTCGCGCGGAATGGCTGCATAATCGCCAGTCAGCTCGGCATGATCTCCGCCGGTGTCTACAATGCACAGCGAATGCTCGCTCGCCTGTAAATCATAAATGATTTTGCGCACGGTCGGCTCGTTCTGATCGGCAAAATCAATGGCCACGATGCCGCCGACCGACGATGCCATCTGATCCATCAGACCGCACGGCTTGCCGAAGTAAATATTTTCTGCGTACTGTCCGATTTTTGCAATGTCAATGGCGGTCAGCTTGCTCTCACAGAAAAAGCGGTTGATGATGACACCGATCATGGTTTCATATGCCGCGGACGAGGACAGACCCGAACCGCTCAGCACATTGCTGGTCATGTACGCGTCAAAGCCCTTGATTTCATGGCCGAGCTTGTGCGCCGCAGCGGCAACGCCGCGAATGAGCGCCGCCGTCTTGTTGGTCTCCTCCGGATGCGGGGTCAAATCCGTCAGATCAATTTCGTCCAGCGGATAGCCCTCCGACTGAATGCGCACAATCATGCTGTCATTCGGCGCGGCGCACGCGACAATGTCCAGATTGACGCTCGCCGCGAGCACATTGCCGTGCTGATGGTCTGTGTGATTGCCGCCCAATTCGGTTCTGCCCGGTGCGCTGAACAGCTCGATTTCTTCCGCTCCGCAAAACTGTGTGCGGAATCCCGTCAGCACGTGCAGCAGCCGGTTTCGATAATCTGGCAGCTCCGGACTGCCCGCCATACAGCCGTATACTTCGCAGAGTCTTTCATCTGCTTTTCCTGTATGCAGAGATAATTCTACCTGTTCTAAAGCAATCATAATTTTCTCCTCACAGATTGTTCAAATCAACATCCTGAATTGCTTCCGGATGGCCGGAAATGGCTGCGGTGATTTTCTTCATGAGTCCTTCGCTCAGCTTATACTTTCTTCTGTATACAACATATGCCAACAGCATGCTGACTGCCGGAATGATGCACATGAGCAGACGAATGGCATTCTGTGTGCCCAGAGACTGGATTTCATTCGGGACATAACCGGTCAGCTTCAGCGCGTAGCCAATGGCCAGTGCGGTGAATGCTGCGGTAAACTTTACAATCAAGGTCTGCAGCGAGAATACAACGCCTTCATTTCGTGTGCCAATCTTGCACTCGCCGTAGTCTACTACGTCAGCAAGGAATACCGTCGCACAGCCCAGCTCCAAGCCGGTGCCGGTCTTTACGATGACGCCGGAAATAGCGGTCAGAATAATGTTCGTCGGGCAGAAAATGCCAACCAGCAACAGCAAAATCAAGCCAACTGCCGGAAAAATGCAAGCCAGCAGGAATGCGGTCTTACGAGACAGATTCTTGGTAACCTTCGGGAAAATCAGCAGGCCGACAACTTCTGCAATGGATGCACTAATCATAAATGCAGAAAGCATGCCTGCGTTGTTGCACACGTAGCTGAAGTAATAGGTTGCAACACCCATAATCAGCTGGATACCTACATTATACAACAGAATCAGTGCAACTGCCCAGCGCAGCTGATCATTCTGCTTGATAATAGAAAAGATGTCCTTGAAATGAATTTTTTCTGTTTTGCCAGCAGTCTGCTTTTTCGGCAGATTGATAACACAAACACCAATGGTGAAAATAAATGCAGCGGCAATAATCAGCGCAAAGCGATGATATCCTGTGTAATCGCCGCCCAGACCCTTGATAATCTGCACGCCGAAGCCTGCGATAATCAGAGACTGACCAATACTAGCAAAGATTCTTGGCAGAACCGATACAGACTCTCGTTCTGCCGGATCAGAGGTAAGATTCGGAATGATGGACCAATACGGAATATCCATAATAGTGTAGGTCATGCCCCACAGGACATATGCTACCGATGCAAACACACACAGGCCAACGCCGGTCAGATGGAAATCTGTAAATACAATGACGAATACGAATGCGTTAATCAATGTGCCAATGACCAACCAAGGAACGAACTTACCAAATCGGCTGCGGGTGTTGTCTACAATCATGCCCATGAACAAATCATTGAAGGCGTCCCACAGCTTTGCGACAAAGAACATGGTACCGATAAAAGCCGGTGCGACTTTGATAATGTCGGTAAAATAAATCATGGAAAACGTGGCAATCATGCCATAAATCATGTCTTTACCAAGGGCACCAAAAGCAAATGAGTATTTTACTCTTGCCGGAATTTTGCCCTGATAAACAACATTGCTTGTTGCGGTTTCAGCGCTCATACTATCTCCTCCTCTTGTTCCGTTGAAACTCTTTACTGTACTTACAAGTATACTGTGTTTCAAAAATATTAAAATTGAAAAATCAATTCAAAAAATACAAATTCCAGTTTCAAAAGAAAAAAGATGACATGTATCATCCCGCAGGATCGTACATGTCATCTTTGGTATTTCTTGTGCCGAACCGATTAGAAAATTTCCATGATTGCCGGAACAGCGGTCTTGGTGTCGGTCTTAGGGAACAGCTCACAGCCGACAATTCCGGTATAGTGCAGTTCCTTGAGAACATTCATGACGTTCTTGTAGCATATTTCGCCTGTGCCTGGCTCATGACGCCCCGGTGCATCGGCAATATGAATGTGACCGATGGTATCTATGTACGCACGAATGGTATCGCAAATCTTGCCTTCGTTGAGCTGCATATGATAGGCATCGTACAAAATGCGCAGCTTTGGAGAGCCAATCAGGCGAATGATCTCCGCTGCCATCTGCGTGTTCTTCAAAAAATTGCCGACATGATCGGTGGTGATGTTCAGACCTTCCAGATTCATCTGGATGCCGCTCTGCTCCGCAATCTTTGCGCAGTCGAGCAGCATATCGTACATGGAGCACAGCTTTACTGTGTCGGACAGGTCATCATAATGGTTGACAACAATGCCGCCATCGCCCAGTGCGTTGGAGTGAATGGTCACGCTCTTTGCACCAATCTTCTGTGCAGCTGCTACAGACTTCTTCAGAAATTCCAGATACTTTTCCTTGTGGGTCGGATCAACCAGAGAATATTCCGCATCGCCGTTAAATCCGCTGATACCAATATCTGCTTTCTCTGCGGCTGCCTTGACAGCATCCAAATCCTTGTCCGTCCAGCTCCAGAATTCTACATAGTCGAAGCCATCGTCCTTTGCCGCCTGAAAACGATCGAGAAACGGAATCTCAGCATACATCGGTTCGATGCATGCGCCTTTTAACAGTTTCATATCAAGCTCTCCTTTGCTCTTTTGTTATACAGTAACACAATTTACGTGTCAGTGCAATCGCGAAATGTCATGGCCGGATTTTTTTGCAGCGAAAAAGCCGAACCATACACCGGACAGCTTTTTCTCGCATATGCTGAACCACCTCAAAACGGAAGGTGATTGTATGCTGATTTCCCTCACAACGGCGTTTCTGTGCGGCGCAGCCTTTTGTATTCTGCGCGTTTCCTCTCCCTCCGGTTCGTTTCCGCGTCCGCTCAGCGCAGAACAGGAAGCCGCCTGCATCGCGGCCATGCGCAGCGGCGACAGCCAAGCGCGCGACATGCTCATCGAACACAATTTGCGGCTTGTCGCGCACATCGTCAAAAAATACTATGCTTCTTCCTCGGATACCGATGATTTGATTTCCATCGGCACCATCGGGCTAATCAAAGGTGTTTCCACCTTCGATCCGAACAAAAATGTGCGGCTTGCCACGTATATTTCGCGGTGTATTGAGAATGAAATCCTCATGCACTTTCGTTCAACCAAAAAATACGCCGGTGACGTCTCGCTTGACGAGCCGATGGAGCAGGACGGGGACGGCAGTTCGCTGTCCCTGATGGACGTCCTGTCCAGCCAAGACCGCGGACTGGAGCAGGTGGACAACAGCGACCAAGGGCAGCTGCTGTTTCGCGCATTGCAGGGATTGGAGCCGCGAGAGCGCGAAATTATCCGCCTCCGCTACGGTCTGACCGGTCAGCCGCCGCTCACACAGCGCGAAACCGCCAAGCGGTACGGCATTTCCCGCTCATACATCTCGCGCATTGAGAAAAAAGCCCTGCTCAAGCTGCGCCGCGCCTTGGAATCGCAGCGCTGACCTTGCAGGAACAGATAAAATCTGATACACTCATAGTGATTCTAATTTCTCATCAAACAGGAGCTTTCCATGAAACATATTTTCTTTTTTGACCTTGACGGAACGCTGACAGACTCCGGCGAGGGAATTTTAAACTGCGTGCGTCACGCACTGGATTTGCAAAACTGGCCGCATCCGTCCGACGAAAACTTGCGCCGCTTTATCGGTCCTCCGCTCATCGACAGCTTTATGGACATTGCCGGTATGAACAAGCAGCAGGCACAGCAGGCTGTCCGCGATTATCGCGCACGGTATTCCACCGGCGGTTTGTTTGAAAACCGCGTCTATGACGGCATTCCGGACGTATTAAAAGCCTTAAATGACGCGGGCAAGCGTTGCTTTATGGTCACGAGCAAGCCGGAAGCCTTTTCCGTCCGCATCGCAGACAAATTCGGACTGACGCCTTATCTGGAATCCATCTGCGGCGCCACATTGGACGGGAAAATGGATTCCAAGGAACAAATCGTCGAACTGGCTTTGCAGCGCGCAGGCAATCCGGACCCATCCGATGTAGAAATGATCGGTGACCGTCTGTTCGATGTCGAAGGCTCCCGCAAGCACGGCATTGACTGCACCTATGTGCTGTACGGCTTTGGCAGCCGCGAAGAAGCCGAAGCCCACCGCGCCGCCCATATTGTCGAAACACCGGCACAGCTGAAAGATCTGTTATTATCTCTATAAAACACAAAACCACCGGTAAAACCGGTGGTTTTGTTATTATTCAGCAATAAACTGCATATTTTCCACATCAAAAACGCCGCGCGGGGTGATGCGCAGAGCCGGAATGACCGGCAGCGCCAAAAATGACAGCAGCGTAAGCGGCGAGACGCCGTCCGGCACACCCATTTCATGCGCCTTTGCTATCATCGCGGACAGCTCGGACTGCACGGCATGGAATCCGGCATCGCTCATCAGACCCATAATCGGAAGCGGCACGGTATACAAAATCTTTCCGTTTTGAACCAGTGTATAGCCGCCGCCAATCTCACGCAGATGCTCTATGGCGCGCAGCATATCCGCATCGTTGTCACCGATGACGGACAGATTATGGCTGTCATGCGCCACGGTAGACGCGATGGCGCCATTTTGAATATTAAAATCCATCACGGCGCCGACACCGACTTTACCCGTGTTGTGATGCCGCTCCACAACGGCAATTTTGCTGTACAAATTATTCGGCACAAACAAGCCGTTTTTCTGCGGCAGACGCACTCGTTCATGCCCTGTAATCAACTGGTTGGGAATGACGCGGATGACGTCATTTTTTTCTCCGACCGGCAGATCCAGCTGCTCCGGCCGAACCGGCAAACAGTGCATGGTTCGCCGCAGTGGGCTGTCCTGCGGCAGCTTCGGCTGCGCGCGGAATCCCGCGACATCCTTGCCCCGATGATATACCGTGTGAATCTGCACGGTTTCCAAATCATCCAGCACGATCAAATCCGCCTGCATGCCCGGCGCAATCGCACCGAGCTGATGCGCCAGACCGTAATGCTGCGCGGTGTGAATGGTTGCCATGCGGATGGCATCGACCGGCGCAATGCCGCAGTCAATCGCCTTGCGCACGCAATGGTCAATATGTCCCTCCGTGTGAATATCTTCGATATGCTTATCATCTGTGCAGAACGAGAACCCGCTGATATCCATGTTGTGCATGATAATGCCGTCAATAATCGGCTCCAGATTGCGGGCGGCACTGCCCTCCCGAATGTGAATGTGCATGCCCAGACGGCGTTTTTCCAGTACTTCCTCTACGCTGGAGCACTCATGGTCGTTCGTGATACCCGCCAGCACATAGGCATTGAGCTGTTTTCCCGTCAGCCCCGGCGCATGGCCGTCCTTTGGTCTGCCGTCAAACAGAGCGAGCTTTTGCGTCATCGCGGGATCGGCGTTCACGGTAGAGACATAATCCATGACTTCGCCCAAGCCCAAAATGCGCGGATTGTTCTGGTATTTTTTCATTTCTGCCGCGTCAAAGGTACAGCCGTTGTCCTCAAACGGCAGTGCCGGCACGCAGGACGGCATCATCACATAGACATTGGCCGGTACGTCCTCCGTCTCATCCAAAATATAATCAATGCCCGCCGCGCCGCTGACATTTGCCGCCTCATGCGGGTCTGCGATATACGTCGTCGTGCCGCACTTGACCGCCCGTTCCACCAGTTCCGCCGGTGTCACCATAGTGGATTCCAAATGCAGATGTGCATCAATAAAGCCCGGGCACAGATATTTTCCCGTCAAATCTATTTCCTGTGCGCCGACATATCCGTCACCCATGCCCACAATGGTGCCGTCTTTGACGGCAACCGATGTGCGCAGAATTTCTCCTGTAAACACATTGATGACGTTTCCGCCGCGAAATATCAAATCTGCCTGTACCTCTCCTCTGGCTGCCTTTGCCAGCTCAGGAAACTTTGAAAAATCCATCCTGTGACGCTCCCATCTGTCCGTGTTTTCTCTATACAACAGTATATCGCATTTTCTTGTATTTTCCCAGTCTTTTATGCTATGATAGACGAGAAAGGAGGCGTTTTCATGCTCGAACACTGTACCCTGTGCCCGCGGCTGTGCGGTGTCAACCGCGAAGCCGGCGAACATGGGTTCTGCGGCGCCGATGCGCGCATCCGTATCGGTCTCGCTTCTCTGCACCAATGGGAGGAACCTTGCCTGTCCGGCACCAACGGGGCAGGCACGGTCTTTTTCTGTCACTGTCCGCTCGGCTGCGTGTACTGTCAAAACCATGACATTTCCGGCTTGGACGCAGACGCATCCGGCATTTGCACGGACATCTCCGGTCTGGCAGATACGTTTTTGTCTCTGCAGCAGCGCGGTGCCCACAACATTGATCTGGTCACGCCGACACAGTATGCCGCGCAGCTCACGCAGGCGATTCCGCTTGCACGCAAACGCGGTCTGACCATCCCGATTGTGTACAACTGCGGCGGCTATGAGCGCGTCGAGACGCTGCGCATGTTGGACGGACTGATTGACATTTATCTGCCCGACTTCAAATATTACAGCTCCTATTACAGTGAGCGCTATTCCCGCGCGCCGGATTACTTTGATGTCACCGTCGATGCCATCGACGAAATGGTGCGGCAGACAGCCGAACCGGTCATCGACGCAGACGGTCTGATGCGTTCCGGCACCATCATCCGCCACTTGATGCTGCCGAATCTCGGTTCAGACACAGCGCACATTCTGCGCACCATCGCCAAGCGCTGGGGCACTGAGGTCTTTGTCAGCCTGATGCGGCAGTTTACACCGTGCACGGATTTGACCGACTATCCGGAGCTGCTGCAGCCCATCACGGACGAAGCGTATGCCGAGGCGTGTGAGCAAATGGCGTTTCTCGGCTTAGACGGCTGGACGCAGGACGCAGAAGCCATCAGCGAGAGCTTTATTCCGCATTTTGACGGAACCGGCGTCTGCCGCGCAAAATAAAAAAAGCAGCGAGACTGCCCATCTTTCGATGTGCAATCTCGCTGTTGTGTTTTTTATACAGTACGAGCGTTCTCGTCAGCGGATTACAGCTGCGGGCCTGCTGCAACCAGAGCCTTGCCAGCTTCGTTGCCTTCGTACTTTGCAAAGTTCTTGATGAATCTGCCAGCCAGATCCTTAGCCTTTGCATCCCACTCGGAAGCATCAGCGTAGGTGTCGCGCGGATCCAGAATGCCGGAGTCAACGCCCGGCAGTTCGGTCGGAACTTCAAAGTTGAAGTACGGAATGGTCTTGGTCGGAGCGGTCTTGATATCGCCCTTCAGGATTGCGTCAATGATGCCGCGGGTATCCTTGATGGAGATACGCTTGCCGGAGCCGTTCCAGCCGGTGTTTACGAGGTAAGCCTTTGCGCCGCTCATTTTCATCTTCTTAACCAGCTCTTCTGCGTACTTGGTCGGATGCAGTTCCAGGAATGCCTGACCGAAGCAAGCGGAGAAGGTCGGGGTCGGCTCGGTGATACCGCGCTCGGTGCCAGCCAGCTTAGCGGTGAAGCCGGACAGGAAGTAGTACTGGGTCTGCTCCGGAGTCAGTACGGAAACCGGCGGCAGTACGCCGAATGCGTCTGCGGACAGGAAGATTACGTTCTTAGCTGCCGGTGCAGAAGAAATCGGGCGAACGATGTTCTGAATGTGGTCAATCGGGTAGGATACACGGGTGTTCTCGGTTACGCTCTTGTCAGCGAAGTCGATCTTGCCGTCCTCAGCAACGGTAACGTTCTCGAGCAGAGCGTCACGGCGGATTGCGTTGTAGATGTCCGGCTCGGATTCCTTATCCAGATTGATAACCTTTGCGTAGCAGCCGCCCTCAAAGTTGAACACGCCGTTGTCGTCCCAGCCGTGCTCGTCGTCGCCGATCAGCAGGCGCTTCGGGTCGGTGGACAGGGTGGTCTTGCCGGTACCGGACAGACCGAAGAAGATAGCGGTGTTCTCACCGTTCAGGTCGGTATTTGCGGAGCAGTGCATAGCAGCGATGCCCTTCAGCGGCAGGTAGTAGTTCATCATGGAGAACATACCCTTCTTCATCTCGCCGCCGTACCAGGTGTTGATGATAACCTGCTCACGGCTGGTGATGTTGAAGACAACTGCGGTCTCAGAGTTCAGACCCAGTTCCTTGTAGTTCTCAACCTTAGCCTTAGAAGCGTTGTAAACAACGAAGTCCGGCTCAAAGTTCTTCAGCTCTTCAGCGGTCGGCTTGATGAACATGTTGGTAACAAAGTGTGCCTGCCAAGCTACTTCTACGATGAAGCGGATAGCCATGCGGGTATCCTTGTTTGCGCCGCAGAATGCATCAACAACAAACAGTCTCTTGTTGGACAGTTCCTTTACTGCGATCTCCTTAACAGCCTTCCAAGCTTCCTGAGATGCCGGATGGTTGTCGTTCTTGTACTCGTCAGAAGTCCACCATACCGTGTCCTTGGAGTTGTCGTCCATAACGATGAACTTGTCCTTCGGGGAACGGCCGGTGTAAATACCAGTCATAACGTTTACAGCGTCCAGCTCGGTCAGCTTGCCAACTTCGTAACCGGACAGACCTTCCTTGGTCTCCTCTTCGAACAGCTGCTCGTAAGACGGATTGTAAACAATCTCGGTAGCGCCACTGATGCCATATTTGCTCAAATCAATAGATGCCATCTTTGTTTAACCTCTTTCCTGAAAAATTATCTTAGGTATAAATCCTGTGCTTTTATGTTATCTAACCAGCGTCAGAATGTCAATATGAAAAACGTCCCAAATTACTCGAAAAACGCGGAAAGAATCGGCATTTCTCACAATTATCTCGTTTTTTTCTGCAGGATATGTGTAAACATGGTACACTTTGCGCGATATTTCTGTCATTTTCTCCGCAGGCCGGCGAGCAAGATTCAAGACATGCAGACGCGGTCGCGCAATGCAGGAAATCGTGCACGAAAATTTGCCGTTTCACTCAGGTCGATGTCCGCGACAAGCACCTGTTCCGTTTCGCCCGCCTGCGCCAAAATTTTGCCCTCCGGAGAGACAATCATGCTGTGCCCGCCGCCTTCCACGCCGCCGCACGTGCCGCAGGTGTTGCAAGCGAGCAAAAAGCTCTGGTTCTCCAACGCACGCGCGCGGCAGAGCAGCTCCCAATCCTCTGCGCGCGCTTTCGGCCATGCCGCGCAAACCAAAAACATCTCCGCGCTGCGCGACACCATGCGGCGAAATTGTTCGGGAAACCGCAGGTCATAGCAGGTAGCCATACCCGCAACGCCATATGATGTCAAAACTTCACTGGTCTGGCTGCCCGCCGTCAGCAGCTGCCGTTCCTGCGAATCGTATCCAAACAGATGTATTTTTCGATACGTCCCCGTCAAAATGCCGCGGCTGTCCAGCAGCGCCGATGTGTTATAGTACTGGCTGCCGCAGCGCTCCACAAAGCTGCCTGTCATGATGTGCGCCTCTAGCTTGCGCGCCCACGGCGCCAACCGCAGCAGAGTCGTTCCGTGCAGCGGCTCCGCCGCTTCCCGATACTGTGCAAAGTTGGAAAATCCAACGCTCCACAATTCCGGCAGCAAAATCAAGTCCACACATTGCCCCATCAGCTGGGACAGCATGCGCTCTACCCGCATCCAGCGCTGTGCCGGTACTTCTCCGCTGCTGACGCGAAGCTGGATCAGTGCTGCTCTCATACGTTCCTCCTTCAGACGAATACAGGGGCTGCCCAATCGTTTGGACAGCCCCCCTGCATCAAAAAAGCTTATGCTTTTTCGTCCTTCTTATCTTTGTCCTTTTTGTCTTTATCCTTTTTCTTGTCTTTGTCCTTCTTCTTGTCCTTTTCCGGACTCTCATCGCCGAAGCTGATGCCGATGTCGCGCGCTGCCTGTACCAGATCGTTGTCTACCGGCACCGTCTTGAGCTTTCCGGCAACCTCGCTGAGCGGAACCGCAACGATTTCATTGTTGCGAATCGCTACCATGTTGCCGTACTGCTTGTGCTTAATCAGGCGTGCCGCGCCGGTACCCAGACGCGTGGTCAGAATGCGGTCATACGCATCCGGACCGCCGCCGCGCTGAATGTGTCCCGGATTCACGACGCGGATTTCCTGCGAGCATCTCTCACCCAGCTCACGAGCCAGACGGAAGCTGATAGACGGATCTGTCATCTTTGCACGGGCTGCCTTGAATTCCTTCTTGGACATCTTTGCTTCTTCCTTGGAAATCGCGCCCTCTGCCACAGCGACAATGCTGAACGCGTGGCCGTGACGGCGGCGCTCCTCCAGCTCATAGACAACCGCGTCCAGATCATACGGGATTTCCGGAATCAGAATAATATCTGCGCCGCCCGCAATGCCTGCGCTCAGGGTCAGCCAGCCGGCACCATGACCCATGATTTCTACCAAAAATACGCGGCTGTGAGAGGTCGCCGTCGAATGCACCTTATCCAGCACGTCGGTCGCAATGTCCACCGCGGTCTGATAGCCAAACGTAACCTCGGTGCCCCACAGGTCGTTGTCGATGGTCTTTGGCAGAGAAATGATGTTCAGACCTTCCTCACGCAGCAGGTTCGCGGTCTTTGTCGTGCCGTTGCCGCCGAGAATAACCAGACAGTCCAGCTTCATGTCGTTGTAGGTCTGAATCATCTTTGTGACCTTATCAACGCCGTTTTCGTCCTTGTCGCGCATATTTTTAAACGGCTGGCGCGAAGTGCCGAGAATGGTGCCGCCAATCGTCAGAATGCCGGAAAAGTCGCTCGAAGACATGAGGCGGTATTCTCCCTGAATGAGTCCCTTGTATCCATCCTTAAAGCCGTAGATTTCTACTTCCTTGCCGTATTCCTCATACAGCGCTTTTGCAACACCACGCAGGGTCGAGTTCAAGCCCTGACAATCGCCGCCGCTTGTCAGCATACCAATTCGTTTCATGCTGGTTCCTCCTTCTACAAGTCCCATTCTTTTGATTCAGCCTGCCGTTTTGCTCTCTCTTTGGGCTGCTGATAATATGTTTATTATACCAAATTCATTCAAATATCGCAACGGATTTTACACAATTCTGACAATTCTTGTCACAGCACAAAAAAGCAGGTGTCAAAAACACCTGCTTTTCGTTATACATGCGCTGTATCCTGCAGCTCCGCCTCGCCGCGCTTGCGTGCGCAGTCGTCGCAAATGCCGTACAGCGTCAAATCGTACCCCGTGATGTGTGCGCCCTCCATGCCGGAAAACAGCGCCTGCAGCGACACCTGCGGCCAAATGTCCACCACGCATCCGCACTGGGTGCAGATCATGTGCTCGTGCTCCTTGAGCGTGTGGTCGAAATGGTCGGAATCTCCCGGAACGACAACGCGCCGAATCAGATGATTTTCCGAAAGCTGATTGAGATTGCGGTACACCGTCGCCAAGCTGATGGTCGGCTCCCGCTTCCGAACCTCCTGATACACCTCATCCGCCGTCGGGTGAATCGAAGATTTTTCCACTGCTTCCCGCACAAGCTCTCTCTGTCTGGAATATTTCATCGAGTTGCACCTCCCTCTGTCACCGTTTTACTTAAAAACAGGAATCATTTTCACTATTTATATACTATCAGATTTCAGTGTCGTCTGTCAAGTATTTCCACTTGTTTTCTCAATTGTTATTTTTTCCCGCGCCGAATATTCCGTGAAATTCCCCGCAAACTATGCTATAATAAGAATCATCTATTGTTACATTCAGAGACAAAGGAGGGTCTTTATGCTGAATCACGTCGATTTCAACCGCCACATGACGGATATTGAATACCGTTTGGAAACGCGCGAGGTGCGCGGGGAGCTTGCCCAGCTCCAGCACCGCATGAAGGAGAGCAAGCTGCCGGTCATCGTTTTGTTTGAGGGCTGGGATTCTTCCGGCAAAGGAAGCATGATTGCCAGCATGATTCAGACACTCGACCCGCGCTTCTTCAAGGTCTACAACACCAAGGACCCCACGCCGGAGGAACAGCGCTATCCGTTTTTATGGCGGCACTGGCGGCGCACGCCGGAGCGCGGACAAATGGCGATTTTTGACGAGAGCTGGTATCCGGAGGTCTCCCGCGCCCGTTTGGAAAACAATCTCTCGGTTGACGAGGCGTACAGCCGCATGGAGAGCATCAACACATTTGAGCGGGAGCTGTCGCAGGACGGCTATCTCATCATCAAGTTTTTCCTGCACATCTCCGCCAAGGAGCAGGCGCACCGGCAGGAAAAACTCATGCGCGACAAAAACACCCGCTGGCGCGTGACGGAGCGCGACCAATACCGCAACAAGCACTACAAGGAATACTACCGCGTCTACGACGAAATGCTGGAAAAAACCAACACGGTGTTCGCGCCGTGGCATGTCATCAGCGCGCAGGAGCGCCGCAGCGCGATGAATGAAATCTATCAAGTCATCGTGCAGTCAATTCGCTCCGCGCTGGACGAGAAAAAGGTGATTATCCCGTCAGAGTATCACGCCCAGATGCACACCTTCCATCTGGTCAAAAAGCCGCTGCTGGAGGATGTCCCGCTGTACCGCTCCATTGACGAGGACGTCTATCGAAACCTGCTGCACAAGGAGCAAAAAAAGCTCGCCAAGCTGCACAACATCGTGTATCGCAAGCGCATTCCGGTCATCGTGGCATACGAGGGCTGGGACGCAGCCGGAAAGGGCGGCAACATCAAGCGCCTGACGGCAGCATTGGATCCGCGCGGCTATGAGGTGGTGCCGATTGCGTCCCCGACGCCGACGGAAAAGGCGCACAACCATCTGTGGCGGTTCTGGCAGCATTTTCCGGAGGACGGACACATCACGGTGTTTGACCGCACATGGTACGGCCGCGTCATGGTCGAGCGGCTGGAAGGCTTCTGCACAGAGGAAGAATGGAAGCGCGCCTATCAGGAAATCAACGAACTGGAATACGAGCTGCAAAAATGGGGCGCCATTCTCATCAAATTCTGGCTGCACATTGATTCGGATGAGCAGCTGCGCCGCTTCAAGGAACGGCAGGAGACGCCGGAAAAACAATGGAAAATCACGGATGAGGACTGGCGCAACCGCGAAAAGTGGGATCAATACGAAACCGCCGTCAACGACATGATTCGTCTGACCTCTACGGAATACGCGCCGTGGACGATTGTGGAATCGCAGGACAAAAAATTCGGGCGCATCAAAGCCATTCAGACACTCAACGATGCCATTGAGGCGCGCATTTGAGCAAAAACAATCTCCTTCCCGCGGGAAGGAGATTTTGTTTTATGTTCGTTCCTGTTCCAAGCCATACTGTGTGCTGATGTCTATAAACTGCTGTAAGCTGTTGCCTTTGTATTTGTTTTTATGCCAAACCACGGAAAACTGCCGTTCCAGTGACATATCCGTCACGCACAGCTCGATAAGGCTGCCGCTTGCCAGCCGTTGCTCCGCCAGCCGGCGCGAAATCACCGTCATGCCGAAGCCCTGCTCGACGCCATGCAAAATTGCCTCGCTGTTGTTGCACACCCACTGGGCGTTGATGTGCGGCATCGCGCGCTCAAACACCTCTCGTGTGCCGCTGCCCTTCTCGCGCAGAATAAACGGGATGCGCTGCAATTCCGCCATGCTGACGCACCGGCGCTCTCTAAACGGATTGTGATGCGCCGCGCACACCAGCGCCAGCGGGTCATTCATCATGCACTGCGTGACGAGATCCGGACTGGAAATGCTGCCCTCCACGATGGCGACATCCAATTCGCTCTTGAGCAGCTGCTGTTCGATGACCTGCGTGTTGTCCACGAGCACCCGCGGCGCCGGATGGCCGGTTTCCGCAATGTAGCGCTTGAGAACATCTCCCAAAATGCAGGTTCCCACCGTGACCGTCGCGCCGATGCGGAGCATATCCGTGTCATCCGCATTGCGCAGGCGCTGTTCCATCGAGTCAAAGGCGGACAAAATATGCCGCGCATATTCACACAGCTGCTCGCCGGTCGGCGTGATATACAGCCGTCTGCCCAGCCGTTCGAACAGGCGCACCTGATACTGCTCCTCAATTTCACTGATTGTGCCGCTGACAGAGGGCTGCGCAATGTGCATTTTCTTTGCCGCCTCGCTCATGCTGCCGCAGTCCGCAACCGCCAAAAAAATGCGCAGATTTCTCAAGGTCATAGCCTTCTCCTCCCTTTGTGCGTTCGTACTGTTGCTATTATTATAGCTTAATTTTTCTATTTGCACAACACCTGACGTAAAACTGACAGGTTCTTCGGAAATTAGCACAAAAAACTGCCGTCAGGCAAACCCGACGGCAGCAGATGCGTATTTTCTTTATTCGTGTCCCAGATTGGCAAAGTAGGTCGCGTAGTCGTGGCGATTGTCCTTGGTAAAGGCAATTGCCGTGCGCGGATGCATGTCCATGTATCCGGTCAGCAGGTACGGCGTGTCGTATCCCCACTTGACGCCCTCCGCACGCAGCTTGTCCATGTGCTGCTCGACAAAGCGAAGCACCGGCGGCAGCTGGTATTTCGGGTTGCGCAGGAAGGTCATGAGCTGTTCCATCATGCAGTTTCCCGCGCCGCGTCCCATGCCGTTCATCGTCGCGTCCAGCATGCTGACGCCGTTTGCGCAGGCGGTGATGGTATTGGCAAATGCCAGCTGCATGTTGTTGTGCGCGTGAATGCCCACCTGCTTGCCGTATTTGTCCATCTTTTCCAGATACATATCCGAAATGTCGCGGATTTCCTCCGGATACAGCGAGCCGTAGCTGTCTACAATGTACACCGTGTGAATCGGAGACTTGCCGAGCAGCTCCAGCGCTTCCAGCAGATCCTCGCGGCGCGCCTGCGTCACTGCCATGACGTTGCAGGTGGTCTCGTATCCCATCTTGGCACAGTGCTCAATCATATCAATGGCTGCCGGAATCGTCTTGACGTAGGTTGCCACGCGCACCAAATCCACCGGACTGTTGCTTCTCTCGCGGATGTCGCGCTTGTAGTCGGTGCGTCCAACGTCCGCCATAACAGAGATTTTCATGTTGGTGTCATTGTCTCCGACAATGTCATAGATGTCCTCATCGCTGCAAAACTTCCACTTGCCAAAGTCCTCCGGATTGAACAGATCGACAGAAGCCTTATATCCAAACTCCATGTAATCCGTACCGGTTGCCAGATTGGTCTGGTACAAGTCTCGAACGAAATCATCCGTAAAGCGGAAGTCGTTGCACAGTCCTCCGTCGCGAATGGTGCAGTCCAGCACGCGGACGTCTTCGCGGAAGGTCATCAAATTGCCTTTCTGTGGTGCCATTGTAGTTCTCCTTTCCCGTTTGCGGTCACTTTAGTAAATTAAACCGCAACTGAGTAAATTGCTTTGGTGGAAAAACAGCCCCTGCCCGAAGCAGGGGCTGAAAATTGCGCTGTATTGAGATTACTTTGCCATGGAAGCAACTTCTGCTGCGAAGTCGTCCTGCTTCTTCTCGATGCCCTCGCCCTTCTCGTAGCGAGTGTACTTAACCAGCTTGATGGAGCCGCCCAGTTCCTTAGCAACAGCAGCGATGTGCTTCTCTACGGAAACCTTGTTCTCCTTTACGAAAGCCTGCTGCAGGAGGCAGTTCTCCTCGTAGTACTTGCCGATGCGGCCCATAACCATCTTCTCGATGATCTGCTGCGGCTTCGGCTTAGCAGCGGTCTTGTTTTCCTCGGTAGCCTGGATGAGCAGGATTTCCTTCTCCTTGTCCAGAGTAGCCTGATCTACGTCAGACTTGTCCATGAACAGCGGGCGCATTGCAGCTGCCTGCATGCCGATGTCCTTGCCCAGCTCAACAACTGCCGGATTGCCCTTCAGGTTGTCGGAAACTTCCAGACCAACCAGAACGCCGATAACGCCGCCCATATGGGTGTAGCCAACGTTTACGGTGCTCTCGTCGTAACGCTCGAAGCGGCGGATCTGCAGATTCTCGCCGATGGTCAGAACCTTCTCCTGCAGAGCGCCTTCAACGGTTACGTCGCCCATCTTAGCAGCCTTCAGAGCGTCCAGATCTGCCGGATTCTCAGCGATAACAACCTTTGCTACGTCAGAAGCGAACTTCTGGAAGTCAGCGTTCTTTGCAACGAAGTCGGTCTCAGAGTTTACTTCTACGATTGCAGCAGCGCCGCACTTGTCGCAGATCTCGATGCTTACGATGCCCTCAGCAGCAACGCGGCTAGCCTTCTTAGCAGCCTTTGCCAGACCCTTCTCACGCAGGATCTCAATTGCCTTGTCGAAGTCACCGTCAGCTTCGGTCAGTGCCTTCTTACAATCCATCATACCAACATTGGTCTGCTCGCGCAGTGCCTTTACATCCTTTGCAGAAAATGCCATGGTGTAAATTCCTCCTAGATATAATCGTTCCGTTTTTGTGAAAAAAGCCCGCCCGAAACAACGCGGCGGGCTTTTTCTATTTGCTTTGTATCAGAGATTACTCAGCAGCCTTCTCTTCAGCTTCCTCAGATGCCAGCTGCTCGCCCTGCTTGCCTTCCAGTACAGCGTTAGCCATGGTAGCAGAGATCAGCTTGATAGCGCGGATTGCGTCATCGTTGCCCGGGATTACGTAATCAACTTCGTCCGGATCACAGTTGGTATCAACGATAGCAACTACCGGAATCTTCAGCTTGCGAGCCTCAGCGATTGCGTTCTTTTCCTTGCGCGGATCTACAACGAACATAGCGCCCGGCAGCTTCTTCATGTCCTTGACGCCGCCCAGATACTTCTCCAGCTTAGCGATCTCCAGCTGCAGCTTGATAACTTCCTTCTTCGGCAGCAGATCGAAGGTGCCGTCTTCCTGCATCTTCTTCAGCTGGTTCAGACGAGCGATACGGGTACGCATGGTGGTGAAGTTGGTCAGCATGCCGCCCAGCCATCTTGCGTTTACATAGAACATGCCAGCGCGCTCAGCTTCCTCGCGGATAGCGTCCTGAGCCTGCTTCTTGGTACCAACGAACAGAATGGACTCGCCAGCAGCAGCGGTATCACGAACGAAGAAGTAAGCCTCCTCCAGCTTCTTTACGGTCTTCTGCAGATCGATAATGTAGATACCGTTTCTCTCGGTGAAAATGTACTGAGCCATTTTCGGGTTCCATCTTCTGGTCTGATGGCCAAAGTGTACGCCAGCTTCCAGCAGCTGCTTCATAGAAATTACAGACATTGAAATATCCTCCTAAAGTTGTTTCCTCCACATCGTTCCATTTGGCAGCGACCCTGCGTCTATGCCACAGGGCACCACGCCGCTTACGCGATGTGTGCGTATTTTTCATACTTGATGATTGTAACATACCGCCGTGCCAAACGCAAGAAAAATTTTCGCGTTTTTTCAAAATTCTTTTGCACACGGCGCCTGCACCGGCGCATCGGCGCAAAAGCTGGTCAAAATAATATCGTCCCCGATGCGGCGAATCGCCTCCCACGGAATGACATAGTCCTGTTTTCGGTTCCAAAACGCCAGATTATTTTTTGCCGGCACAACAAGCGCCGCCACCCTGCCCGTGCACGTGTCGATTTCCACATCGCTGACATAGCCGAGGCGGCTGCCATCGCTGACGCTGATGACCTCTTTGCAGCGCAGCTCCGCGAGGCGGCAGCCGTTTTGACAGTTGCATTTCATGCTCATCCCTCCGTCTGTGCGAGCAGTGCATCCCAAAACTGCGCGCTGCTCCATCTGCCGTCCCGATTGTTGCGCCGAATGCCTTGTAGGCACGCCGTATCCCGCGTGAGCGCCGTCACGCCTTCTTCACAGCGCAGCGTGACCGAAAAGCCGCACACCGCCGTCAGTGCTTCCGCTTCCGCATTGACAGCGCCGTATGGATACGTATAGCACACCGGCGCCTCTATACCCAGCGAGACAAACAAATCCTGCGCCCGCTGCGTGTCGGACAAAAAGCACTGCCGATATGCCGCCGCAGTCTCTCCCGCCATGCGCAGGCAGCCCTTGCGCGGCTTTAACTCGTGAAAATCATACGAATGATTCTGTATCTCAAACACACCGGAATCCGCCATTTCCTTGAGTTCCTGCTTGGTGCAGTACGACCACGCTTCCTGTTCCGCCTCATCGGTCTGAGAAAACCGTTCGGTCAGGCTGGCGACCGGCGACAGCACCGCCCGCATGCCGTATTGCTTGAGCAGCGGATAGGCGTATTTATAATTGTTATAATACCCGTCATCAAACGTCAACAACACCGGTTTTTCCGGCAGCGCTGCGCCATCTTGCACATATGCGAGCAAATCATGGATGGTAACCGTCTCCCGCCCGTGTGCTTGAAGATATTGCAGGTCACTCTCCAGCATAGACGGCGAAATGACATACTGTGCCGGAGAATCTCCCGCATCGGTCACGCTGTGATACATCGCCGCAGGCAGCAAAATAACCGATTGATTTGCGGATACAGACATTGGATGAGAAAACAGCCAGCCGCCCGCCAGCAGCAGGACGGCAAGCACTGCGCCCGCCGTCAGCACCGTCCGCCCTTGGGCAATCATCCAGCGGCTGTTCACCCACTCACCGCCTGACGAAACGGCACACCGAAATAATCCGCCGTGGACACCGACAAATTGCGCGCAATGTCGCGTATATTCGCGCGAATCCAATTGGCATCGTCGGGATTGTCATGGTATGCGATTTCTATGAGAATCGCAGGCGCCGCCGTCCGGCGAAGCTCCGCCAGACGGGATGTTGCGATGACGTGTACGCGCTGCGGCGTCGGGGAAATCATGCTGAAATTGTTGGCAAAAATATCTGCTGCCCGCCTGCCCAGTTCACTGCCGGTATAATAATAGACATCTGTACCGCGCAGTGTTCCCGCAAGATTTTCCGGTGCGGCATTGGAGTGAATCGCCAGATGAAACTCTGCGTTTCCCGCATTGGATTTCTGCGCGCTGGTCACGGCGGTGTCGCTGGTACTGTTGCGCAGAACCGTAATGCCGGACGCCTCCAAGTCCGGCACCATCGCATCCGCAATCCGATTCATATAATATTCTTCGCTGCCCGCGCCGTCATAATACGCATTATATTCCTGCGTTGACGGGCTGAGAAAAACAGTCGGCATATTGGCACGCCTCCCTTTGCATAGTCTCTCCCATTCTATGCAGCGGGCAGGAAAAAGCATACCGCTTTTTCTTGTGTCTGTATGCAAAATCCCCGCCGGTCAAGCCGGCGGGGATGTGCGCTTGTCTCTTTGTTTTACAAGCAATCAGCTGTTGTAATGAATAGTTGCCGTCTTCAAACACGGTTGGCCATCGTAATCAATGGTAATGGCATCCCACTGTTCCTTGCTTCCCTTGAAATAGACATCATCCAAATTCGTTGCGTGAAACGTATAAGAGGTAATCTCCGTCACGCTGTCTGCTATCGTCACTGTTTTCAGCGAACTGCACTTATAAAATGTAGAATCCAGTTTGGTCACACCGCTTCCAATGGTTGCGGTCTCCAAGCCGGAACAATCTTCAAATGCCCAAAAACCAAGCGATGTCACGCTGTCCGGAATGGCAATGCTCGTCAAACCTGTGCATGCATAAAATGCCTGCGTGCTAATCGTCTTCACACCGTTCGGGATGTTGACGGTTTTCAGATTTTCGCAGTGTCCAAAGGCTTGCGGCCCGATTTCTTCTACACTGCTCGGAATGTCATACGAGGTATCGCTTCTGTGCCGCGAGTACCAAATCAGCTCTGTCTGTCCTTTGGTGAACAGAATGCCGTCTACCGAGCAATACGCTGTATTGTTGGGGTCGACGGAAATTTCTTCCAGTAAATCGCAGCCTGCTACCGAGCCCATGCTCTGCACACTGCTCGGAATGGACAAACGAACCAGATGCTTGCTGTACCACAGTGCGCCATTTTCTATCTCAACCACGCCGTTCGGCACCGCATATTCTGTCGCTTCATCTGCATTCGGATAGCGAATCAGTTTCGTCATCGCCTTGTCAAACAGGGCGCCGCCTGCCGCGCAATAGTTCGGATTTCCCGCGGCAACCTGATATGCCTTCACACCATAGCATTCTGTAAAGGCATCATATCCGATATCCTTCAACGTGCTCGGAATGGTAACGCGCTCGGCGCTGTCGCAAGAGCCGAATGCCTGATCTCCAATGGATACGACACCTTCCGGTATATCGATATTTTTCAGCGAACGGCAGCTCCAAAATGCGCCTTCTCTAATCTTCGTCACAGTATCCGGAATTCTCAACGTCTTCATGCTGCATGCGTAAAACGCACTCTCTCCGATGTTCGTCACACCATCGCCAATATACACCGCATTTACGTCCAGATCATACCATGGCGGATCTCCTGCGTCATTTACGCGATAGTCGTACATCTTTCCCGTGCCCTCAATGAACAGCGTGCCGTTGCTGTCCAGCTTCCACGTGAGATCGTCGCCGCAGGTGCCGCTCTCCACGGTATCGCCCGGCTTGGGCTTGTCCGGATCCACTGCGCCGTCTGTCTTGGCATTGAGTGTCACGGTAGATGCCGCATTCTTGACCTCAAACGATTTGCCGAGCTTTTTGTTGTCCACCTTGCTGGACGCCGTGTAATCGCCGTTATAGAGATACAGATTCTCTCCGTTTTTCGCCGTGCCGACAGAGGCACCGTCCTTGGCAACGGCTACAGAAGCGGTCTTTACTTCGGTTCCGCTCATATCCTTGACGCGGAACGTCGTGCGGTATTTGTTGTTCGGGCAGGTGCCGAAGCCCATCTTTATCTTTCCGCCCAGCGGAGAATCCTTGTCGTTGACCAGCGAGACATAAAAATCGGTAATCGGTTTTTGCATCTCCATCAGCGTAATGTCAAAAATCGTTCCGCTCACGTGCTTTGTGATTTTCCATTTCAGATTCGCATGGGATTCCACAAACAGATAGATTTCACCGTCCAGACAGCTTGTGCACGCATGAATGGATTCGCTGTTTGTCGTTCCTGCCGAGCCGATTTTCGCCGTTGCCGTAAAGTCGCCGCCCGCCTGCACGCTCAATTCAGCCTTGATAACGTCCTGTAAAAATTCAACGCTCAGCGCGATTTTCGGGCCAATCTTCACCTCAAATTTCGCTTCTCCGCGAATGTAATCTACGTTGAAGGACTTTGAAGAAATGTTCTGTCTGCCGCTGTCGCTGTCGTAAATAAAACCTGCCTTTACCTGACTCGTCGCGGTAGAGGACACGCCGCCCTCCAGACTGATTTCCATCGGCAATGTCACCGCGACGGAAACCGAGAATCCGGCGCCGATCGGGAACGGAATTCTGCCGATTTTTACCTCTGCCTTATCCGTCTGGTTCTTGACTGCTTCGTCATTGTCCACCTTGGCGCGAACATCTACATTGACCTTGCCCGTGGTGGTCGAAATGACCTTGCAGTACACATAATCTTCGCCGAACAGCTTCGCATCATAGGTAATCGCAAGCTCAATGCTTTCCTCTATGGATGCACTGCCGTTGACTTTGAAGTGCTTGGTTTTGTACTCCAGCTGGACTTTGACCGCCTTGGAAAGATCCAATTCCTCGCCCTTGCTGTCTGCTTTCGAGCCTGATGCGTCCGCGCTCTGCTTGGTATTTTCATTCACCAGCGTCACGCCTTCGTCCGCATCGCTCATATCAATGTCCGCCGGATTGGCAGCCACTGTCTCATCCACCTTCAGCACCTGATAGAAATCCGAAAGAACGGCGTCCTCATTCGGCGTGATGGTCACTGTCGAGCCGGAAACCGAAATATTTTCAACGGAAACCAGCACTTCTTCGCCGTTTTCATCGTAAAACAGCGCTTCATCGCCCTTCTTGAGCGACTTCGCCGATGCATCGGCGTTGGTAACGGTATATGTATTCTTTGCATCCTGCTCAATGACGTTGACATCCTGCTGTGCCGTCGGCGTCTTGACTGTATCGTCCAGAACGCCGAAGTTGTCGGTCTTGTCCTCGTCAAAATTGATGACGGTCTCGTCCTTGAAATCGTCCACGGTCTGCGCATCGAATTTTTCCTGCGCCGTCGTGTACTTCATGCTGGTAAACGAATCGCACAGCTGCTTTCCGTTCGCATCCGTCAGCGTCAGAACCGCCTTATAATGCGTCGGCAGCATATTGCCGGTGATGTCTGCTGTCACCTCGCCCATCTCGGTTCCCGCCGGAACGGAAGCAGTCGCCGAAATATTGAGCTCTTTGTCCGTGTCCTCATTCAGGAATCGAATGTTGAGCGTGCACGCGCCGGATGCACTTGCCTGCACCGTCGCCTTTTGTCCGCTCACGTTCAAATCTAGAATGGCATAGTTGCTTTCGCCCTCCTGCATCAGGCAGAACGAACGCAGAATAATTGCCGCCTGTGCACGGGTCGCGCCGTTCTGCGGCCGCAGATAATTGACGTCGTTTTCCTTTGTGCCGTTGATGAGCTTGTGGGACACCGCCCAGTTCATGGAATTTTTAGACCACGAAACACTGTCTCCGTCCGGAAACTTGGACAGATAATCTCCCTCTACCGTTTGCTTTCCCGCATAGTTGTACAGGAACTGCGCAAACTGCTCGCGCGTCACATCGGCATTCGGATCGAAGCGATTGTTTCCCACGCCCGAGGCATAGCCGTTTTCATACGCCCATTTGACCGCAGTAAAATACCAATCCGACTTATTGACATCGGTAAAGCCGGACGAATCGCCCGTCACCTCCGGATTGCCGGATTTGTTGTACAGAATCCGCACAACCATCGCGCGCGACATGACGGTGTACGGCTCAAACTTGGTCGGCGCTGTGCCGTTCATGAGTTTGTTGTCGTACACGTACTGCACGGCGTCACTGTACCAGCTGCCCGCCTCGACATCCGTAAACGGCATGCCGGCAACACTGGTTTTCTTCTCCGCACGCGGCGTTTCGGTTGCGAACGCCATGGTCGGCAGCATGCCAGCCAGCAGGCACACGGCCAATACCAGACTGGTCACTCGTTTTTTCCAGTTCATTTTTTACCTCCTTATTATCTGCACGTTCTGCAGAATAACCGTTCCGCTTTCATGATACCAAAATCTGTAATTTTTTACAAGTAAAAAAGCACCAGAGGCATTATTCTGCCTCTGGTGCCGCAATGCGTTGCTATGCAATTAGAATTTGGTCTCGTAGCTGCCAACCGACATGTTGACGCCTTCCTTCGAGCTTGTCTTTGCAAACGTGTCCACCGAGCGCCGATCCGTCGGCAGATGGCTGATTGCACCCGCGCCGTTGACGCAGCCGCCCTCACACGCCATGCCCTCGATAAAGTTTTCCGCCAGCTTGCCCATCTTCGCCTTGAGCAGTGCAACCTTGCACTGTTCAATGCCGCTGCACACAGCCGCCTTCGGCTCAAAGTCGATTTCTTGCTCCTTGATGCTCTCGACGACCGCCTCGGTCAGGCCGCCCGAGCGCGCAAAGATACGGCCGAAGTACGAAGCATCGCTGACCGGCAGCTCGCTCTGTTCCTCCGGTGCGCAGTCCGCCGCATCCAGCAGTGCCACCATCTCCTCAAACGTCAGCACGCAGTCCACCCACGGGCGAACGTGCTCCAGCTTCTGTTCTTCCTTCTTTGCGGTGCACGGGCCGATAAATACCGTCTTAACCGGCCACGCACTGTTTTCCTTGATGTATTTGCCAAGCTCTGCCATTGGAGACAGGTTGTGTGAGATGTGCTCCGCCATCTCCGGCATGTGCTTCTTGATGTAGCTGACAAATGCCGGACAGCACGAGGAGGTCAAAAAGCCCTTTTCCGCCAGCTCCTTGGATTCCTTCTTTGCGACCATATCAGCGCCCAGTGCCGCTTCGACCACATCATGGAATCCCAGATTGCGCAGTGCCTGCTTGACCTGTCCCAGCTTGACGCCCTTGAACTGCGAGGCAATCGCCGGTGCGACAATCGCCACCGTGTAATAGCCGCGGTGATCCGCCTGCTGGAGCAGCTTGATGGCATCGACAATGGAAGAATTGTCCACCACTGCGCCGAACGGACACTGGAACACACAGGCGCCGCAGCTGATGCACTTGTCGTAGTTGATTTCCGCCTTCTGCATGTCGTTCATCTTGATGGCGCCGACCTTGCAGGCGCGCTCACACGGACGCACGTTTTCGGTAATCGCCTCATACGGACAGGCCTTTGCACAGCGGCCGCAGTGGATGCACTTTTCCGGATCAATTTCCATCTTTCCGGATTTGGTTCTGCTGATGGCGCCCTTCGGACAGGCCTTCATGCAGCGGTGCGCCAGACAGCCTCGGCAGGCGTTGCTGACGGTGTACCGGTCTACCGGACATTCGTCACAGGCGATGTCAATGACCTGAATGACGTTGTCGCCGCGGTCTCCGCCAAGCGCTGTGTGCACGCGCTCGCCAACAATGGCGCGTTCCTTGTAAATGCAGCAGCGCATGGTCGGCTTTCTGCCCGGAATAACCTCAAGCGGGACAGAATAATATACATCTTCCATTCTTTCGTTCAGCGCGTGCTCCGCCACTGCACGAAGTACCTTATACTTTATTTTTTGGACGTCTGTCTCAAAACTTCTCATGCACGCCTCTCCTCTTCCCAAAATGCGAGCTTGTCTTATCCTTAACAGATGTATTGTATCGTAACAAAAGTTACTTGTCAATCATGCCCCGCGCCTTTTCGCCGGATGCTTTTTGCCGTTTATTCCTTCATTGAGCAATTACTTTGACTTTTTTGATTCATTGTTTATCAACTTGCGGCGATATTGCCCGAATCATGTCCATTTCCACAAGTTTTCACGCAAAATTTCGATAAAATTTTATCAATCTTTGTCCGCCGTGCGGAACTGTGCAATGCCGGTTGCATACAGGCTGCCGCCCTGCGCGTCCATCGACACGATTGCCGGAAAGTTTTCCACAGTCAGGCGCTTGACCGACTCGCAGCCCAGCTCGTCATAGGCAACGACTTCGAGGGACTTGACGGAGTCCGCAATGACAGCGCCCGCGCCGCCGATTGCCACCATATAGACACAGCCGTACTTCTGCATGGCATCGTGCACCTTCTGGTTGCGCACACCCTTGCCAATCATGCATACCTGACCCTTTTCGATGAGCGTCGGAGAGAACGGATCCATACGGCCGGAAGTGGTCGGACCGCAGGAGCCGATGACCTGTCCCGGCTTTGCCGGCGTCGGACCCGCATAGTATACGACAGAATCCTGAATATCAAACGGTACCTGCTCCCCGTTTTCCAATGCTGCCAGAATCTTTTTATGCGCCGCATCGCGTGCGGTGTAAACGGTTCCCGTCAGGGACACCGTGTCGCCTGCCTTGAGTACCCCAACGTAGTCGCGCAGCTGCGATGTTTTTAAGTCGTAATGTGCCATGGAATAACCTCATTTCCTATTATTTTATTCTCATTTTATTATAGCAGGGAAGTTTTTGAAATACAACCAAATCCCTTGAATTCCTCATATAGGAATGATACAATGAAACAGAATCGAAAAAAACAAGCAAACAGGAGGAAATGACTACCAATGATTACCATCAAAGACATCGACGAAGCCGCGCAGCGTCTGCAGCCGGTCGTTCACAATATCCCGCTCTCCTCTTCGACAACCTTCTCCGGCATGACCGGCGCAGAAGTCTTTCTGAAGTGCGAAAACCAGCAGAAAACCGGCTCCTTCAAGGTGCGCGGCGCATACAACAAAATCATGAAGCTGTACGAGGCAGGCGGACTCAAGTCTGTCATCGCTTCTTCCGCAGGCAACCACGCGCAGGGCGTTGCGTTTGCCGCAAGACAGATCGGCATTCCGGCTACCATCTGTATGCCGCGTTCCACCCCGATTGCCAAGGTATCCGCAACCAAGGGCTACGGCGCGAACGTCGTGCTGTCCGGTTCGTGCTACGATGACGCCTATGCCAAGGCAATGGAAATCGTAGAGGAAACCGGCGCGACCTTTATTCATCCGTTTGATGACGAGGACGTCATGGCAGGTCAGGGCACCATCGGCATGGAAATCCTGCGCGACCAGCCGGCTGTCGACATGATTTTGGTTCCGGCAGGCGGCGGCGGACTGCTGTCCGGTGTGGCTGCCTGCGTCAAGCAGATCAACCCGCGCATTGAGGTCATCGGCGTACAGGCAGAGGGTGCACCGGCAATCGTCAACTCCTTCCATCAGGACAGCATCCTTGCCAGCGATGCCGTGCACACGATTGCGGACGGCATCGCCGTCAAGTGCCCGGGCACCAAGACCATGGAGCACATCAACACCTTCGTCGACGACATGGTGACGGTATCCGATGACGACATCGCTGCTACCATTCTGATGCTGCTCGAGCGCACCAAGCAGGTCGTAGAGCCGGCAGGCGCCTCCTCTCTGGCGGCACTGCTCGCAGGCAAGCGCGATTTCGCAGGCAAGAAGGTCGCTTGTGTCCTGTCCGGCGGCAACATTGACGTGAGCTTCATCCACCGTATCGTTGAGAAGGGACTGGTTACCCGTTACCGCCACATGAAGTTCAACGTCATCATGCCGGATGTACCGGGTTCTCTGGAGCGTCTGGCCGGCATCATTGCCGAGCAGAATGCGAACATCATCATGTTCCAGCATGACCGCGTCAATGCAAACCTCGACATCAACGAGGCCATTGTTCACGTGGTCTGCGAGGTCGGCGGCAAGGAGCAAGGTCAGGCTCTGCAGAAGGCCATCAACAGCGCAGGCTACATCTGCACGGTCGGCGCAGAATAAAATTTTTATTATATACCCAAAAGCGGCGGCTGAATTCTCAGCTGCCGCTTTTTTCTTATCGCTTTGTCGTTGTATTTTTGTCTGTCGTCGTGCGATCCGTCTGTGTGTCTCCGACAACGCCGTCTGTGACATCTTCCGCACCGTTTTCAACGGCACGCCCCAAATCATCCGCCGCGCTCTCCACATCGTCTGTGACAGAACCGCTATCCTCGGTATAGCCGGTGCCATCGTTGCCGATAATGCCATCGCCGTTTTCATCTACCCATCCGGAGCCGGAACCGGTATCGGTGCGCGTCTGGGTCTCTGTTTCTGTCGTTGTGTTCTGATCCGCCGCTGTATTCGACATGCCGCAGCCGGTGAGCAGCAGTGCCAGCAAACAAACGGACGCGCCCATCATGCCCCATCTTTTTTTCATGCGTATTACCTCCAAAGGCTTATTTGCCTCTAGTTTTCCAAAACACGCAATTTTTATACCGACTAAAAAACACAGCCTAGCTCCGCGCACTGCGAGATTTCATGCTAGAATAACGAGCCTTGACAGGAGAGTTCTCGTCGCGTATACTAGCTATATAGCCACTACGCGCTTGTGCGGACGTCTTGGGCATTGCGACCCTTGCTCTCCGTAACAGCGTAGTGGCTTTTTCTTTGTCCCAATAAAGTCGTCCAAAATCAACTCCGCTGCGGATTCCGCAAAGCTATACGCACCGTTTGTATCAATCAATTCCGGTCGCCTGTGCAGAATGTTATACAGTGTTTGCAGTGTGTCGCTCAGTTCTTCTGCATTCGCTGTGGAGCGATATTCCGCAAGCAGGTCTTGCGCCATGCGCTTGATACCGGCAGGGGATACCTGCTGATACTTAGAGAGTTTTATCTGCCGCTTGGCTTCGTCCCGCTGCTTCTTCAGTCGTTCAATCTCAGATTCATAGCTTTCTGCACTGCGAGGCTTCACGGAATACCGAATATCCGCATTTCCTCTGTCAAATGTACCGACATTATCCGTTGCGGATTTTACCTGATTTGGAGAGAATGCAATAACAGAATCCGTGCTTCTGCCAAAACTGCCCTCATCTTGGGCGAGTATGATTCCGTCATACTTGCTGTTGTGCATGTAATCATTCAGCAGCTGTTTTGCCTGCTGCGTGATGCGCTGCTCTTCCTGTTTCCATTCTTGGAGAATTTTTTCGCTGACATCTTCTTCAATACCGCTCTGGTACTGTTCCTCTGAAATCTCGCCGTTTTTCCACTGCTGCCAAAGTTCTGCATACCGCGCATCTTCTTCCGCTTCTGCCCGCTCCATCCGCAGTTTGTACAGCGCGTCCACTCGCTGCGATTCCTGCATCAGTTCTTTATATCCTGCAACATGCTTTTCCCAATATGCCTGCGCGGACGCGCGATCCTTCAGTCTCAGCGGGTTGCGAACATTGAGATATACCTGCATCTGCTTTTGACCGGACACCCCAATATCTGTATCAGAGGATTTGAAGAATGCACCGTCCGGCAGAATAGCGTCACCGCGTCCTGCTCCCGTGCTTTCCGTGCGGAACACCGAGAAGTCTGCATCCGTTTGGTGATACATAATTTTCGGAGAACCATCCGCATTCACAATTTTGCTTGCTTTCTCGGGATTCCCTATCCAGTTGCCAAACCATCTTTTGAACTGCACGGATTCCGTAACATTTTTCAATTTCGGCTTGACAGGAGAACCGACATCACGTATACTAGCTATATAGCCATCGTGTATTTGTGCAGAATCCTTGGGCATTACGACCCTTGTCTTCTGCAACAGCGCGATGGCTTGTTTTTTATTCCAGTAAAACAAGGTGTTTTGTCCATTGGTATAATCGTTCAACGCATTTGCCAGCAACTTGGTGACAGCGTTGTTTCTCCCGTGGATGCTTGTCACTGCATTGCTGTCCAGCAAAACGTTATTCTGCTTTGCATACCCATCAATGACAACCGGTGCAATGACGGTGTTCCCGTTGTGCGTAAACGGCAGCAGTGCAACAACACTGGTATTTGTTTGTGTTGCCGATGTGATAACCGCAACCGGATGTTGAATTGCTTGCGGCAATTGCTTTAGCATTTTCTCGCCAATTGTATGGTTTACATTCTTCGTTCCGTTGAGCGCATAGTCAACATGTGTTTGATCTATCGTCATCGGAAGTGCATTAAAACCAATATCCTGAAATACCTGCGGCGTTCCGCCAATCATCAGGTTATCTTTTGCAGGAAAGTTTCCGGCAATCCAGTCGTCAATCTGCTGGGCAAAAGATTTCGTATAGTCATATAGACTGCCGCCATCGGCAGTCTTTTTCTTTGCCGAATATCTCATGTTCTGCCGGCTTTTTTTCGTCAAACTCTTCGTTGTTTCCGGCTTGCGCGCCTTGGTTTTTACGCGCTTGCTGCTCGTCTGCTGCACGCCGTTGGCGCGTTCGGATGCCGCCTGAAAAGCGTCTGCCCACAGCCGTTCTGCGGTAGACATGCGCCGCAGGATTTTCTTTTCTGCTGCAGATGTGCCGTCAATCTTCTTGCGCAGCTGCTTAAATGCATTGCGCAGCTTTTGCCAGAACGAGCGCGCCGCCTTGGGCTTGCTGTTGACAAATGCCTGAATGCTCTCCGGATCCGTCATGAGTTCGTTTGCCGCGTAATCCGCCGCAATTACGCTAATTTTGTATCAAATACAGAGCGGAAAAGACCCGCGCACAGCTGCGCGGGTCTTTCCTCTGAACATGTATAAAGGATTGATTGAGGGATTGCCAATTATTCTTCGTACTGCAGGGCGTCATAGCCGACTGCACCGGTACGAACCTTGATGACGTTCTGTACGTCATAGATAAAGATTTTGCCGTCGCCGATATGACCGGTGTACAGCACCTTGCGGCAGGTGTCGACAACCTGTTCTACCGGAACCTTGCTGACAACCATTTCTACCTTTGTCTTTGGACGCAGGCTCGTGCTGACGGCAACGCCGCGGTAATACTCGGTTGCGCCCTTCTCTACGCCGCAGCCAAGTACATTGGTCACGGTCAGACCAGCCACGCCGATTTCTTCCAGCGCATCGCGCAGAACCTCCAGACGCGACTGACGGCAAATGACAACGACCTTGGACAGCTTGTGTCCGTCTGCGCCGGTAGACGGAACTTCTGTAGCCGGAACAGCCTGTTCCACCGGAACCGTCTGCTCGTTCTTTGCCTCCTTATAGAAGCCGTTGACGGTCGGAATCGGCATGAAGTCTGCGTAAGCAGAGGTCAGACCGTGCTCCATGACGTCCAAACCGCGAATTTCTTCTTCTTCGGATACGCGCAGACCGATGGTGTGCTTGATGATAAAGAATACAATGGTCATGGTGACAGCAACCCAAGCGATGACGCAAACCACGCCGAGCAGCTGCACAAGGAAGAAGTGTGCGCCGTGACCATAGAACAGACCCTGATCCTTTGCGAGCAGGCCGGTCAGCAGGGTGCCCAGAGCACCGTTTACGCCGTGTACGCCGACAGCGCCAACCGGATCGTCAATCTTGAGAACTTTTTCTACAAATTCAATGCCGAATACAACAGCGAAGCCTGCACAGATGCCGATGATGGCTGCGCCGAGCGGGGTGACCATGTCACAGCCCGCAGTGATGGCTACCAGACCTGCCAGAGAGCCGTTCAGTGTCATGGATACATCCGGCTTGCCGTAGCGAATCCAAGTGATGCACATAACCGTAACGGTTGCAACAGCGGCAGCCATGTTGGTGGTAACGTAAACGGAAGCGGCGGACTCATATGCGCCGTTGGTCATGGCAACAGTGGATGCACCGTTGAATCCGAACCAGCAGAACCACAGGATGAATACACCCAGTGCGCCCAGCGTCAGAGAATGACCCGGAATTGCCTTCGGCTTGCCGTTCTTGTCATACTTGCCGATACGCGGGCCAAGGAATGCAGCGCCGACCAGAGCAGCTACGCCGCCGACCATGTGTACAGCGGTGGAGCCGGCAAAGTCATGGAAGCCGAGCTGAGACAGCCAGCCGCCGCCCCAAATCCAGTGGCCGGAAATTGGATAAATGACTGCACTGATGACCATGGAATAGATGCAGTAAGAGCTGAACTTGGTTCGCTCTGCCATGGCACCGGAAACGATGGTCGCTGCGGTTGCACAGAACACGGTCTGGAAAATCAGGGTGGTGAAGCCGCCCTCGCCGCCGTTGGTCATGAAGTCAAAGCCGCCGATGAGTGCGCCGGTGCCGCCGAACATGATGCCAAAGCCAATCAGCCAATAAATCGGTGTGCCGAGCGAAAAGTCCATCAGGTTTTTCATAATGATGTTGCCGGCATTCTTGGAACGGGTGAAGCCGGTTTCCACCATCGCAAAGCCTGCCTGCATAAAGAATACGAGCGCCGCGCCGAGCAGCGTCCAGGACGTGTCTATGGCAGAGGCATGGTCTGCCAATATCGCCATAATGTTCGTGGTATCCATATCGTATTATACCTCCAATGTGTGTTGTGAAACAAAAAAAGACGTGTACACCGCCCCCTGTTCGGGATTGGCATACACGTCTTTGTGTACGATGATAATGAAATTGTACAGAGATTAGCAGTTTACACCAAACAGCAGCTTGTCATATGCCGGGAACGGCCAGTACTTTGCAGCGGTGTTTACTTCCAGCTCGTCTGCGACGGTGCGCAGCTGCTCCATAGCCGGAATGACGGTGTCGTGCTGATAGTCAGCAGCTTCCTGTACGCCCTCTACCGCAGCAGCACCTGCAATGGCAGCGGACAGCACCTCGATCTTGTCATAGGTGTCAGAAGCCAGTGCAGACAGCTTCTCCAGCTCCTTGATTTCCAGAGCCGCATCCAGACCCAGCTGCTTCTTGTTGCAGGCGATCTCGGACAGCTCCTTGGTGTAAGAGCCAACTGCCGGCAGAATGTCCTTCTTTGCCATGTCTACCATGGTGCGGGACTCGATCTTGATGAGCTTTGCGTACTCCTCCAGCAGGATTTCCTTACGGGACAGCAGCTCGGTCTCGCTCAGAACGCCAGTTCCCTCAAAGACATCAACGAACTCATCGTAGCAAGCCAGTGCTTCCGGCGTGCTCTTCAGGTTCGGCAGGCCGCGCTTCTCAGCCTCTGCTACCCAGCTGTCATCATAGCCGTTGCCGTTGAAGATGACGCGCTGATGTGCGGTCAGCTCGCGCTTAACCAGTGCATTGAGGGCTGCGTCAAAGTCCTCTGCGCCTTCCAGTTCATCAGCATATCTCTTGAATACATCTGCAACAGCGGTATTCAGCATCATGTTGATGCAGGCAATGTTCTGAGAGGAACCCGGCATACGGAACTCGAAACGGTTGCCGGTGAAGGCAAACGGAGAGGTTCTGTTGCGGTCGGTGTTGTCCTTGGAGAATACCGGCAGGGTGGTAACGCCCAGCTGAATCTTTGCGGAGCCTGTGCCTGCGGTGTGGGTGCCTGCGATGATATCATCGACAATGCTCTGCAGCTCATCGCCGAGGAATACGGAAACGATTGCCGGAGGTGCTTCGTTTGCACCCAAACGATGATCGTTGCCTGCGGATGCTACAGAAATACGCATCAGCTTTGCATACTTATCTACAGCAGAGATAACTGCGGTCAGAATCAGCATGAACTGTGCATTTTCCTTCGGATCATTGCCCGGGTTCAGCAGGTTCTCGCCCTGATTGGTGGACATCGACCAGTTGTTGTGCTTGCCGGAGCCGTTTACGCCGTCAAACGGCTTCTCATGCAGCAGGCAAACCATGCCGTGCTGGAGAGCGACCTTCTTGGCAACGTCCATAACCAGCTGGTTGTTGTCGGTTGCGGTGTTGGTGGTAGAGAAGATCGGTGCAATCTCGTGCTGTGCCGGAGCAACTTCGTTGTGCTTGGTCTTTGCCAGAATGCCGTACTTCCACAGCTCCTCGTCCAAATCAGCCATGAACGCTGCAACGCGCGGCTTGATGGTGCCGAAGTAGTGGTCATCCATCTCCTGACCCTTCGGGCTCATTGCGCCGAACAGGGTGCGGCCGGTAAAGATCAGATCCTTGCGCTGGTCGTAATACTTCTTATCTACGAGGAAGTACTCCTGCTCCGGACCTACCGTCGTGGTGACGCGCTCTACATTCTTGCCGAACAGCTTGAGAATGCGGCATGCCTGCTTGCTGATGGCGTCCATGGAACGCAGCAGCGGGGTCTTCTTATCCAGCACCTCGCCGGTGTAGGAACAGAACGCGGTCGGAATGTACAGCGTGCCGTCCTTGACAAATGCGTAGGAGCTCGGATCCCATGCCGTGTAGCCGCGCGCCTCAAACGTTGCACGCAGACCGCCGGACGGGAAAGAAGATGCGTCCGGCTCGCCCTGAATCAGCTCCTTGCCGCTGAACGACATGATGACGTTGCCGCCTGCCGTCGGGCTGATAAAGGAGTCATGCTTCTCAGCGGTCACACCGGTCATCGGCTGGAACCAATGGGTGTAATGGGTTGCGCCCTTGTCAACAGCCCAATCCTTCATTGCGTTTGCAACAACGTTTGCAATGCTGACATCGAGGGAAGCACCCAATTCGATGGTCTTCATGAGCTTCTTAAATACTTCCTTCGGCAGCTTCTCGCGCATTACATTTTCGTTAAACACGTTCTCGCCGAAAATTTCCGGGACATTAATCATTGTACAACGCACCTCCATGCAGTGTATCTAAAAAAAGATCTCAAACAAACTTACTCAAGCGTATGCTTTTTTACTCCTGCTGAGTATAAAAAATAGGCGCCGCGGACATAACATCCACAGCGCCGTTGCTGTTTACGATGTCTATTATAGACCGTGATTTAGCGCGTGTCAACTAATTTTTCAAACTTTTCTGCGCGATACGGCAACTTTTACATTTTGCCCAGTCCTTCTTCTTTTTAAGTAACCTTTCTATGCAAGTTGTATGAAATCGAAAAAGCGGGTAAGATTTTTTTGCAGGATGCTTGACGGATTCCTGCATTTATTATAGAATATGTTACATGAACAAAGGCGTTCATTCCAAAGTAAGTACTACTTTTACCACTTTTGGTGTAGTATTTATTTTGGAATGAGCGCTTTTTTGCTTTTTTCCGGTTATTTTGCACGATGTCGTGAAAGATGAACCAAATAAAGTTGCAAAACGCCGAGAGAATATCATCCGCTATACATTATATATGATACATGTGAAGGTTTTTGAGGAGGAATTGTATTTCATGAACGAGATCAGAACTGAAACTACAATGCCTGCCCGCGGTCTATACGATCCGCGGTATGAGCATGATGCCTGCGGCATCGGCGCAGTCGTCGATATCAAGGGCAGAAAAACGCACCAGACGGTGGACAATGCGCTGTCTATTGTAGAGAAGCTGGAGCACCGCGCCGGCAAGGACGCCGAGGGCAAGACCGGTGACGGCGTCGGCATCATGCTGCAGATTTCCCACAACTTCTTCACCAAGGCTGCCGCGCAGGCCGGCATCCAGATTGGCGAAGAGCGCGATTACGGCATCGCGATGTTCTTCTTCCCGCAGGATACGCTCAAGCGTTCGCAGGCAAAGAAGATGTTCGAGGTCATCATCGAAAAAGAGGGCATGGAGTTCCTCGGCTGGCGCACCGTGCCCATCAATCCGGACGTTCTGGGCAACAAGGCACTCGCCTGTATGCCGTACATCGAGCAGGGCTTCGTTGCCCGCCCGAAGAACGTAAATAAGGGTCTGGATTTTGACCGCAAGCTGTACGTGGCGCGCCGCGTCTTTGAGCAGTCCAACGACAACACCTATGTCGTTTCGTTCTCCAGCCGCACCATTGTATATAAGGGCATGTTTTTGGTCGGCCAGCTGCGCAACTTCTACTGCGACCTGCTGGATGAGGATTACAAGTCCGCCATTGCGATGGTACATTCCCGTTTCTCCACCAACACCAACCCGTCCTGGGAGCGCGCACATCCGAACCGCTTCATCCTGCACAACGGCGAAATCAACACGATTCGCGGCAACGCGGACCGCATGCTCGCCCGCGAGGAGACGATGGAATCCGATGTCATGAGCGAGGAGGATCTCGACAAGGTCTATCCGGTTGTCAATCCGGCAGGTTCTGACTCCGCCCGTCTGGACAACACGCTGGAGTTCCTCGTCATGAACGGCATGGAGCTTCCGATGGCAGTGATGATCTGCATTCCGGAGCCGTGGTCGAACAACAAGAACATGCCGCGCGAGAAGCTGGACTTCTACCGCTACTACGCAACCATGATGGAGCCGTGGGACGGTCCGGCATCCATTATCTTTACCGACGGCGATGTCATGGGCGCTGTGCTCGACCGAAACGGCCTGCGTCCGTCCCGCTACTACGTCACCACGGATGATCAGCTGATTCTGTCCTCTGAGGTCGGCGTGCTGGAGCTGGAGCCGGAAAAGATTGCCGTCAAGTCCCGCTTGCAGCCGGGCAAAATGCTGCTGGTTGATACGGTTTCCGGCCGTCTGATTGACGATGACGAGCTGAAGGAGCAGTATGCAACCCGTCAGCCGTACGGCGAGTGGCTGGATCAGAGCCTGCTCATGCTCAAGGATCTGCCGATTCCGAACCATCACATCCGCCGCTATTCCGGTGAGGAGCGCGACCGCCTGTACAAGGCGTTCGGCTACACCTACGAGGAGGTCAAGGATTCGATTTTGCAGATGGCACAGACCGGCGCAGAGCCGACCGCCGCAATGGGCGTCGACATTCCGCTTGCCGTGCTGTCCGAGAAGCATCAGCCGCTGTTCAGCTACTTCAAGCAGCTGTTCGCACAGGTTACCAACCCGCCGATTGACGCCATCCGCGAGGAAATTGTCACGGATACCGCCGTATATCTCGGCCATGACGGCAACCTGCTCAGCGAAAATGCAGAAAATTGCAGCATGCTGCGCATTCAGAACCCGATTCTGACCGACATCGACCTGATGAAGATCAAAAACATGGATAAGCCGGGCTTTAAGGTTCAGACGATTTCCATGCTGTATTATAAAAACACCCCACTCAAGCGCGCCATTGACCGCATGTTTGTGACCGCAGACCGCGCATACCGCAACGGCGCAAACATCCTGATTCTGTCCGACCGCGGCGTAGACGAGAACCATGTTGCGATTCCGTCCCTGCTCGCTGTCTCTGCCCTGCAGCAGTATCTGGTGCGCACCAAAAAGAGCACCTCCCTTTCCGTCATCGTGGAGACCGCAGAGCCGCGTGAAGTACATCATTTCGCTACGCTGCTCGGCTACGGTGCATCCGCCGTCAACCCGTATCTGGCACAGGAGTGCATCGCAGAGCTGGTTGAAAAGCGTCTGCTCGACAAGGAAGTTTCGGTTGCCATCGACTCGTACAACAAGGCTGTGCTCAAGGGCATCGTCAAGATTGCATCTAAGATGGGTATCTCGACCATCCAGTCCTATCAGTCCGCACAGATTTTCGAGGCAATCGGCATCAAGCAGGAGGTCATTGACGAGTACTTCACCAACACCGTTTCTCGCGTTGGCGGCATCGGTCTGGAGGAAATCGGCGAGGTTGTCGAATTCCGCCACAACCATGCGTTTGACCCGCTGGGTCTGGCCATTGACACCACGCTCGACTCCCCCGGCACGCACAAGTACCGCGCAGGCATCGGCTGTGAGGATCATCTGTACAATCCAAAGACCATTGCGCTGCTGCAGCAGGCTGTTCGCACCGGCGACTACAGCATTTACCAGCAGTATGCAGAGACCGTCGACGATGCAGCCATCCCGCACACACTGCGCGGCCTGATGAGCTTCAAGTTTGACGAGAGCACGGCGATTCCGATTGAGGAAGTCGAGAGCGAATATGAGATTGTCAAGCGCTTCAAGACCGCAGCTATGTCCTACGGCTGTCTGTCCGCAGAGGCACATGAGTGTCTCGCCATCGCCATGAACCGTCTGGGCGGCCACTCCAACACCGGTGAGGGCGGCGAGCCTGCCGACCGCTACGGCACAGAGCGCGCATGCTCCATCGTACAGGTTGCATCCGGCCGTTTCGGCGTCAACTCGCAGTACCTGATGAGCGGCGACGAGATCCAGATCAAGATGGCACAGGGCGCAAAGCCGGGCGAAGGCGGCCACCTGCCGGGCAAGAAGGTTTACCCGTGGGTTGCCAAGACGCGTTTCTCCACGCCGGGCGTGGCGCTGATTTCTCCTCCGCCGCATCATGATATTTACTCCATCGAGGATTTGGCACAGCTGATTTACGACCTGAAGAACGCCAACAGAAAGGCGCGCATCAACGTCAAGCTGGTATCCGAAGCCGGTGTCGGCACGATTGCCGCAGGCGTTGCCAAGGGCGGCGCACAGGTCATCCTGATTTCCGGCTATGACGGCGGTTCCGGTGCAGCGCCGAAGAGCTCGATTCACAATGCCGGTCTGCCGTGGGAGCTGGGCGTTGCAGAAACCCATCAGACTCTGATTCAGAACGGTCTGCGTTCCCGCGTTGTCATTGAGGCTGACTCCAAGCTGATGACCGGCCGCGATGTTGCCATCGCCTGCCTGCTCGGCGCAGAGGAATTTGGCTTCGCCACCGGCCCGCTGATTGCTATGGGCTGCGCGATGATGCGTGTGTGCAATCTGGACACCTGCCCGATGGGCATTGCGACCCAGAACCCGAAGCTGCGCGCACGCTTCCAGGGCAAGCCGGAGCACGTACAGAACTACATGCTGTTCATCGCCCGCCAGCTGCGTGAAATCATGGCTGGTCTGGGCTTCCGCACCATCGACGAGATGGTCGGCCGCAGCGACAAGCTGGAGCGCCGCAAGAACATGCGCATCGGCCGTGCAGACACGGTAGACCTGTCCATGATTCTGGATAATCCGTATGTCGATGCACCGGAGCGTCATTTTGACCCGAAGCATGTCTATGATTTCCATCTGGAACAGACCGTCGATGAATCTGTATTCCTCAAGAAGATGGGCAAGAGCCTGAAGTCCGGCAAGCCGCAGTCCATCGAGCTGAAAATCAGCTCCACAGACCGCGCACTCGGCACCATCTTCGGCAGTGAAATCACCCGCCTGCACGGCTCTTCCCTGCCGGAGGACACCTACCGCATCAAGTGCTACGGCGGCGGCGGCCAGTCGTTCGGCGCCTTTATCCCGCAGGGCCTGACGATGGAGCTGGAGGGCGACTCCAACGACTACATCGGCAAGGGTCTGTCCGGCGGCAAGATTATCGTATACCCGCCGAAGGGCAGCCAGTTCCGCGCAGAGGACAACATCATCATCGGCAACGTTGCCTTCTACGGCGCAACCGCAGGCAAGGCATTTATCTCCGGTGTTGCCGGCGAACGCTTCTGTGTTCGTAACTCCGGCGCTGTCGCTGTTGTCGAAGGCGTTGGCGATCACGGCTGTGAATACATGACCGGCGGCCGCGTTGTTGTACTCGGTTCCACCGGCAAGAACTTCGCAGCAGGCATGTCCGGCGGCATCGCTTACGTGCTGGATATGCACCGCGATCTGTACCTGCGTGCAAACAAGTCCATGGTAACCATCTCCACCGTGAGAGAGAAGCATGACATTCAGGAATTGAAGAACCTGATTGAGCAGCATGTCGCTGCAACCGGCTCCCGCAAGGGTCAGGAAATCCTCGACAACTTCCAGAGCTACATCCCGTTCTTCAAGAAGATCATGCCAAACGACTACAACAGAATGCTGAAGGCAATCGCCAAGTCGGAAGAAAAGGGTCTGAGCCACGAGCAGGCTGAAATTGATGCATTCTACGCATCGGTAAACGGATAAAGGAGGACGAGAATCATGGGTAAGCCGACAGGATTTTTAGATTATGCGCGTGAGGAAAACCCGGCAATCGAGCCTCTGGTACGCATTGAGAACTTTAACGAATTTCACCCGCCCCTCGATCGAGAGCATCGGCAAAAGCAGGGCGCACGCTGCATGAACTGCGGCGTGCCGTTCTGCCAGAGCTGTGTGCAGCTCGCCGGCATGTACTCCGGCTGTCCGCTGCACAACTTGATTCCGGAGTGGAACGATATGATTTACCGCGGCAACTGGGAGCATGCGCTGGCGCGTCTGTGTAAGACCGCCTCGTTCCCGGAATTTACCGGCCGCGTCTGCCCGGGTCTGTGCATGGCTGCCTGCACCTGTGGCGCAAACGGAGATCCGGTCACCGTCAAGGAAAACGAACTGGCGCTGATTGAATACGGCTATGAGAACCATCTCATCAAGCCGCGCATTCCGGAAATCCGCACCGACAAGAAAATTGCTGTCGTCGGCTCCGGCCCGTCCGGCATGGCGACCGCTGATCTGCTCAACCGCCGCGGACACAATGTCACGGTATATGAGCGCTTTGACCGCGTCGGCGGCCTGATGATGTACGGCATTCCGAACATGAAGCTGGAAAAGCAGTACATTGACCGCCGCGTCAACCTGATGAAGCAGGAAGGCGTGACCTTCGTCACCAACGCCGACATCGGCAACACGATTCCGGCACAGGAGCTGCTGGACAGCTATGATGCCGTGGTTCTGTGCTGCGGCGCATCCAATCCGCGCGACCTGAACAATCCGGGACGCGACGCCAACGGCATCTATTTCGCCGTAGACTTCCTGCGCGCGAACACCAAGAGCCTGCTGGACTCCAACCTGACCGACGGCAAGAACATCTCCGCCAAGGGTAAGCACGTCATCGTTGTCGGCGGCGGCGATACCGGCAATGACTGCATCGGCACCTGCATCCGTCACGGCTGCAAGAGCATCACGGCACTGGAAATGATGCCGGAGCCGCCGGAGGAGCGTCTGCCGAGCAATCCGTGGCCGCAGTGGCCGCGCGTCAAAAAGACCGACTATGGCCATGAAGAAGCCATCGCGCTGTTCGGTCACGACCCGCGCCTGTATCAGACCACGGTTAAGGAATTCCACAAGGACGAAAACGGCAACCTGAGTGCTGTCACGATTGTCTCTCTGGAGAGCAAAAAGGATGAAAAGACCGGCCGCTTTATGATGGTTCCGGTTGAGGGTTCGGAGCAGACCCTGCCGTGCGAGCTGCTGCTCATTGCAGCCGGCTTCCTCGGCAGCCAACCGTATGTCTCCGAGGCATTCGGCGTAGAGCTCAACCAGCGCACCAACGTCAAAACCGCAGAAGGCAGCTACAAGACCAATGTCGACAAGGTCTTTACCGCCGGTGATATGCATCGCGGTCAGTCCCTCGTTGTTTGGGGCATCGCAGAAGGCCGTGCATGCGCGCGGGAGGTTGACGAATACCTGATGGGCTACACCTGCCTGTAACCCCCGAAAACAGCACACAGTCTGCATAGGCACGCAGACGCATTCGTGCTATAATAAATGGACAGCAGGTCTGCTTTTTGCCTGCTGTCCGTTTCCGTTTTTATTTCAGGAGGATTCATGAATACCTATACATTTCAGGAAGTCATGCAGTACGTCATGGAGAACGATGTCAAGTTCATCCGTCTGGCGTTCTGCGATATTTTCGGCACGCAGAAAAATATTTCCATCATGCCGCGCGAGTTGTCGCGCGCATTCCGCGAAGGCATTTCGATTGACGCCTCGTCCATTCGCGGCTTTGCCAACGCCAACCGCTCGGATTTGCTGCTGTTTCCGGAGCCGTCCACGCTGTCCGTGCTGCCGTGGCGTCCGTCACAAGGGCGCGTTGTGCGTTTTTTCTGCGACATCAAGTATCCGGACGGCACGCCGTTTGAGTGCGACGCCCGTCAGGTGCTGCGTCAGGCGCAGTCTGACATGAAAAAGCTCGGCTATTCCGTCAAAATCGGCACGGAATGCGAATTTTATCTGCTCAAGCAGGACGAAGAAGGTCTGCCGACCAAGACCCCGCACGACAACGCCTCGTATATGGACATCGCGCCGCTGGACAAGGGCGAAAACGTCCGCCGTCAGATTTGTCTGACGCTGGAGGAAATGAACCTGCGTCCGGAGGCCTCGCACCACGAGACCGGTCCGGGTCAGAACGAAATTGATTTCGCGTATGATTCCGCTGTGACCGCCGCCGACAACCTCATTACGTTCCGCGGCGTGGTCAAGACCATGGCATCGGTAAACGGTCTGTACGCGTCATTCCTGCCAAAAATCTACCGCGATCATCCGGGCAACGGTCTGCACATCAATCTGTCTCTGTTCCAGAACGGCGAAAACGTCTTTCACGGCGAAGGCGACGGACACTCCCCCGTGGCGGAGAGCTTTATGATGGGCATTCTGACGCGCTGCTATGAGATGTCCGCCTTTCTCAATCCGCTCGTCAATTCCTATGAGCGCCTCGGCGTGTACGAAGCGCCGCGCTACATCACATGGAGCCATCAGAACCGCTCCCAGCTCATCCGCATTCCTGCGGCGCACGGCGTCAACAACCGCATGGAGCTGCGCTCTCCGGATCCGTGTGCCAATCCGTACCTCGCCTTCTCCCTGCTCATCCGCGCAGGCATGGAGGGCATCCGGCGCGAGCTCAAGCTGTGCGACCCGTGCAATCTGAATCTGTACGATGTGCCGGCTTCCATGGTGCGCGAATACGACTGTCTGCCGAACACGCTGATGGAAGCCATCCGCGCCGCGCAGGACAGCACCTTTGTGCGCGAGGCACTGCCGGAAAAGATTTTGGACGCATATCTCTCCGCCAAGACCAGCGAGTGGAGACGCTACTCGGACGCACAGGACAAGTCCTCCGTCATTGACTCGCTGTATTTTTATTCCTACTGATGACATCCTCCAGCTATGATATTGTATACCAGCTATAAGGAGGTGTCTGCATGGAAAATGTCTTACTCGTAACCGCATCCAAAAAAAGCGCAGACATGCTGATCGACCTGATTCACAGCAGCGGCTGGCATCCTGACCGCATTCTCGCCGCCGCCTCCTGCAGCGAAGCGCGGCGCAGGCTCATCGAAAACAATGTCGATCTCATCATCATCAATGCGCCTTTGACCGATGAATTCGGTCACGAATTTGCGTCCTACGCCTGTCAGAATACCCTGTCCGGCGTGCTGATGCTGGTCAAGGCAGATCTCGCCGACACGGTCTCCGAGCGCGTGGAGCAGGACGGCGTGGTCGTCGTGACAAAACCCATTTCCCGCGCAGTCTTTTATCAGTCGCTGCATCTGGTCAATTCCGTCCGCCACCGCATTTATGCGCTGCAAAAAGAAAACCGCCAGCTGCGCCAGCGATTGGAGGATCTGCGCGTAATCAATCGGGCAAAATGCCTGCTCATCGCGGAAAAGCACATGAGCGAGGACGAAGCCCATTCGTACATCGAGAAAAAAGCGATGGACTTCCGACAGTCCAAGCGCGATATTGCGGATGAAATTATCCGTTCATTTGATTGACAAATTACCAGCAGGGCCGCTGGTTTCTTTTGAAAGTTATTTCCATGCACTCTTGCAATGCGGATATAATCAGGTTATAATAAAATCTGAATGTACACGACGCACGAAACGTGCGGAATATCCATATTAGATTTGAGATGAGGATGACACGCATGAAGTTGAAGTTCACGAAAATGCACGGCTGCGGCAATGATTACATCTATTTTAACTGCTTTGAGCAGCAAGTCGCAGATCCGGAAGCCCTCTCTATCCGTCTTTCCGATCGCCATTTCGGCATCGGCGGCGACGGCATCGTCCTGATTTGTCCATCCGACGTGGCAGACGCAAAAATGCGCATGTTCAACGCGGACGGCAGCGAGGGAAAAATGTGCGGCAACGCAACCCGCTGCATCGGCAAATATATGTACGAGCACGGCTTGATTTCCAAGCCGGAAATGACACTGGAAACGCTCAGCGGCATCAAAATTTTGAAGATGACCGAGCAAGACGGCAAGATTGCCTCTGTCCGCGTGGACATGGGCAAGGCCATCCTCAAGCCGTCGGAAATCCCGACTCGATACGAGGGCGACACCGCCGTATCCATTCCGCTCACTGTAGACGGCACGGAGTACGCAGTCACCTGCGTTTCGATGGGCAACCCACACTGCATCGTTTTCGTGGATCAGGACGTCAGCACGCTTGATCTGCCGAAAATCGGCCCGTCCTTCGAGAACCACGACATGTTCCCGGAGCGCATCAACACGGAGTTTATCCGCGTGATCGACGACCACACCCTGCAGATGCGCGTTTGGGAGCGCGGCAGCGGCGAGACGCTCGCCTGCGGCACCGGCGCTTGTGCGGCAGCTGTCGCTTCGGTACTCAATGGATACTGCCCGAAGGGCGAGGACATCACCATTCATCTGATCGGCGGAGATTTGAACATCCGCTATACCGATGAGGCCGTATTCCTCACCGGCCCTGCTACCACCGTATTCGAAGGGAGTATTGAATTATGACAAAGTATATCTTTGTAACCGGCGGCGTTGTTTCCGGCCTTGGCAAGGGCATCACTGCCGCTTCGCTTGGCCGACTGCTCAAATCCCGCGGTCTCAAGATCGCAGCACAGAAGCTCGACCCATACATCAACGTTGACCCGGGCACGATGAGCCCGTTCCAGCACGGCGAGGTGTACGTCACGGAGGACGGCGCGGAAACCGATCTGGATCTCGGTCACTACGAACGCTTCATTGACGAGGATTTGAACAAGTATTCCAACCTCACCACCGGCAAGGTATACTGGAACGTTCTGAACAAGGAACGCCGCGGCGATTATCTGGGCGAAACCGTACAGGTTATCCCGCACATCACCGACGAAATCAAGTCGTTTATCTATTCTGTCGGCAAAAAGACCAGCGCCGATGTTGTCATCACGGAAATCGGCGGCACGACCGGCGATATTGAATCGCAGCCGTTTCTGGAGGCCATCCGTCAGGTATCGACGGAGGTAGGCCGCCGCAACTGCCTGTTTATTCATGTCACGCTGGTTCCGTTTATCTCCGGTTCCGATGAGCCGAAGTCCAAGCCGACCCAGCACTCCGTCAAGGAGCTGCGCGGTCTGGGCATCCAGCCGGACATGATTGTCTGCCGTGTTGACCAGCCGCTCACCGACGACATCCGCCACAAGATTTCCATGTTCTGCAATGTCCAGCCCGACTGCGTCATTGAAAACCGCACGATGCCGGTTTTGTATCAGGCTCCGCTGATGCTGGAGCAGAGCCATTTCTGCGACATCGTCTGCCGCGAGCTGTCTTTGGGCTGCGGCAAGGGCGACATGAGCGAGTGGTATGAGATGATCGACCGCATTGACAGCCGCAAGGGCTCTGTCAAAATTGCGCTGGTCGGCAAATATGTCCGTCTGCACGACGCCTATCTGTCCGTCGCAGAAGCCCTGCAGCACGGCGGCTTTGAAAATGGCGTGGAAGTCAACATTGACTGGGTGGATTCCGAGGACATCAACGATTCGACGGTGGACAAGCTGCTGTCCGACTGCGACGGCGTCATTTTGCCGGGCGGCTTCGGTCACCGCGGCATCGAGGGCATGATTTGCGCCGCAAACTACTGCCGCGTCCGCAACATTCCGTATTTCGGCATTTGTCTCGGCATGCAGATCGCGGTCATTTCCTATGCCCGCAACGTGCTCGGCTACGAGGATGCAGACTCCGGTGAATTTGCTCCGGAGAGCCGTCACCGCGTCATTGACCTGATGGAGAGCCAGTACGGCGTTTCCACCAAGGGCGGTACGATGCGTCTGGGCGCTTACCCGTGCCGCATTCGTCCGAACACCCAGATGGCAGAGGCGTACAAACAGGAGCAGATTTCCGAGCGCCATCGTCATCGCTACGAATTTAACAACGAATTCCGCGCCGAAATCGAAGATGCCGGCATGATTATCTCGGGTACTTCCCCGTCCGGCGAGCTGGTCGAGACCGTGGAAATTCCAAATCATCCGTTCTATGTCGGCGTACAGTTCCATCCGGAATTTAAATCCCGCCCGAACCGCGCTCACCCGCTGTTCAAGGCATTTATTGCAGCATCAAAGAAAAGGAGTTTTGAAACCCATGAAAATGAATCATAATTTTTCCAACATCGCGCAGAGCTATCTGTTCTCCACGGTTGCGAAGAAGGTTGCGGACTACACCGCAGCACATCCGGACAAGAAGGTCATCCGTCTGGGCATCGGTGATGTCACCCTGCCGCTGCCGCAGGTTGCCATTGACGCCATGCATGCAGCCGTTGACGAGCAGAGCAAGCAGGAGACCTTCCACGGCTACGGTCCGGAGCAGGGTTATGATTTCCTGAAGGAATCCATTCAGGCATACTATGCAATGCGCGACACCAAGCTGGAGCTGGACGAGATCTTTGTATCCGACGGCGCCAAGTCTGACGTCGGCAACATTCTGGATCTGTTCGACAAGGACAACACGGTTCTGGTTCCGGATCCGGTATATCCGGTATACGTGGACACCAACGTTATGGGCGGCCGCAAAATCGCGTACATGAACGCAAACGAGTCCAACGGCTTCCTGCCGCTGCCGGACCCATCCGTCAAGGCTGACATCATTTATCTGTGCTCCCCGAACAACCCGACCGGCGCTGCCTACGACCGCGCAAGCCTGAAGGCTTGGGTAGATTACGCACTGGCAAACGATGCCATCATTCTGTACGATGCCGCTTACGAGTGCTTCGTATCCGAGGATGTGCCGCGCTCCATCTATGAAATTGAGGGCGCAAAGGATTGCGCGATTGAGTTCTGCTCGTTCTCCAAGACCGCAGGCTTCACCGGCACCCGCTGCGGCTACACCATCGTTCCGGTACAGCTGGAGCGCGAGGGCATGAACCTGAACAAGATGTGGCTGCGCCGCCAGACCACCAAGTTCAACGGCGTTGCTTACATTGTGCAGCGCGGCGCCGCTGCCATCTTCTCCGAGGAAGGCGTCAAGCAGGTACAGGAGCATCTGGACTACTACCGCGAAAATGCCCGCATTCTGGCTGAGGCCATGGACGAGCTGGGCATCTGGTACACCGGCGGCAAGAACTCCCCGTACATCTGGCTCAAGTGCCCGAACGGCATGGAGTCCTGGGAATTCTTTGATTACCTGCTGGAAAATGCCAATGTTGTCGGCACACCGGGCGCAGGCTTTGGTGAAAACGGCAAAAACTTTTTCCGCCTGACTGCTTTTGGTGACCGAGAGAACACCATTGAGGCAGTTGCGCGCATCAAGAAGCTGCTTTCCTGAACTTTTCGACGGGTTTAACGTTTATCTAACGAAATTTTTCTGAAATTATACAATTTCACAAGGGATGCCTTTCGTAACATTTGGCATCCCTTGACTTTTTTTTGCCTGAACGGTATAATAAGCCTGTTTTAAGTCCAATGGAGGCGCTTTTTGAATGAAAAATAAGTTAAGTTTGTGTAAGCAGTTCCTCGCGTCCAACTTCTCGAACATTTTCTTCCTGTTGTCGCCGCTTGCGACATTCCTCGTGGTGGAAATTCTTGAGTACGGCGGCTCGGACAGCAAATGCCTCTGGCCAAACCAGCTGGCATTCTGGGCAAATATTCTGTTTTATTACGGTATTTTCCTTCTGTTCCGTGCGGTCACCGGACGCCCCCGTTTTACGATTGTATTTCTCAATTTTGTCTTTTTGATTTTCGGCATCTGCAACCACTATTCCATCCAAATCCGAAACGAACCGATTGTTCCTTGGGATTTGTATGCCGCCGGCACGGCTGCCGAAGCACTCAACGGTTTCCAGTGGACGGTTCCGCTCGAAATCATCATTTGTTCCATCGCCTGCCTGATCTGGTGGGTGCTCACCGTCAAATTCCTGCGCTTTCCGAAGCAGAAGCTGCGCACCCGCGCCGGAAGCCTCGGTCTGTCCGCCGTCATGCTGACCGGCTTTGTGCTGTTCGCCTCTGTCGGCAGCGGCAACTTCTACATCAGCGCATGGCGTCAGGTAACCGCCAACCGCAAAAACGGCATGGCGCTCAACTTCGCCATCAACATGGATACGCTGTTTGTCGAGGCGCCGACCGACTATTCCAAGGAAAACGCATCTACGATTTTGTCCTCTGTCTCCAAGGAGGACGAGACCGCATCGGCAAACAACGTACAGCCGAACATCATCGCCGTGATGGACGAGACCTTTGCGGATTTGTCTATTCTCGGTGATTTGGGTCTGGAGAACACCGATGATGTCATGCCGTTCGTGCACTCGCTGAGCGGTCAGCCCAATACCATCACGGGTCAGCTGGTTGTCCCTGCCTTCGGCGGCGGCACCTGCAACTCGGAATACGAGTTTTTGACCAGCAATTCCTATGCGTTCTTCAAGTCCGGCAGCTATCCGATGCTGCAGTACGTGCACAACAACACGGAATCCATGGCATCCGTCCTCAAGCAGCAGGGCTACAACACGATTGGCATGCATCCGTATTACGGCTCGGGCTGGGCACGCAACAAGGCATATCCGCTGATGGGCTTTGATAAATTCTTGGACATCGACTCGTTTGACGATGCAACGACCAAGTATCTGCGCCGCTATGTCAGCGATGAATCCTCGTTCAACAAGGTCATCGACCTGTACAACCAGAACAAGAAGCAGTCCGACAATCCGCTGTTCCTGTTCAACGTCACGATTCAGAATCACTGCGGCTATGACACGGTATATGACAATTTTCCGGAAAACGTAGACTTCCAGTTTGATTCTCTGTACCCGTACACCAAGCAGTATCTGTCTCTGATTCAGGAGTCGGATAAGCAGATCAAGAATCTGGTGGACTACTTCAGCAAGGTGGATGAACCGACGATTATCGTTCTGTTCGGCGACCACATGCCGTACATCGAAAATTCGTTCTACAATCACCTGACCCGCGGTTCGTCCAAGACGACCTCGGAAATCGAGCTGGATCAGCACACTGTTCCGTTCTTTATCTGGGCAAACTACGACATTGACACCTCGGATTATGCCAACATCGGCCGCATCAGTGCGAACTATCTCGGCCCTGTCACCATGAAGGTAGCCGGTGCAAAGCTGAGCGACTACGAGGAATACGTATATAGCCTGATGGAGAAGTATCCGGTTATCTCCGCTTCCGGCTGCATCAACAGCAAGGGCATTTACGTCCCGCTGGACATGGCAGCTTCCGACCTGCACGATTACAAGATTGTGCAGTATCAGTACGTGTTTGACAACGCGGATAAAATCCTCAGTCAGGCAGGCAGCGGTTCCGGCAGCGGCTCTAAGTAAATCGCACATACACAAAAAGACGAATGGCAAAAACCATTCGTCTTTTTTCTTGTATTCTTATCCCCTGCCTGCTATACTAACTGTAACAACGGCAAGGAGGGATTTCCCATGAAAAAATTGCGCATCGGCGTCGTCGGTCTCGGTGACATCAGCCGCGTCTATCTCAACAACCTGAAAAAATACAGCGATTTTGTGACCATTGACGCCTGTGCTTCGCGCAGCTTGGAAAAGGCACAGAAAAAAGCCGCGGAATTCGGCATCCCGCACGCCTACGCCTGTGCAGAAGATTTGATTGAACAGGCGGATGTGGATTTGATTCTCAATCTGACCACACCGGACGCGCACTATCGGCTCAACAAGCTGGCGCTGACCTGCGGCAAGCATGTCTACACGGAAAAGCCGCTCGCCTTCACCTATGCCGAGGGCAAAGAGCTGGTGGACTTGGCGCAGTCCAAGCATCTGCGCATCGGCTGTGCACCGGATACCTTTTTGGGCGCACGGCTGCAAACCTGCCGCGATATTTTGGACTCCGGCAAAATCGGTGAGATCATCGGCGCCTCGGCATTTGTCATCTATCACGGCTGTGAGACCTTCCACCCCAATCCGGCATTTTATTATCACACGGGCGCAGGCCCGCTCATGGACATCGGCCCGTACTATGTCACCGCACTGCTGTCGCTACTCGGTCCGGTGCAGGCGTGCTGTGCCATGTCCAAGCGCACGTTTGACCAGCGCCCGATTGCCACTGAGCCGCACCGCGGCGAGATGATTGACGTAGAAGTGGACACGTATACGACCGGACTCATGCAGTTTGCTTCCGGCGCCATCGGCACGGCGATTTTCTCGTTTGATGTGTGGGATTCCAACCTGCCGCGCATCGAAATTTACGGCACCAAGGGCACGCTGTGCCTGCCGGATATCGACCCGCTGGACGGCCCGAACATCTTCGGCGGTGACATTTGGCTGCGCACAGAGGAAAATTACCGCTGGTACAGCCAGCCGCGCGATTGGTTTGACGTCAAGAAGGACTGGGAGCACGTGCCGCTCACGCGCCCGTTTGCATCGACCAGCCATTCCGAAAACAGCCGCGGCATCGGTCTGATTGATATGGTGCTCGCGCTCGCTGAGAACCGCCCAGAGCGCGCCAGCGGCCGCATGGCATTGCATTCCCTCGAAATGATGGAAAAGATGCTAAGCGGCGCGAAAACGCAGCAATTCGGCATTCTCGAAACGACGTTTGACCGTCCGCAGCCGCTTTCGGCAGATTTTCCGGTTCGATAAACAAAGCAAAATACCTGTGAGAAAATTTTTGTGTTCCTCACAGGTATTTTTTTATGCTTTTTGCTTGTCCTGTTCTATCAGCATGCACAGGGCAGAAACCGCCGCCTGTATGCCGCGTGCCGCAGCGCCTTCCGGCACATCCGGCTGTTCGCTGTCATCGTTCCACAGCACATTGAGCACGGCGCCCACGCGCACATGCAGCGCCGCACCGGCGGTGAACAGCGCCGCCGCCTCCATCTCACTGGCGAGCACGCCCGCTGCCGTCCATGCCGACCATTTTTCCTTCAAATCTGCCGCAATCGGCTGACACTGCGGACGAATTTCGCCGTAAAAGCTGTCCTTGGACTGAACCACGCCGACATGGGTGCGATATCCCAGCGCCTCGCAGGCATTTGCCAGCGCGTGCACGACCGGATAGCTCGCCGCCGCCGGATACTCCAGCGGCAGATATTCGCGCGATGTGCCCTCTTGCCGAACCGCCGCTGTCGCGACCACAACATCGCCGCCGCACACAGCCGCATCCACGCCGCCGCAGGTACCCACACGGATAAATGTATCTGCGCCGCACTCGACCAATTCTTCCAGCGCAATCGCCGCAGACGGCCCGCCGATGCCCGTCGAGCACACCGTCACGCGTTCACCGTTCAAATGTCCCGTATACACATGAAATTCTCGATTGTATGAGATTTCCTGCGCATCGTCCAAAAGCTGCGCAATGACCGCACAGCGCCCCGGATCGCCGGGCAGAATGACATACCGCCCGATATCCTCGGCAGTACACTGCAGGTGCATTTGTTTTCCGTGGATGAGCATGTCACTTCTCTCCTTCCGTTCCGTCCGCATGGACGATGCGGCGAATATTCTTTTCCGCCTTGCTGCGCGGAATCATAATCATGTGCCCGCAGCCCATGCATTTGAGCCGAAAATCCATACCGACACGCAGAACCTCCCAGTCCTTGCTGCCGCAGGGGTGTCCTTTTTTCATCGTCAAAATATCGCCAAGACGAATATCCATTGTCCGCGTCCCTCCTTGTGTATGTATATCGAGTATAGCATATTCCCTGTTTTTTGACCAGTCGAGCGCGGGAAATTTCCCGTTTGCCAGCCATATTTTGTGCGCTGTGTGCATATAGTCTTACCAATCTACGGAAAAGCAAAAACGTTAAGAACGGAGGGAATTCATGCAGACAGACTATGCACCGGAATGCTTACACACAGACGTACCGTCCAAAGAAGCACTGCTTGCCGCCGCACAGGACGGCAGCATTTTACAAGCCACCGCCGCCCGCTGCGATGTGCAGCACAACCTCATTCTTCCGCTGGACGGCATGACCGGCATCATGCCGCGCGAGGAATGCGCCCTCGGCATCGACACGGGAACGACGCGGGAAATCGCCATTTTGTCCCGCGTCGGCAAGCCGGTGAGCTTTCAGGTTCTGTGCATACGCGGCGATGTGGCGTATGTATCGCGCAAGCGCGCCCAGCAGCGCGCCTTTGAGCAGCTCCTGCACAAACGCCCCGGAGACATTCTCCCCGTCCGTGTGACACATTTGGAACCGTTCGGCGCGTTTGTCGATGCCGGATGCGGCTTGGTGTCTCTGATTGGCATTGAGAATCTATCCGTCAGCCGCATTTTCCACCCATCCGACCGCGTGCAGGTCGGCCAGCAGCTGTACGCCGTCCTATCCGGTATTGATGCAGACACCGGACGCATCAGCCTGACGCACCGCGAGCTGCTCGGCACATGGGCGGAAAACGCCGCACAGTTCGCCGCCGGTGAGACCGTCTGCGGCATTGTGCGCAGCGTGGAGGACTACGGCGTGTTCATCGAGCTGGCGCCCAATTTATCCGGTCTGGCAGAGCTGCGCTTTCCGGTTGCCGCCGGAGACTTGGTCTCCTGCTACATCAAGTCCATTTTGCCGGAGCGCATGAAAATCAAGCTCAACCTCATCGACCGCATCGGAACCGCGCCGGTGCCGCCGCCCCCGCTGCCGTATTTTATCACAAGCGGGCACATCTCGCGCTGGCAGTATTCGCCGCCGTGCTGTGCGGCGCGGCACATCTGCACGGAATTTGACGAACCGTCCATCGAGGATTTGTAACACAAACAGGGTGCTGCCGCTCTTTGACAACACCCTATTTTCGTTCAGCGTTTTTTCTCTTATATTCCTCGTCAAAGTATTTACCCGCACGAATTTCATCGGTCATCCCCGGATATGGTGCTTCCATATGATATGTGTCTTTAAACACGTCAATATTTACATGTTTTATTTTACAAATGTTCTGTGGTATAATACAGGTACTCTACCGAAAGGAACGATACGATGGGAACACTACGCTACGCAATTCTCGGTCTGCTCAACCGCAAAGCCATGACCGGTTACGATTTATCCAAGGAATTTCAAACATCTCTTGCAGAATTCTGGCACGCCAAGCACAGCCAAATCTATCCAGAGCTGAAAGCCTTGGCGGAAGATGGTCTGATTACCTTCCAGACGGAAATCACCGGCACGGTGCTGGAAAAAAAGGTCTATTCCATTACCGAAGCCGGAAAAACAGAATTTTTGCAGTGGGAGCAAAGCAAGAGCAAAATCAAGCGCCTGCCCAAGGACGAATTCAAGCTGCGGCTGTTTTTCTCGGACAGCCTGCCCAAGCAGGCGCAAATTCAGCTGCTCACAGACCAGCTGCAGCAGCACGAGCAATGGCTGCAGCGGCTGCACGGCGATTTATCCAAATTTGATACGATTCCACCGGCAGACGACGCCGCGTTCAGCGATTATCTCGTCTTATTGGGCGCCATCAGCCGCGAGAAAAGCATGTGCGACTGGCTGCAGACCTGCATCCGATTGTGCGAGACAAAAACCCCGTTTACGACATCGTAAACGGGGTTTTGACATAATTTTACTATATTACTCGAGCACAGCGCCCTTGTTTGCGGAGCTTACGAGGCGTGCATAGCGGGACAGCCAGCCGGTCTTGACCTTCGGCTCATGCGGTACGAATGCCGCACGGCGCTTTGCAAATTCCTCCTCGGAAACCTTTGCGTTGACAGCGTGGTTCGGGATATCGATCTCGATGATGTCGCCCTCTTCCAGCAGTCCGATTTCGCCGCCCTGTGCAGCTTCCGGACAAACATGTCCGATGGAAGCGCCGCGGGATGCGCCGGAGAAACGGCCGTCGGTAATCAGTGCAACGTCCTTGTCCAGCTTCATGCCTGCCAGTGCAGAGGTCGGATTCAGCATCTCACGCATACCAGGGCCGCCCTTCGGACCCTCGTAGCGGATGATAACGACATCGCCCGGAACAATCTTGCCGGTATAAATAGCCTGAATGGCATCTTCCTCGCCGTCAAAGATGCGGGCAGGGCCGGTGTGCTTCATCATTTCCGGAGCAACAGCGCTCTGCTTGACTGCACAGCCTTCCTTGGCAATGTTGCCCCACAGAATCGCGATGCCGCCGGTCTGCATGTACGGGTTGTCAATCGGACGGATGACGTTCGGGTTCTTGTTGACGCAGCCCTTGATGTTCTCGCCGACCTTCTTGCCGGTTGCGGTAATGGTATCCAGCTCAATCAGGTTCTTCTTGGACAGCTCGTTCATAACCGCATAGATGCCGCCAGCCTCATTCAGCTCCTGAATGTAGGTTCTGCCGGCCGGTGCCAGATGACACAGGTTCGGCGTGGTGTCGGATACGTGGTTCATCTTCTCCAGATCCAGCTGAATGCCTGCCTCATGCGAGATTGCCAGCAGATGCAGAACGGTATTGGTGGAGCAGCCCAGCGCCATCTCGCACTCCAGTGCGTTGTGAATGGACTTCTCGTTGATGATGTCGCGCGGCTTGATGTCCTTTTCCAGCAGCTCCATAATCTTCATGCCGGCGTGCTTTGCCAGCTGAATGCGGTCGGAATGTACCGCCGGAATGGTGCCGTTGCCCGGCAGAGCCATACCGATTGCCTCGCACAGGCAGTTCATGGAGTTTGCGGTGTACATGCCGGAGCAAGAACCGCAGCCCGGGCAGGAATGGCACTCAACATCGGTCAGCTCTTCATCATTGATGAGGTTTGCCTTGCGCGCGCCGACGGACTCAAAGGTATAGGACAGGGATACGTTCTCACCCTTGACATGGCCTGCCAGCATCGGACCGCCGGATACAACGATGGACGGGATGTTCAGGCGAGCTGCTGCCATGACCATGCCCGGAACAATCTTATCACAGTTCGGGATGAGCACGAGCGCGTCAAACTGATGTGCCTGTGCCAGTGTCTCCACGGAATCGGCAATCAGTTCGCGGGACGGCAGAGAATACTTCATGCCGATATGACCCATCGCAATGCCGTCACAGACGCCGATTGCCGGTACCAGAATCGGTGTGCCGCCAGCCATGCTGACGCCGGTCTTGACAGCAGCGGCAATTTTATCCAGATTGATGTGACCCGGAATAATCTCGCTGTATGCGGAAACCACGCCGATAATCGGACGCGCCATCTCCTCCTCGGTCAGACCGCAGGCACGCAGCAGCGAACGGTTCGGCACGCGCTCAACGCCCTTTGTAATATTATGACTTCTTAATTCCATAAAAGCACCTCCAAGGCGGCATCACCGCCGCGATAAAAAAAGCGGGAACAGGCGCATGACCCGTCCCCGCTGTATCTTTACAAAACATGCGTAAATTTGTCATGTACTTTCTTATTATAAAAGAATACATGACACAAATCAAGGGCAGGACGTCAGATTTCTCAGTCCTTGTCCTTATCCCAATGCACGGCTGTGATGCCGGTGCGGCTGGACTCCACAACATCAAAGTTCTGCATGATGGACAGGAAGGTATCCAGCTTGGACGGTACACCGGAAATGCGGACAATGATGGAGTGCTCGCCTGCGTTGACAACGTCTGCCTGATAGACGTCGCACAGCTCGCGGATGCTCTCCTGCACGTTTGCGTCACCTGCAATCTTAATCAGCGCCAGCTCGCGGCAGAACGCCTCATCCTCCTTGATGTGGACAACCTCTACACATTCCTCCAGCTTGCGCATCTGCTTGAGAATCTGATCCAGCGTGTATGCATCGCCGACGGTCACGATGGTGATGCGGGAAAACTTCTCGTCCACAGTCGGAGAAACCGTCAGGGAATAAATGTTGAAGCCGCGGCGGCCGAACAGGCTGGAAACGCGAGCCAGTACACCGGAGTTATTTTGTACGACGGCCGAAATAATATACTTTTCCATGGGTTCTTCCTCCTCGATCAATCGATGATAACGTTGCGAACGGTCTCGCCGCCCGGAATGAACGGCAGAACGCGCTCGGTCTTATCAATGTGTGCATCAATCAGAACCGGGCCGTCTGTGGTTGCCAGCGCTTCCTTCATGCATGCCTCAAAGCCTGCCAGTGTGTCGCAGCGCAGACCCTTCGCGCCGAATGCCTCTGCCAGCTTGACAAAGTCGGTCTTGCGGTGCGGGTCGGTGTTGGAATAGCGCTTGCCATAGAACGAGGTCTGCCACTGATATACCATGCCGAGTACACTGTTGTTGACGACAACCGTGATAACCGGCAGGTTGTTGCTGACCGCCGTGCACATTTCCTGTAAGTTCATATGGAAGCTGCCGTCGCCCGTGACATGAACCACGCGCTTGTCCGGCTCGCCTACCTGCGCGCCGATGGCTGCGCCGTAGCCGAAGCCCATGGTGCCCAGACCGCCGGAGGTCAGGAACGTGCGCGGCTTGGAGCGGCCGGTAAACTGTGCAGCCCACATCTGGTGCTGGCCGACGTCGGTTGCCACAATGTCATCCTTGCCAATCAGCTCGTCAATTTTCTTCATCAGCTGATGCGGGCGCAGAACGGCATCATTGTCCTTCGGCTTATAGTCCATGCGCTCCTTCCAAGAAGCAATCTGCTCCTTCCACGGCGTGTGGTCTGCATGGTCGATGAGCGGCAGAATCGCCTCCAGCACGTCGTGTACATCGCCGATGACGCTGTGCTCTACCGCGATGTTCTTGTTTACCTCGGACTCGTCAATATCAACCTGAACAACCTTTGCGGCAGATGCGAAATCTCCCATCTTGGTTGCCACGCGGTCGGAGAAACGGGTGCCCAGCGCAATAACCAGATCCGCATTGTCTACGGCGCGGCCGGCGGATACCCAGCCGTGCATGCCGATGAGACCCAGATTGAGCGGCTCCTCCTTATCCAGTGCGCCAATGCCCATCAGCGAATGACACGCCGGAATGTCTCCGCGCTTCATAAAGCGCAGCAGCAGCTCGCAGGCATCCGACGAAATCACGCCGCCGCCGAACAGGATGACCGGACGCTCTGCCGCGTTGACCATCTCTGCCATCTTGGAAATCTGCTCGTGCTGAATCTTCGGATTCGGGCGCTTATGTACCGCCGGCTTGTGCTCAAACTCACAGACTGCCGCAGTGACGTCCTTCGGAATATCAATGAGAACCGGACCCGGACGGCCGCTGATGGCGATTTCATATGCCTGACGAACGGTGTCTGCCAGCTTCTCAACGTTGCGGACAACGAAGTTGTGCTTGGTAATCGGCATAGTCACGCCTGCGATGTAAATTTCCTGAAAGCTGTCTCGGCCGATAAAATTGGTGCCGACATTCGCGGTAATGGCAATGAGCGGAATGGAATCCATAAATGCGGTTGCGATGCCGGTGACGAGGTTGGTCGCACCCGGACCAGACGTTGCCAGAACAACGCCTACCTTGCCGGTGGCGCGGGCATAGCCGTCTGCCGCATGCGATGCGCCCTGCTCGTGTGCCGCCAGAACATGGCGGATGCGGTCGGAATACTTGTACAGTTCATCATAAATGTTCAGGGCTGCGCCGCCCGGATAACCAAAAATGGTGTCGGTACCCTGTTCCAGCAGTGTCTCAAGCAGAATCTGTGAACCATTGAGTTTCATGAGCCATCTCTCCTATATCGTGATATTTTTTCCTATTTTTTCGCGCCGATTGTCGGATGGTAAATCAAAAAAAGCCTTTATCTCTACAAAAAGAGACAAAGACTAGCTCTGCGGTACCACTCTCATTGCTGCCAAAGCGCGGCAGCCACTTCACATCGGCACAACGTGTGCGTAATGCTTTGCCCGTTAACGGAGGCCTAACCCGATTCAGACTACTAAGCTCTGCGCCGTTCTCCTGAACTGCTCGCGGACGACGTTCACACTTCTTCCCTGCTGCCTTGCACCAAACGGCAGCTCTCTGAAAGTTGCGGAAGAGTTACTCTTTCCGGTCTTTGCATTTTTATATCTAAGTATTTCTAATTATATCTTGTAAATTCAAAAAGTCAATCATTATTTTTATTTTTTCGCATTTCTCCGGTTTTCCATGCAAATTTTCAAAGATCCTGCATACTTTGCCCAAATCCGGCAAAGCTAACGACAAGTCGTTGGGAGGTGGTTTTCCTGTTTCTTTCATTCATGCGCACGCTTTTGGTATATGCCGCGCTCATCGGCGGTCTGCGCTTTACCGGAAAGCGGCAGCTCGGTGAGCTGTCCACCTCGGAATTTGCCGTCACCATACTGGTTTCCGAGCTCGCCTCTGTTCCGCTGCAGGATCCCGCCATTCCGCTGCTCGGCGGCATCGTCCCGCTCGTCACGCTGCTCGCCGTGGAGGTGCTGCTGTCGTGCCTGTGCCGCCGAAGCATCCGCTTCCGCCGCCTGCTGTGCGGCAATCCGTGCATGGTCATTCGAGACGGAAAATTCGACCCCGACATGCTGCGCCTGCTGCGCTTGTCGCCGGAGGACGTGCTGGAAGGCCTGCGCATGGCGGGCGTCGCGCTGGTGTCAGATGTCCGCTGCGGCATCATCGAAACCAACGGTCAGCTCAGCGTCCTGCCCTATGCGGACAAGCAGCCGCTCACGCCATCCGACCTCGGCAAGCACCCCAAAGATGCCGGCATGGCGCGCGTGCTCATCTTCGAGGGCAAAATCCGCCGCGGCGTTTTGCGCCAGCTCGGCAAGGATGAGGCGTGGCTGCTGCGCACATGCCGCGCCCGCGGTATCCATGCACCGGAGGATGTATTCCTGCTGACGCTGGACGATTGCGGCAATCTGTTCGTGCAGCCGCGGGAGGTGCACCGATGAAGCGCGTCTGGACGGCAGCCGTGCTGCTTGCGCTCGTGATAACCGGCTGTCTGTACAACAACTATGCCGTTTCCCGCACGGCGGCGCGCATTTCTGCGCCGCTGACACAGGCGATGTGCTGCGCCAGCCCCGCGCGGGCGCAGGCACATCTCACGGCTGCCCAAGCGCAGTACGACCGGAGGGAGCGGTATTTGCGCGCCGTCATGAACCGGCAGCGGCTCGACACGGTTCGCGCGGGCTTCGCTCGCTCACAGGCCGCCGCGCGGCTCGGTGACGCAGCGCAGCTGCAGCTGTCGCTTGCAGAGCTGCGCGAGGCGGTACTGGCGCTCAGATAGAAAAAATCCCGCCGGAAAACCGACGGGATTTTATCGTCATACCATCTTACAGGTACTTCTTCATGGTCTCGCTCGCAGTGCTTGCGTCACCGGACAGGGCAACGGTAAACTCTACGTTGTGCTTGGAAGAGAACTCATCCAGAGCCAGCAGGAACTTATCTGCATCTGCCTGCTTGTCATCGCAAGCAACCTTGTACAGGCTGTCGATGTAGATCTTGGTGATGTCGTAGTTGCCAGCATGGATACCAGCTACGAAGCCCAGCAGGGATGCATAGTCGGTTACGCTGTAGTCCATCACGTCGATCAGGCGTGCCTGATGAGAAATGTCAAAGTTCAGCTGATTGCCCTTTGCGATGCAAACAACAGAACCCGGCTCGTTTGCCGCAGACTCATTTACCTGATTGATAATGTCCTTTGTCTTGCCGCTTCCAGCAGCTGCCATAATCAATTTAACCATTTTGTTTTCCTCCTAATCTACAATGAGGTTGTTATTATGGTATCATACATTGTAAAAAAACACAACGGATTTTCAAAAGAAAAAAAACAGTTCTTTGTGAATTTTTACATACTGGTCAAAAAATGCGCAGTAAGCAAACTTTTTTTCATGAGCAAATATTCAAGCAACTCGCGAAAGATATCCGGCACCTGTTTTTTGTCCGCGCTGTCCGCCGCAACCAGCGCGCGCCGCGCCAGCTCTCCTCCGCTGCCGGTCACGATGATTTCTCCCAGCTTGTCGCCCGCCTGCACCGGCGCCCGTGTGCGCTGCACACAGACAATCTCGCGCCGAATGCTTCCCGCCTCGGTCTTTTTGAGCAACAGCGGCGTCTCCTCCGCGAGCTTGACGGGTACGCTGCCGCGCGTGCCCAGCTCGACGGCCACCTCCGGCAGCGTCTCGCCGTCCGCAATCGGCACGACCGTGTATTCTGCGAAGCCGTAATTGAGCATCGCCGTGATGTCCTGATTGCGCGACTGCTTATCCGGCTCTCCGAGCACAACCGCAAGCAGACACATGCCGTCGCGCTGCGCCGCCGCGGAAATACAATAGCCCGCCGTGCTCGTGTATCCGGTCTTGAGTCCCACCATGCCGTCATACAGCTTGAGCATTTTGTTGGTGTTGGCAAGCCCGAACGAGCCGTTCCGCACGGAATCCATCCAGATGGATGTATAGGTTAAAATCTTGGGATGCCGGAGCAGCTGCTGGGAAATCAATGCCAAATCCCGCGCCGTGGTTTTGGTCTGCTCGCCGTCCGTGTCCAAGCCGTTCGGATTGACAAATTCCGTCCGCTTGCAGCCGAGCTGTTTGGCGCGCTCGTTCATCATCGAGACAAAATGCGCTTCGCTGCCGCCCAGATGCTCCGCCACGGCAACCGCCGCGTCATTCGCGGATGCAACCGCAATCGACTTGAGCATGTCATCCAGCGTCATGCGCTCGCCTTCCTTGAGATAAATCTGTGAGCCGCCCATCTCCGCGGCATGGGCGGATGCGGTCACCCAATCGTCCAGTGATGCGCTGCCGCTGTCCACCGCCTCGATGGTCAGCAGCATGGTCATGAGCTTTGTCACGGACGCGGGCGGATGCACGGCATCGGCGTTGTGTTCAAACAGCACCTGTCCGGTGTCCGTCATCAATATGGCGCTCTTCGCGTGCACCTCTCCCAACTGCGCCGCCGAGGCGGACGCCGAGACCGCCGCCGCACACAGCACGCCGCACACGGCGGTCAGGATACGCTTTCTCATCCGCTTCCTCCCCCGAAAAAACTGGTTTCCACACACTGTATGCGCAAACCAAACGGGGCATACCAAGACAAAGACCGCCCGACAAGCGGGCGGTCTCTCCGATTCGATGTCAATGGGTAATAATCATTTTGCCGATCTTGTCAAGGAACGGCTGCGCCTGCTTCTGATCCGTGTACAGCCTGACGCCGATCGGCTCAGAAATCTCCAGTCCAAACAGTCCTACCAACGATTTTGCGTCCGCAACATACCAGCCCGACGAGAGATCAATGTCAAACGGCATCGCGGATGCCGCATTGTTGAGCAGTGTCAAGTCGTCAGGTTTACTGAGCTTAATCTGTAGTTTTACCATTTTTTCTCCTCTCCCGCAGTTGTAACTCTCTGTAAAATTTATTATAATATTCTTTGTGAATTGTTTCTATAATTTTAACGAAAAATTCACACGATTTTTACATTTTGACGGTACGCCGTCATCGGAGGAACATCTATGAAATTTTGCTTTGCAACGCTTGGCTGCAAGGTCAATCAATTTGAGACGCAGGCGCTCGCCCAGCTCGCCCAACAGCGCGGGCACGTTCTCGCGGAAAAACAGGCGGACGTCTGCATCATCAACACGTGCACCGTCACCTCGTCCGGCGACCACAAAACGCTGCGCGTCTTACATAAACTGCAAAAAGAGAATCCCAACGCGATTGTCGCGCTGTGCGGCTGCTTCGCGCAGACCGAACCGGAGCGGGCATCCGCCATGGATGGCGTGCACATCGTCTGCGGCACATCCGACCGCGCCGCCGTGCTGGATTTGTGCGAACAGGCGGTGCGCGACCGCAAAGCCGTCTGCACGGTCACGGACAACCGGCAGCGGCAGGCGTTCGAGCAGCTGCCCGCCGGTATTCTGCCCGGTCACACCCGCGCCCTGCTCAAGGTACAGGACGGCTGCGACAACTACTGTACCTACTGCATCATTCCGTATGCGCGCGGCCATGTGCGCTCTCTGCCGCTCGCGGAAGCCGTCAAGCAGGCGCAGCAGCTCGCCGCGTCCGGTGTGCGGGAAATTGTCGTGACCGGCATTGAAATCGCCAGCTACGGGCGCGATTTGCCGGACAAGCCGACACTCATCGACCTCATGGAACAGCTGTGCGAAGCTGCACCGAATGTGCGGTTTCGTCTCGGCTCGCTGGAGCCGCGCCTGATTACCGACGAATTTTGCCGCCGTCTGCGCGGATTTTCCAATCTCGCGCGGCATTTCCATCTGTCGCTGCAATCCGGCTGTGATGCGACGCTGCGCCGCATGCACCGCCGCTATACGACCGCGCAGTTTTTTGCCGTTGTCGAGCGGCTGCGCGCGGCATTTCCCGCTTGTTCCATCACGACGGATGTGATTACCGGCTTCCCCGGTGAGACCGAGGAGGAATTTGCACAGACGATGGATTTTCTCAAAGCCTGCGCCTTTGCGTCCATGCATGTCTTTCCGTACTCCGAGCGCAGCGGCACGCCTGCGGCTTCGATGCCGGATTCCGTGCCGCCGCAAGTTCGCGCCCAGCGCGCCACTGCCGCGCGCGCATTGGCGGCGCAGCTGTCGCAGGATTTTCTGCGGCCATTTATCGGCAAAACCATCTGTGTCGTCTTGGAGCACGGCACAAGCGAGGCGCAGCCCGCACACGGCGATTGGCATTTCTCGGTTGTGCTCCCGCCCGACACCGGCAGGCAGGGCGATGTGTGCCGCGTTCGGCTGACCGGCATCGCCAAAAACGGCATGACAGCAGAAAAACTATAATACAGACAAAAAACTGGGAAGCGCGAAGCTTCCCAGTTTTTCGTTCTGTTATTTTTTAATGCTGTCCCAATACGCCTTTGCTTTTTGCTCCAGCTTGTTGTCGCCATAGGTATAATACTGCGCGTCCTTGATCGCGTCCGGCAGATACTGCTGCCGCACCCAATGGTTGGGGTAGCTGTGCGGGTACTGATAGGTCAGACCGCGTCCCAGCTTTTTCGCGCCGGCATAGTGGCTGTCTTTGAGATGTGCAGGAACATCACCGGATTTTCCCGCGTGAATGTCCGCCATCGCCGCGTCAATCGCCGCGATGCCGCTGTTGGATTTAGGTGATGTCGCGAGCAAAATCGCCGCGTCCGCCAGCGGGATGCGTGCCTCCGGCAGGCCGAGCTGATTTGCCATATCCACGCACGCCTTGACAATCGGCAGCGCCTGCGGATATGCCAGACCGATATCCTCCGCCGCAATGACCATGAGTCTGCGGCAGGCGGAAATCAAATCTCCGGACGCCAGCAGGCGCGCCAGATAATGCACCGCAGCATCGGGGTCTGAGCCGCGAATGGACTTTTGCAGACCGGATAAAATATCATAATGCTGGTCGCCGTCGCGGTCATAGCGCACGCTGGAGCGCTGCGCCGCCTGCTGTGCGTCCTCCATCGTCACGGTGTCTCCGCCCGCGGTCTGCACAAGCAGCTCCACGGCATTGATGGCTTTTCTCACATCGCCGCCGCACGCCGCCGCAATATAGGCGCAGACTTCTTCCGGCACGTGCAGCGAAGCATCCGCCAGAGAAAATGCGCGGCGCACTGCGGGCTGAATGTCCGCCGCCTCAATCTGCTTGAACTCAAACACCGTGCTACGGCTCAAAATCGCGTGAAACACGTAAAAATACGGATTTTCCGTCGTGGATGCAATGAGCGTAATGCGGCCGTCCTCGATGAACTCCAGCAGGGACTGCTGCTGTTTTTTGTTAAAATACTGAATCTCGTCCAGATAAATCAGCGCGCCGTTCGGCGCCATCAGCGTGCCCAGCTCGTCAAAAATCTTTTTGATGTCCGCGATGGACGCGGTTGTCGCATTGAGCCGATACAGCTTGCGCTCGGTCTGTGCCGCGATAATCGAGGCAACCGTCGTTTTTCCCACACCGGACGGACCGTAAAAAATCATATTTGGAATGTTGCCGCTCTCGACAATCCGGCGCAGCAAACCGGTTTGTCCCAGAATATGCGGCTGGCCAACCACATCCGCCAGTGTGGTTGGGCGGATACGGTCGGCCAGAGGCTGAAATTTCATGTTGTGTAATGCTTAGTACAGCGGGAACTGCTTGCAGATTTCCTCGACACCGGCGCGGATTGCGTCAGCCTTGTTGTCGAAGTCGAAGATTGCGTCAGCGATGAAGCCTGCAATCTTGTCCATCTCCGGCTCCTTGAAGCCGCGGGTGGTAACTGCCGGTGTGCCCAGACGAACGCCGGAGGTTACAAACGGGCTGAGCGGCTCATTCGGTACGGTGTTCTTGTTTGCGGTGATGTATACCGCATCCAGACGGTTCTGCAGCTCCTTGCCGGTGATTTCGGTGCCGCGCAGATCAACCAGCATCAGATGGTTGTCTGTGCCGCCGGAAACCAGCTTGACGCCGCGCTTGGTCAGACCTTCTGCAAGAGCCTGTGCGTTCTTGCGGATCTGTGCCTGATATTCCTTGAATTCCGGCTTGAGTGCTTCGCCGAAGCAAACAGCCTTTGCAGCGATGATGTGCATGAGCGGGCCGCCCTGTGTGCCCGGGAAGATTGCGGAGTTCAGCTTCTTTGCCAGCGCTTCATCGTTGGTCAGAATGCAGCCGCCGCGCGGACCGCGCAGAGTCTTATGGGTGGTGGTGGTTACGACATCTGCGTACTCCATCGGGTTCTGGTGCTCGCCTGCTGCGACCAGACCTGCGATATGCGCCATATCAACGAACAGATATGCGCCGACTTCCTTTGCAATCTCTGCAAACTTGTCGAAATGGATGGCACGCGGGTAAGCGGAAGCACCTGCAATGATCATCTTCGGCTTGTTCTCGATTGCCTTCTGGCGAACGTCCTCATAGTCAATGTAGCCGTTGTCATCTACGCCGTAAGCGACCATGTTGTACAGCTTACCCGACTGGTTTGCCGGAGAGCCGTGGGTCAGATGACCGCCGTTGTCCAGGCTCATGCCGAGAACCGTGTCGCCCGGCTGGCACAGTGCCTGATAGACAGCCATGTTTGCCTGTGCACCGGAGTGCGGCTGTACGTTTGCATACTTTGCGCCGAACAGCTTGCATACGCGCTCGATTGCCAGATTCTCTGCAATGTCAACACATTCGCAGCCGCCATAGTAGCGCTTTCCCGGGTAACCTTCTGCGTACTTGTTGGTCAGAACGGTGCCCATAGCCGCCATGACGGTCGGGGATACAATGTTTTCGGATGCGATCAGCTCAATGTTGCGGCACTGACGGTCGTACTCCTTGCGAACTGCTTCGCCCAGTTCCGGGTCCATGCTGGTGATAAAAGAAATGTTCTCTTCAATTCTCTGTTTTTCTGCCATCGTCTGAAATCCTCCATGTTCATAACACTACAGTATGAATTACACAAACAATCAGCTGTTTTTTTATTGTGTTAATTCTAATTAAAGCAGGATTCCCCCTCTTTTGCAAGACAGTTTTTTGCTAATTTCATTTTTTCCGCTTCCTGCATCAAAATTTGTAAGATTCACCTGATTTTTTGTGCATTATTTGTGTTATAATGACAGGAGACTTTAGCGAGTCATATTTTTTGACACAAAAACCCTCAAAAGGAGCTGATTGCATGTTGACCCCAGAACAGCGCGCCTGCGCCGCCGTCGAGCGGTTGGAGCGGAAATATCCTGATGCCATCTGTGCGCTGCAATATACCAAGGACTATGAGCTGCTGTTCGCCACGCGCCTGTCGGCGCAGTGCACGGACAAGCGCGTAAATATCATCACCAAGGATTTGTATGCGAAATTTCCGACGCTGGAATCCTTCGCCCTCGCCACGGAGGGAGAGATTGAACAAATCATCCGCCCGTGCGGGCTGGGCAACTCCAAGGCGCGGGACATTCACGCCGCCGCGGTCTATCTACTGGAAGTACATAACGGCAAAGTGCCCGGCACGATGAAGGAGCTGCTCAAAATCCCCGGCGTCGGCCGCAAGACCGCCAATTTGATTCTCGGCGATTTATATCACCAGCCCGCGATTGTCACGGACACGCATTGCATCCGCCTCGCCAACCGCATCGGTCTGGTGGACGGCATCAAAGAGCCGGCAAAGGTGGAAAAGGCACTGCGCCCGCTCATCCCGCCGGAAAAATCCAGCGATTTCTGTCACCGGCTGGTGCTGCACGGCAGAGACGTTTGCACGGCGCGCAAGCCGTACTGCGAGCGCTGCTGTCTCAAGGACATCTGCAAAACCGGCAGCGAGACATAATTTTCCTATCCGCACAGCAAAAAAGAGGATTGGCAGTCGCCAATCCTCTTTTGTTATGCGCTCACAGCTGCGCGTCCAGTTCTTCTTCTGCTGAAACGACGAGCGGGCCAATCGGCTCGAGCGCCGCAAACTTTTCCTTGTTCGCCTCATAAATCATGCGCAGACCGGTCAGCGTCAAATTGGCATCGACATCGGTAATCGTGTCGCAGTACTCCGCCATCATGCGGCCCATGCCGCCGGTCGCCACGACGCGGCAGCTGCCGTTGATTTCCGCCTTCATCTCATGCACAATGCCCTGAATTGCGCCCGCATAGCCGCGCACGGCACCCGACTGCATGCTCATGACGGTATTGGTGCCGATCGCCTTTTCCGGCCGCACGATGTCCACGCGCGGCAGCTTGGAGGCCTTCTGGAACAGCGCTTCCATGGCAACCTTGATGCCGGGGAAAATGGCGCCGCCGCAGTACGCGCCGGTCTCGTCGATGACGTCAAACGTCGTCGCCGTGCCAATGTCAATAATGATGAGCGGTGCGCCGTATTTTTGAATCGCAGAGACCGCGTTGACCAGACGGTCAATGCCGACCTCCCGCGGGTTGTCATAACGGTTTACCAGACCGGTATCCACGTCTTTGCCGACAATCATCGGGCGCACGCCGATGTACTTGCGAATCGCGTTGATGAGCGTGTACATGACCGGCGGCACGACCGAAGCCACAATGACCGCCTCCGTGTCCGCCGTTTGCAGACCCAAGAACGAATAGTACATGTGAATCTGCATACCAAGCTCATCCGATGTGCGCTCCGCCGTCGTGGACAGGCGGAAGCTGCCGATGAGCTCCTCGTCTTTATAAATGCCAAAAACCGTATTGGTATTGCCTACGTCAATCGCCAATAGCATATTTCATTCCTCTTTCCCAACGGTTGCTGTGCTCAAAGCCAGAGCCGTTTCTTCTTTGTGTTTTTCAAATAAATCAGCTCCGGCTGCACGCGGTCTCCTGCAATCGTGAGCCGCAGATACGACGGCGGCTGTGCAGTATACGGCATGCTGATGCTGCCCGGATTCGCCACCAAAACGCCGTCCTCCTCATGCACCTCCGCGCGGTGCGTGTGTCCGTACAGCGCGACCTGACAGCCGGCTTGCTGCGCCTCCTGCGTCAGCCGCTTGGTGTTGCGTCGCACGCCAAACAAGTGTCCGTGTGTCAAGAACAGCCGCACGCGTTCCGCACAGACCACCAGACTGTTCGGCGTCTCGTCGTCGCCCCAGTCGTTGTTGCCGCGCACGCTGTACACAGGCAGCTCCGGATAGACAAACCGGATGTCTTCCACATCACACACCAAATCGCCCAAATGCGCGACGGCGTCCGGCTTCTCCTCGTCAATCAGCGCGAGCATGTCCGTGATATTGGCGCGATGCGAATCGGAAAATATGAGCAGTTTCATCTTCATTTCCCCCGTAGCCAGATAGTATCTTTCATGACTATACACTATTTTTTTCAGAAAGTCAAAGAACAATTGCGTGCTCTGCCGCGTATACTGCATCGAAACCCATTGCGCAGGAGGTATTTCTATGCAGCACAACGACTTGGACGCGCTGATTCGGCAAATTTCCCAACAATGCGGCGACCCCGCCGCGGCCGCCCGCCTGAAGGCGCGCATGCAGAATCCGGAGCAGCAGCGCGCCGCGCGCAGCATGCTCCGGCAGCACGGCGCCAGTCTGGAGCAGGCGATGCAGCACATGCAGGCAGGCGACACGGAAGGCGCCAAGCAAATCCTACAGCGCACGATGCAGACACCGGAGGGCGCACAGCTCGCGCAGCAAATCGCCCGTCTGATGGGACGGTGAGCTTGTTTGGAACCCGCTGATCTGTTATCCAGCCTGCTTCAGGACCCCGAAGCCATGCAAAAGCTGTCCGGTATGGCGGCGCAGCTGCTGGGCAGCGATGCAGACGCGCCCGCGGAGACCGCCGCGCCGCCGCGCGGGACGGACGCGGCGCGCATACAGCTGCTGCACGCTCTGCGCCCGTTTTTGTCGGAAAACACCTGCGCGCAAATCGCGCACGCCGAACGCATTCTCTCTCTGGCGCGTATGACAAAAACAGCCGTCCGGCAGGTTCTTCCGCCGGACGGCCGCACAAAGGAGTTGTAGCGCATGTATAACAAATATTTACAGACCGCCTGCCCGCCGGCGGACGCGCCGCCGTGTCCGCCGCCCGAGCGGCAGGAATCCGGCAGCATCTTGTCCTCTCTGGGCAATCTGTTCGGCAAAGAGGGCGGTCTGAGCCGCCTGTTCGAGCAGGACACCCTGCTGGTTCTGCTCATCCTGTACGTTCTGCTCAAGGACGAAACCGGCGGCATTGACCGCGATTTGCTGCTGCTCGCAGGCATTTTCCTGCTCATCGGCGTATAACGCTCAAAAGCCCTCCCGATGCACGAGCTGGTACAGCAGTGCATTGACAATGGCCGCCGCGACGTTGCTGCCGCCCTTGCGTCCGCGCGCGACGATATGCGGCGCCTGCGACTGCAAAATCAGCTCTTTGGACTCCACCACATTGACAAAGCCGACCGGCACGCCGATAATCAGCTCCGGCTTCAAATCCTGCTCCCGCATTAGGCGATCCAGCTCAATGAGCGCGGTCGGCGCATTGCCGATGGCAAAAATCACCGGTACATCCAGCTTGGCGGCGCGTTCCATCGAGACGGTGGAGCGCGTCACGCCGCGCTGCTTGGCTTCCTCCGCGACATCGGCATCTGCGACAAAGCAGTGCACCTCTCCGCCGAATTTCGCCAGCGTCTTTTTGTTGATGCCCGCCTTGACCATATTGGTATCCGTCACGATGTGGGCGCCGTTTCGGATGGCTTCCAGCGCGCGCGGCACTGCGCCCTCGGAAAACACCAGATTGTCCGCATAGTCAAAATCTGCCGAGGTGTGAATGACGCGCTTGACAACCAAGCCAATTTCCTCCGGAAATACGCGGTCACCCAGTTCTTCTGTGATAATCGCAAAGCTGCGCTTTTCGATGTCCGCCGGTTTGATAATTTCAAAATCCATTTGTCTCCCTACCTCTCGATTCCGCGGCGTGCCGTGATGCCCTTGTCATACGGATGCCGTATTTTTTTCATCTCTGTGATATAATCCGCCAAATCCAGCAACGCCTGCGGCGGATTGCGTCCGGTCAGGACAACCTCCAGCTCCGGCGGACGCGCCTGTATCAACGACACCAGCTCGTCTGTATCCACCATGCCTGTCGTGCACGCCGCCATGATTTCATCCAGCACCAGCATGCGCAGATGTTTGGTGTCCGCAAACGCCTGCCGCAGCAATTGTGTGTGGTCGCGCGCTGCCTGCGCCTTTTCCGCCGCGTTCATCTGGAATGTAAACTTGCTTCCCTGCTTGGCGCGCAGCAGCTCCACGTTGTCAAATTGCTGCATGGCGGTCACCTCGCCGCTATCACCGCTCTTGAGAAATTGGGCGATGCGCACCCGCGCGCCAGTGCCCGCGCAGCGCAGGGCAAGCCCAAACGCACAGGTCGTTTTGCCCTTGCCGTCGCCGCAGTAAATATGAACAAGTCCCTGTTCCATCTCACACCTCCCGATTGAGAATGCGGTAAATGGCATCCATGTCCAGCGCTTCGCGCACGGCATCCGCGAGCAGGTCATACTGCTGCTGCTTATACGTCTCCGCGTCGAATGTCTGTACATCGTGCGCGGACAATCCCTTGCTCTCCAGTAACGCCGTGACGAAGGTGCGGCTGACCTCCTCGCGGTCAAACACGCCGTGCACATAGGTGCCGTAACAGCTGCCGCACTGGGCGCCGTCCACAACCGGACGCGTGCCGCGCTGGATTTCCGAAAAATTATCCGCCTCCGGCTCATAGGTCGTCTCGCCCATGTGAATTTCATAGCCGTCGATGTGTACGCCGGTCAGCGCGGCGAACATGCCAGTGAGATGCCCGATTGCGCCGTGCACCTGCGTCGTGGTTTTGTCCGCGCAGAATGTCGTGTGCACCGGCAGCAGACCCATGCCGTCCATCGCGCCGCCCGCCTCGACATGCGCGGGGTCAGACAACGTCAGACCCATCATCTGATAGCCGCCGCAGATGCCGAACACCGGCTTGCCTGCCGCGGCATACTGCTTGATGGCTGCCTCCAAGCCGTTCTGCCGCATCCACTTCAAATCGTCCATCGTGTTTTTGCTGCCCGGCAGCAAAATCAAATCCGGCTGCTTGAGCTCCGCCGCCCGCGTGACATAGCGCACGGACACGCCGGGTATGCGTTCGAGCGGCGCAAAATCGGTAAAATTCGAGATGCGCGGCAGGCGAATGACCGCCAAATCCAACAGCGCCGGTGTCTGCTTGGACTGCAGGCGCTCGGACAGGCTGTCCTCGTCGTCAATGTCCACATGCAGGTACGGAATCACGCCGACAAACGGAATCGGCAGCTTGTCCTGCATCATGTCCAGACCCGGCTTGAGAATGTCGACGTCGCCGCGGAATTTATTGATAATCAGACCCTTGATGCGTTTTTGCTCCTCCGGCTGCAGCAGGGAAACCGTGCCGTACAGCGAGGCGAACACGCCGCCGCGGTCAATGTCTCCGACGAGCAGCACCGGCGCGTCCACCATTTCCGCCATGCCCATATTCACAATGTCATTTTCGCGCAGATTGATTTCCGCCGGAGAGCCCGCGCCCTCTATGACAATGACATCATATTCCTCCGCCAGACTGTTGTACGCCTGCAAAATATCCGGAATCAGCTGTTTTTTATACGGATAATAGTCTTTTGCCGCCATTGTGCCGCGCGCTACGCCGTTGACGATAATCTGGGAGCCGCAGTCGCTGGTCGGCTTGAGCAAAATCGGATTCATGCGCACATCCGGTGCGATGCCTGCGGCTTCTGCCTGCATGACCTGCGCGCGTCCCATCTCGGCGCCGTCCGCTGTGATAAACGAATTAAGCGCCATGTTCTGCGACTTAAATGGCGCCGCCTTGAGTCCGTCCTGTCGGAAAATGCGGCACAATGCCGCAACCGTCAGGCTCTTGCCCGCATTGGATGTCGTGCCCTGTACCATGATTACCTTTGCCATGCCGATTCCTCCTTCAGCTGCCGCAGCGTGTGCAGCAGCACAAAATTCTCCGTCTCATTGCGCACCGCGATGCGGAACCATGTGTCATCCAGCCCGTGATAGTTCGCGCACGAGCGAATGAGAATGCCGCGGTCGTGCAGCCGCCGCTGCAAATCCGGTATGCACAGATTGCGAAACAGCAGATAATTCACCTGCCCGTCTATGACGTGCAGCCCTAAATCCTCCAAGCCGCGCTGGAGCGCCGCGCGCTGGAGCGCGACATACGCGCGTGTTTTGCGCGGAAAATCCGTGTCCTGCGCCGCCGCGATGCCGCACGCCTGCGCAATGCCGGACACCGACCACGGTGCCCCCGCTTCGTACAATCGGTCAACCAGCTGCCGATCCGATGACAGGCAGTAGCCCAAGCGAATGCCCGGCATCGCGTACATTTTGGTAAAGGACCGCAGCAAAATCAAATGCGGATTGTCTGCCAGTTGGTCTGTCAGCACGCTGCGTTCCGGCTCGCAAAGAAAATCATGGAAGCACTCGTCGACAAGCAGCCGCGCGCCGACCTCGGCGCAGCGTTCCATTCCTTTCTTTACCAGTCCTTTCGGCGTGAGTAAACCGGTCGGATTGTTTGGGTTGCACAGCACAACCAAATCGACATCTTGTGTCACCGCGTCCCAATACGCCGGTGTTATTGTCAAATCCTCACCCAGCGAAACGCGCACGATCTCGCTGCCCACGAGCTGTGCTGCCTCTTCATACTCCGCAAACGTCGGCGCGGGCAACAGGATTTTCTTCGGGCGAAGCGTCAGCATCAGGCGGTACAGCACATCGGCGGCGCCGTTGCCGCAGAAAACCTGCTGCGGCGTGACGGCATTGCGCGCGGCAATCGCCCGCCGCAGGGCGCGGCAAAACGGATCCGGATAGTGCAGACAGCCCGCAATCGCCTGCTGCGCCGCCTCGCGCACGCTGTCCGGCATGCCGAGCGGATTGATATTTGCCGAAAAGTCCAGCGGCTCCTCGTTCCAGTTGTCGGCGTAAATATCGCCGCCGTGTATGTGCTTCATGTTACCACCCCAGTCTCCAGCCAATGACACATCGAACCGCGCACAGCGCGCACACGGCAGCCGCCGATGACACGTACATCAGGTGATTGGTGCGCACAATGTCCTTAGGTTCAATCGGGCGCTTGGCATCGCCCAGTGTCGGTTTCTCATATAGCTTTCCAAAATAATACGCATTGCCCGCGAGCTGCACGCCGAGGGCACCGGCGCACGCAGATTCTGTCTGCGCAGAATTCGGGCTGGCGTGCTGCAAGCGGTCGCGCCGGAAGCATTTCCACGCGCCCTTGGCGTCCAATCCCGCCGGTTTTGCGCACAGCACGAACAGCAGACCGCTCAGCCGCGCCGGAATGAAGTTCCAAACATCGTCCATCTTGGCGGAAAATCGTCCGAAATACAAAAATTCCTCGTTTTTATAGCCCACCATCGAGTCCAGCGTGTTGACCGCTTTGTAGGCGAAGCCGAGCGGCGCGCCGCCGAGCAGCAAAAACACAAGCGGCGCAATGACGCCGTCACTGGTGTTTTCCGCCACAGTCTCCACCGTCGCCTTTGTCACCTGCACCGCGTCCAGCTGCGCGGTGTCGCGGCCGACAATCCACGAGACATACTTGCGCGCTTCCTGCAAATCGCCCTTGCGCAGGGCGCGATAGACGCGCAGCGCCGCCTGCTTGAGCGACTTTGCCGCGAAAATCTGCCAGCAGAACAGCACCTCGATGGCAAATGCCAGCGCTGGATGCAGCAGACCCGCCGCATACAAAATTGCCGCCGGAATCAGCCAAGACGGAATCACAACGGCAATCCACAGCACCGCGCCCGCCCAAAGCTGTCCGCGCGCGCTGTCCGGAAACCACGCGCGCAAGTGCTTTTTCCAAAACGAAATCATCGTGCCGATGCCCATAATCGGATGCCACAGGCGTTCCGGATCACCGAGCACGCAGTCGAGTAAAAAGCCGAAAAATACGGCCGCTGCTGTCGTCATGATGCCCCCTTGATACACGTGGCGATGCCGCAGTACACGCGATACACGCGGTCTGCCTGCGCCGCAATGTCACAGCACAATCTGCCGGTGCACTCGCGCCATTCACGCTCCTGCGCGTCCATCGGGACGACACCGCCGCCGACTTCCTGGCACACGACGGTTTTGCCCGCGAACTCCGCCGCCTGCGGCAGCGCCGTGTTGTCGCACAGTGCGCGCTGCACGCGCACATGCAAATCATCTATGATATCTTGTTCCGGCGACAGCGTGCGCGCAAAGGCGCTCTTGCCCTGCGCCGCGCCGCCGATAATGAGTATTGTCATGCTTGTTTCCTTTCTCACCGCAGAGCAATGCCGCCGATGACCGCACACAGCAGCGTCACCGTCTCACACACGGTAATGCACATGCCGCACAAATCGCCCGTGATGCCGCCGAAATTCTTGCGGCACATGCGCACGTGGAATACATAAAACACGGCGCACGCGGCAACTGCCAGCGTGCCGATGCCGTGCGCCGCACAAACCGCCAGCACCGCCAGCGCCAGCTCCCACACGAGCATGACGCGGCTGACGCGCTTTTTGTCCGCGTTGTCCGCAAACAGGTGCGCAAGACCCGAGTTTCTGGCGCAGGTCTGCGTGACAATCATGCCGCCGCCCAAGGCGCGGGCGCCCGCATAGCCGAACAGCAGCAGCTTGGCGCTCGCCGGTGTCTCATAGATCTGCGCAAACAAACCGAGCTGCGCGACGAGCAGCGCGCCGATCCACAAAATGGCAAAGGCGCCGACATGGGGATCTTTTAAAATTTCCAGCCGCTTTTCTCTGTCTCCATACGAGCACAGCGCGTCACAGGTGTCCACAAAGCCGTCCAGATGAATGCCGCCGGTAATCACAACCGGAATCAATACCGCGCCCGCCGCATACAGCAGACTAGATAACGCCAGCTTTCCCGCCAGCAGCAGCCAGCCGTACTCGCACGCGCCGACCAGCACGCCGATGAGCGGCAGAAAGCCCAGCGCATACCGCATGGTGCTGCGTTTCCATTCGATTTGGGGCAGCGGCAGCGCGGAATACAGTCCAAACGCCACCAGCAGGCCGCCAAACAACTCTCCTATCATATGTTTTCCCTCTTTTTGTGTACAATTGGAATGCCGCACACGCTCTCTACAACCCAGTCCGCCTGTGCGGCGAGAAGCTGGTTCATGCGTCCGAGTGCGTGCAAATAGCGCATGGTCCATTCGTCATACGTCACGCCGTCCGTGAAAATATCATTGCTGACGACAACCACGTGTTCACACGATGCCTGTAACGCACGAATACCCGAAACAATGCTTTGTTCCCAGTGCTCTCCCGCGCCGTCCGGCGAAAACATCTCGTTCGCCAGCGCATTGCTCATGCACTCAAACAGTGCCGCGGCGTAGCCGTCCGGCACCGTCATCGTGTCGAACCGCTTGGCGTGCTCCAGTGTTGTAAATCCCTTTCCCGCGCGCAGGGCGCGATGGCGGGCAATGCGCTTTTGCGCTTCTTCGCTTTCTGTTTCCATCGCCGCCACATACAGCATCGGCTTTCCCTTCGCCAATTCACAGACGATGCGTTCCGCCAGCTCGGATTTTCCGCTGGCGGCGCCTCCCGTTACCAGTACCAGCATCGGCTCAGGAAAGCGGCTGATACGCTTCGATGTTGCTGTCATCGAACGTATTGCCGTTGGTGTACAGCGAGGCGGCGGCGTCCAGCATGCCGAACAGCAGCACCGCACCGGTGCCCTCGCCCAGCGCCATGTGCGCGTCGATTATCGGCTTGACGTCCAGTGCCTGCTCGAGCAGCACGCCCGCCGGTTCCGCCGTGTGATGCGAGGCGATGAGATAGTCGCGCACAGTCGGACACAACCGCACGGCGCACAGCGCCGCCGCAGAGGCAATCACGCCGTCTATAATCATCGGCAGGCCGCACAGTGCGCCGCCCAAAAACAGGCCGGTCAGGCCGCACAAATCATAGCCGCCGACCTTGCTCAGAATGTCAATCGGGTCGTGCTGATTCGGCTGCCATTGCTCCAATGCGCGTGTGACCACCTGAATTTTGCGCACAAGGCCTTCCGAGGTCAGGCCCGAGCCGCGTCCGGTCACCAATTCTACCGGCGCATGCAGCAGCGCCGCGGTGACAGCCGCCGTCGAGGTCGTGTTGCCGATGCCCATTTCGCCGGTCGCAACGACGTCATAGCCGTGCTGCCTGCACAGCAGGGCGGTCTCAATGCCGACGTCAATCGCCTGCACGGCTTGGTCGCGCGACATCGCTGGCTGTTTGGCAAAATTGTGCGTGCCGCGGGCAATCTTGCGATGCACAACGCCGCTGCCGTGAATGTCGCTCGCCACGCCGATATCCACCGGAATGACGTCCGCACCGGCGGCGCGTGCCATATGGCACACGGTGGACGTGCCCTTGCCCAAATTTTCTGTGATAATCTGGGTGACATCCTGTCCCGACTGAGAAATTCCCTCTGCTACAACGCCGTTGTCTGCGCACATGACAACCACTGCCTTGTTGCGCAGATCTATGCGCGGCGTGCGGCAAATGCCCGCAATCCGGATGAGGATGTCCTCCAAATCACCCAGTCCGTGCAGCGGCTTGGCGAGAGCATCCCAATGCTGCTTCGCCTGCGCCATCGCTTCCGCATCCAGCGGCGGAATGCGTTCGAGTACCTGTTCCAGTGTCATCGTTTCGCCTCCTGATGATAGGTTTGACACCTGTGTAAAAAACGCTGCGCCGCCGGAACATTGCCCGCAAAATGTATGTGCGGATAGCCCGCGTGCAGCGTGTCAGACGCATGGATGCACTGCCAGCCGCGCGTGCGCAGCGGCTTTTGCGCGGAAAAATCCGCGCCCGGCTGCGTGCTCTGTGCGTAGTGAAATTCGTGTGCAGTCAGGGTCTCACCCTGTCTGCACAGCAGCGAATCGCTGTTTGCCGTCAGCGTGATATAGCCGAACTGCTTCAGTCTGCTTCCCATCTGCGCCGTGCCGCCGCAGATGTCCGCCATCGGCACGCCGGTGAGCGTCTTGTGCAGCAGCAAAAAGCCGCCGCACTCGGCAATGGTCGGCATGCCGTCCGCAATCGCCGCGCGAATATCCGCCAGCATCGTGCGGTTGGCGCCCAGCTGCTGCGCGTACAGCTCCGGATAGCCGCCGCACAGATACAATCCGTCCAACTTCTCCGGTAAATGCGCATCGTGCAGCGGAGAGAACGGCACGAGCTGTGCGCCCATGCGCGTCAGCACATCGAGACTGTCCGCGTAATCAAAGCAAAATGCCTCGTCGCGCGCCACACCAATGCGCAGCCCCGTCCCGCAGACCGGCACCGGCGGCAGCTGCTCTTGCAGCTCCGGTGCCGTGCGGGCAAGGGCGAGCAGCGCATCCAGCTGCAGGCCGTCGCGCGCGTGGTGCGCGAGCGCCTGCATTTTCTGTTTGAGATTTTGGATTTCGCCCGCCGTGACCAGTCCCAAATGGCGGCTCTCCACCGCACACGCCGCATCGGTCGGCATCGCGCCGAACACAGACAAACCGGTGTTTTGCTCGACAATGCCCGCATAGTAATCGGTCATGCGCGGCGAAATGCCGTTCAAAATCACGCCGCGGACGGTGTTTTGTTCAAATTGCAAAAAGCCGCGCAGCAATGCCGCCAGCGTCAGCGACATGCCCTTGGCGGAGACGACGAGCACCGTCGGGGACTGCGTGAGCCGCGCGATGTCCGCCGTTGAATTTTCGCTGCTTGTGCCGGCAAGCCCGTCATAGTAGCCCATGACGCCTTCGATGACGGAAATATCGCGCCCCGCGCTGCGTTGCAGCAGCGCAGGCACCGTGTCCCGCCCACACAAAAACGCGTCCAGATTGCGCGATCGCGTGCCGATAATCCTGCTGTGGAACATCGGGTCGATGTAATCCGGTCCGCATTTGAATGCCGCCGTATCCAGTCCCTGTTCGACAAACGCTTGCAGCAGCGCACAGGTAATTGTCGTCTTGCCGCAGCCGCTTCCTGTGCCGCCGATGACCAGCCGCGGCGCACGCGCGCTCACAGATTGCCTCCGATCAGATACACCGGATTTTGCGCCGTCATCATGTGATAGCGCGCGACCTTCTTCGCCCGCGAGACATTGACGCAGGAGATTTCCACGGCGAAGCCATTACGCTCCAGTGCCTCTATCGCCTCATGCAGGCTTTCCAGCGCAATCGCCGTGATGAGCACGCGGACATGGGGATTTTTGCGCTTGAGCGCGCACACAATCTCCGCCATATTGCCGCGGCTGCCGCCGATAAACGCGCAATCCGGTATCGGAAGCTGTTCCAAGCCGTCCGGTGCCATCGCCTGTACAATGCGCGTGTTGTAGCAGCCGGTGTGTGTACGGTTGCGGTGCAGCAGCTCGACGGCCTCCGGCTTGCACTCCACGGCATAGACCATGCCGCGCACGGCGTGCCGCGCCAGCTCCATCGTGACGGAGCCGGTACCCGCGCCGATGTCATACACGGTCTCATCCGGTTTGACGGACAGCAGACTAGCAGCCAGCCAGCGCACCTCCTGCTTGGTCATCGGCACCTCTCCGCGCACGAAATCGCTGTCGCGCAGGGCGCGGCTGCTGTCGGTCGGACGGTCGTTTTGCGTCATCATCACGCACAAATCGCCAAACGTCTCGCGTGCCAGCTGCTCCGGTGTGCCGGAAACCAATCGTTCGGTCTCTGCGCCGAGATTTTCCGCGATACACACCGTGATGTGCGTCAGCCCCGCATCGGCAAGACGCTGACACAGCACATGCGCCTTGTTTTCGCCGCCCGTGAGCATGATGACCTTCCGGTTGTAGCTGACAGGCGCCAGCAGCGCACCGGAGCGCCCGTGCAGGCTGAGCAGGACGGCATCGTCATACGCGGTATGAAACCGCGCGCAAAACAGCTGAATGCTGCTGATGCCGGGCAGGATTTCCACCGTGCCGCTGCCGCACAGCTTTTGCGTCAGCGACTTCGCCGCGCTGTAAAAGCCGGTGTCCCCGCTGAGCAAAATCGCAACGGTTCCCGTGCTGTCCTGCGCCCGCTGCGCGAGCTGAGAAAACGCCAGCGTCTGCACGTCCGCCCGCACGGACGTCAGACCGTCCGTCAATCTTCCGGTGGACAGCACAATATCCGCGCGCTGTATCGCCTGCCGCGCCTGCTGCGTCAGCATGGCTTCAGTTCCCATACCGGCGCCAATCAAGAAATACGTATTCATGCGTTTGCCATGGCAGCCAGCGTCTTTTCTGCAGCCGCTGCCGTCGCATCCAGATCCGCCTGCGTGTGTGCATTGCCGACAAACATGGCTTCAAACTGTGCCGGAGCCAAATAAATCTTCTGCGCCAGCATATGGCGGAAGTACTCTGCGTATCGTGCCACATCACTGGACTTCGCGCCCGCAAAATTGGTCACCGGCTGCTCGGTAAAGAACACGCTGAGCAGCGAGCCGATTTGGTTGACCGTCGTGCCCGCGTGGTACTTGTCCTCCAGCGCGCGCAGCTGGTCTGCCAGCCAAGTCGTGTTTGCTTCAATTTTCGTATAAACCTCCGGATGGTCGTTGAGGTAGGTCAGCTGGGTGATGCCCGCCGCCATTGCCACCGGATTGCCGGACAGCGTACCTGCCTGATAAATCGGGCCGGTCGGTGCGACCTGCTCCATCAGCTCTCGGCTGCCCGCGAAGGCGCCGACCGGCATGCCGCCGCCGATAATCTTGCCAAACGTCACAAGATCCGCCTTGACGCCAAAATATTCCTGTGCACCGCCGCGCGCCAGACGGAAGCCCGTGATGACCTCGTCAAAAATCAGCAGCGCATGATATTCGTCACACAGCGCGCGCAGACCTTCCAAAAAGCCCTGTGCCGGCGGCACAACGCCCATATTCGCTGCGACCGGCTCGACAATCACTGCCGCCACCTGTCCCTTGTTTGCTTGCAGCAGACGCTCGACGCTGTCCAAATCGTTGTATGTCGCCGTCAGCGTGTCGCCTGCCACCGCCGCCGGAACACCGGCGGAATCCGGTCTGCCGCCGGTCAGCGCACCGGAGCCTGCTTTGACGAGCATGGCATCCGAGTGGCCGTGATAGCAGCCCTCAAACTTGATGATTTTATCCTTTCCGGTTGCGCCGCGTGCGACACGCACCGCGCTCATGACCGCCTCCGTGCCGGAGTTGACCATGCGAACCATCTCGATATTCGGCACCATGGACACGACCAGATTCGCCAAATCCGTCTCGCGCTCGGTCGGCGCGCCAAAGCTCAGACCGTTTTTCATGGTCTGCTCAACCGCACGCAGCACCTGCGGGTTGGCGTGTCCCAAAATCATCGGGCCCCAAGAGCCGACATAATCAATGTACTGTACGCCGTCCACGTCCGTGATGTAGGCGCCCTTTGCGGACTGGATAAAGCGCGGCGTCATGCCGACCGCGCGGTAGGCACGCACCGGACTGTTTACGCCGCCCGGCATCACCTTTTGTGCCTGTTCAAACAGCTTTTCCGAGGTATCCATCAGCCAATGTCTCCCTTCTTCATCGCCTGTGCCAGTTCCTTGGCATAGTAGGTAATCAAAATCTCTGCGCCTGCGCGGTAAATGCTCAGCGCAGACTCACACATAATACGGTACTCGTCGACGAGATCCGCCGCCGCTGCCGCCTTAATCATGGCGTATTCGCCGCTGACCGAATACGCGGCGAGCGGCACATCAAAGCGTTCCTTTGCCTTGACAATGACATCCAGATAGCTAAGTGCAGGCTTGACCATGATGATGTCCGCGCCCTCCTGCACATCCAGCTGGCACTCCAGCATGGCCTCGCGGCTGTTGTGCGGGTCCATCTGATACGACTTTCTGTCACCGAACGACGGTGCCGAGCCTGCGGCATCGCGGAACGGGCCGTAAAATGCCGAGGCATATTTTGCGGAATACGCCATAATCGGGATGTTGATAAAGCCGTTGTCATCGAGAATCTTGCGAATCGCAGCGACACGGCCGTCCATCATGTCGGACGGCGCAACCATGTCCGCGCCCGCCTGTGCGTGCGACAGCGCAATCTTTGCCAGACACTCCAGCGTCTTGTCGTTGTCCACATAGTGGTCGCACAAAATGCCGCAGTGGCCGTGCGAGGTGTACTCACACATGCACACGTCGGTAATCACATAAAAATCCGGATACTTCGCCTTGATGGCGCGGATTGCCTGCTGTACAATGCCGTTTTCTGCCCATGCACCCGAGCCGATTTCGTCCTTGTGCGCCGGCAGGCCGAACAGCATGACCTTTTCCACGCCCGCTTGGATGCACTCCTCGATGGCCTCACAGATGCGGTCGGGAGACCACTGGAACTGACCCGGCAGCGATGCAATCGGGTTTTTGATGTTCTCGCCCTCAATCGCAAAAATCGGATAAATTAGGCTGGACGGAGACATGCGGGTTTCGCGCATCATTGAGCGAAGGGTCGGGCTGGTGCGCAGTCTGCGCGGACGATTGATTAAATTCATAGTTGTTGTTCCTCCAAAAGTCGAGACAGCATGGCGTCAATGGTGGCGCTGGTTGCTGTGATGGTTTGCATACCGGCGGATTTTGCCGCCTGTTCGGTCATCGCTCCGATGCACAGCGCGCGGAAACCGGAAACATCGGTTCCCTCCGGCAGGCTGCTGACAAAGCCCCTGACCGTGGACGCACTGGTGAACGTGACATAATCTATTTCTCCTGCGGACAGAGCCTGTGCCATGTCCGCACTGTTTTCATTGTAATACAGTGTCTCATAAATCGGCACATCGTCAAACGGGATGCACGCCTCTCCCAGCTGCATCGGCAGCTCCGCAGAGCCCTGCGCAGCGCGCAGCAGCAGCACGCGGTCTCCCTCTCCGACCAGACGCACCAGTCCCTCCGCGAGATGCACGGAATCGTAAATCGCCGGTATATAGTCCGCGCGCAGACCGTGCGCCTTGAGCGCTTTCGCGGTTGCCGAACCGATAACCGCGAGCTTCATGTGCGCGAGATTGCGCATATCCATATCCGCCGCATCCAGCAGCTGAATCAGTGTCTCCACGCCGGTCGGGCTGGTGAGCACGAGCCAGCTGTACTGGTCAATGGACGCGAGCGCTTCGACCACCGGCATATTCGGCCAGATGGTCTTGGTCTCAATGCACGGATAGGAAATCACGTGAGCGCCGAGCGCGCGCAGCTTATCGGTCAGCGTGCCCGCGCGGTTTTTCGGGCGGGTGACGGCAACCGTGATGCCGTGCAGCGGCGTGCGGCTGAACCAGTCAAACGAATCCGACAGCGCACACACCGCGCCGACAACCAAAATCGCCGGACTGGTGATGTGTTCCTCCTGCATACGGCGGGACAGCGTGCCGACGGTTGCCACCAGCTTGCGCTGTGTGGGCAGCGTGCCGCGCTCAATCATCGCCGCGGGCATATCCTCCGCCATGCCCGCCTGCATCAGACCGGACAAAATCATTGGCGTGCTGCTGACACTCATCAAAAACACCAGCGTGCCGCGATGGCGCACAAGCGCTTCAAAATCCAGATTGAGCTGACCATTTTGCTTGGCGTGTCCGGTGATGATGTGCACGGACGAGGTGAAATCCCGATGCGTCACCGGAATACCCGCGTATGCCGGTACGGACAGCGCGCTGGTCACGCCGGGCACGACCTCAAACGGAATGTTGTGCTGCTCGAGCAGCTCCAGTTCTTCGCCGCCGCGGCCGAACAAAAAGCAGTCGCCGCCCTTGAGGCGCACGACGTTTTTGCCCTCCTGTGCCTTTTCCAGCAAAATCTCATTGATGCGCCACTGCGGCACCGGATGACAATTGCTCTTTTTGCCGACATCTATTTTTTCGGCGTTCGCCGGCATCAGCGCGAGAATTTCCGGCCCTACCAGCCGGTCATAGACCACCACTTCGGCGTCCAAAATCGCCTGTCTGCCCTTGACGGTGAGCAGTCCCGGATCTCCCGGCCCTGCACCGACCAGTGTTACCTTACCCATGCTTGCTTCCTTTCATCTGTTGTGCCAGCTGTGCGGCACGTGCTTGCGCCTGCTCTCTCGGACAGGTGATGGTCTCTCGCGCGGAATACTTTCTGTCCTCTGACACATAGAGTCCCGTCAGGCGCATGGTGTCCGCGTTGGTCAGCTGCGCGAAGGCAGCGACCGGAGACGAACAGCCGCCGTCCAGTGCGCGGATAAACGCGCGCTCCGCCATGGCGCAGTCCCAAGCATCCGCATCGTGGAAGCCTTTGAGACATGCCGTGTCAAAGCCCTTTCTCGTCTGCACGGCGAGCACGCCCTGACAGGCGGACGGAATCAATTCTTCCGGTGTGAACACGCGGTGAATGCGGTCATCCAGTCCCAGCCGATGCAACCCCGCCTGTGCGAGCACCAGCGCGCCGTATTCGCCGCTGTCCAGCTTGCGCAGGCGCGTCTGAATGTTGCCGCGCACCGGCTTGATATCGATATGGGGATACAGCGCATGCAGCTGCACGGTGCGCCGCGCGGACGCACAGCCCACCGGCTTGGTCTGATCCCACTGCGTGCAGCCCTCCGGCAGCACCAAGACGTCATACGGCGTCTCGCGGCCGGATACCGCCGCCAGCGGCAAATCCGGATGCAGCTGCGCCGGCAAATCCTTCATCGAATGTACAGTGAGGTCAACCTCTCCCGCCAGCAGGGCGCGATCCAGCTCCTTGACAAACAGACCCTTTCCGCCCACCTTGTCCAGCGTCCGGTCTAAAATTTTATCTCCTGTGGTCTTCATCGTGACCAGTTCTATCTGTATCGAGGGGTCACAGGCGCGTATGGCCTCTATGACCAGTTCACTTTGTATGACAGCGAGCTTGGATTCCCGACTGCCCACGCGAATGATTCGGCTCATTCCTGTTCCTCCTTGAGTATGGCTTCTATTTTTTTTGCGGTGCGCGCGGTCTTTTTGTGGTCGCTGCCGTCAGACACAAGACCGACGGACAACCCGTTTCCCGTGCGCACGGCGGGAAAGAAAAACGAGCAGGCGGTTCTGTCGTCCGCCGTGCTGATAAAAATATGCTCCCGCTGACACAGCTCGTAAATCTCATGATTGAGCGCGTGATTGTCGGTCGCGGCAGTGACCAGAAACGCCCCGCGAATGTCCTGCGGCTCAAACGCCCGTCTGATGTGCTGCGCGCCCGCCGGTGCTTCGCCCTCCGGCGCGACAACGATGACGCGCGCGCCGTATCGCAGCAGAACCTCGGCGCGGTGCGCGCCGATTGCTCCGCAGCCCACGACAACACAGGTCTTGTCCGTCAAATCGACAAACAGCGGAAACCGCGGCGGCTTCTCGCCGAGCAGCAAATCGCGCACGGCGTCCGGTGTCATGCCGTCCTCCTGCGGACGGTCGATGAGCAGCACGCGGCAGCCGCATCGCTTCGCCGCCGCCAGCTTCGCCGGCAGACCGCCCGCTTCTCCGGTGTCCTTGGTCACCAGCCATTTGGCATCACTGGCATGAATCAGGGCGACATTCATCTCCTCGGAAAACGGCCCCTGCATCAAAATCAAATGCGCCGCCGGAAAGCCCAGCTGCTGGCAGATTTCCAGTGATTTCGCCGCGGGCAGCACGCGCGGCCACAGGCGCTCCTGATAATTTTCCACCGCCGTAAAGCACGCCAGCTCTTTGCTGCCGACCGTCAGCAGCACGGCGCCCTCGGTCTCAGACAAATACCGCGCCGCCGCCGCCGCGGACGGCACATGTACGGCGCCCTCCGCCTGCGTCTTGGGGCGCAGCAGCCGAATGTATCGGCACGATACCTGTGCACACGCCGCGCGGATGTTTTTGCTCACTTCCACCGCATACGGGTGCGTCGCGTCAATGACAACCTGCGCGCCGCGCAAAAATTCCGTCATCTCTGGCGCGGTCATGCGTCCGGTGTGCACCGTGATGCCGCGCAGCTCCGGCATGACCTCTTTTCCGTATTCTGTCGCGACACAGACCTCTGCCGACAGACCCGCCTGCGACAGTTGCCGGCACAGCATCTTGCCCTCACTGGTGCCGGAAAAAATCACCCGTCTCATTTGTTCTCATATCCTCTCGGCGTCACGAGTTTCCCGTTTATCACGCGGGTCTGGCTGTTTCCGATAAACACCGTGGTAAACATGTCAACCTTGGTATCACGCAGCTGCGCCAGCGTATAAATCTCGCCGCACTCGCCGTCACGACCGATGTTGCGCACTGTGCCGCACGGCGTCTCCGTAGACTTGCTCTTGAGCAGAATATCGCACGCCTTTTGCAGATAATCCGCGCGCTTATGGCTGGACGGATTGTACAGACAGATGCAAAAATCCGCCTGCGCCGCAAAATCCAGCCGCTTTTGAATTTTCTCCCACGGCGTTAGCAAATCGCTCAGGCTGATGACCGCGAAATCGTGAATGAGCGGTGCGCCGAGCACGGCTGCGCCGCCGCACGCCGCGGTGATGCCCGGAATCACTTCAATGTCCATATCCGGATGCTGCTCGCACACCTCATACATGAGCCCCGCCATGCCGTACACACCGGCGTCACCGGAGCAAATCATGGACACGGTCTTGCCGGTCAGCGCGGCATCGCGCGCCAGCTTGCAGCGGTCGATTTCCTTTTTCATCGGTGTCTGCAAAATTTCCTTGTCCCCGATGAGCGGGCGCACGAGGTCAATATACGTCGTGTATCCCGCGATTATATCGCTGTGTTCGATTGCCTGACGGGCGCGCGGGGTCATCTGATCCGCGCCGCCCGGGCCGATTCCAATTACATACAGTTTCATATCATGCTCCTATCCCGCAGCTGCGGTGCTTTGCGCAAAATTGCCTCTCGACAGGCTTCCAGTGCCCGCTCATCCAGCTGGTTCTGCATACCGGCGAGCATCCACTGCGCGGCTTTGTCCGCCGCCAGACGCGCCGCAGCCTGCATTTTTTCCGCGGTTTCCGCCTGTTCGCCCGCCGTCAGCTGTTCGAGGGCGTAGTCCTCCGCGATGCGCTGGGAGAGCAGCGCCCGCAGCTCTTCCATGCGCGGCAGGGCGCGGCGGTAGCTGTCCCACCGCTCCAGCTCCTGCATCTGCTCCGCGATGATGTCCTCCACCTGCTGTCTGTCCTCTATATTGACGTGCGCATCGCGCCCGCCCATGCTGTCCATATCAAAAAAGGTACTGACGCCGGCCAGCCCGCGAATGTCCGGATCAATGTCGCGCGGCATGGACAAATCACAGACCACATAGGGAATCTGCTCCATGCCCTCCAAATCGCTCTTGGTCACGGTGTAATGCGGGCTGGTCGTCGCACTGAGCAAAATATCACACTGCGGCACCAGCGACATGCGTTCGTCATATGCAATGGTGCGGCAGCCCGCCGGCACGATGGTCTGCCCGTGCCGATATGAGCGCAGGGTCACTGTCACCTGACATCCCCGCGCCGCGAGCAGCGACGACGCCAGCCGTCCCATCTCGCCATTGCCAATGACCAGAGCACGTGTTCCGCGCAGACTGCCCAGCTTTTGTTCTATGAGCGCAACCGCCTGTCCGGCAACCGACAGCGGCGCCGCTGACAGGCGCACCTGTGTGCGGCTCTTTTTGCCCGCCGTCGCCGCCAGACGAAACAGCTGGCTGAGCACGGCGTCCGTGGTGTGTGCCTCATGCGCCATCGCATACGCGCGCTTGACCTGCGAGACAATCTGATCCTCGCCCAAAATCTGCGAGCACAGACCGCACGAAACCCGCATGAGATGCCGCGCGGCATCGCGTCCGCGGCGCACGGTAAACAGCGTCTGCGCGCCCTCCGCCTGCGCCGCCTGACACAGCAGCGCATCCGGCTGCAAATCGCCCGCGCCGCTCAAATACAGCTCTGTCCGGTTGCAGGTGGACAGCAGCACGCAGCCCGCCGCGCCGGATGCCTGCGCGATGGTTCGGCACAGGTGCTCGACCTGACTGCCGGTAAAGGAAAATGCCTCGCGCTTGTCCATATTGGCGCTTTTCCAGTCAATTCCTGCCATGCAGATACTCAAAACTCTGCCCTCCACTCTTTTGCATAAATCGAAACGGTCATGCCATCCTTCGCCGTCTTGGCGAGCAGACAGCTGCCGTTTTCCGATGCCTTTGCCGCCGCGCGCTGACAGACGTTGTCTGTGCCCGTGATGCGGCGCACAAAGTCCGACCGCGGGAAGTCACCCGTCACCTGCTCCAGCTGCTGCGCACTGTAAAAGTGCATGGGAACGCGCCACGCCTGCGCCAGCGCAAGCACCGCCGGTTCTTCTCTCTTTAAATCAATCGAGGAGACCGAGGCGACTGCCTGCGGCACAATGCGCAGTGCACGCAAAACGCCCTCCGTCCATGTGCGCAGGGCGCACGGATCGGTTTGTTTCTTACAGCCCACGCCGACATGCACCACGCGCGGCACCACGTGCAGCGTGTGCGCAAACGGAGGCCGTTCCGGCTCGCGCACGGAAATCAGCATGCCGCAGTCGTGTGATGTGTCCGGCTGCACCCCGTCGGGCAGTGCGCCGGCAATTGGAAAATCGCTGTGCAGTCCTACCAGTTCTCCGCGCAGCAGCGCACCGGATATATATTGAATCTCCCGAATGTCTTTTACGGCGCAGCCGTGCTGCACCGCCCAGCTGTCCGCCGCGAACACGCCGCGCCCGTCCGTCGCCGTTGTGATGACCGGAATCGCGTGCACAATGTCCGCCAGACGCCGAGTCCACGCATTCGCGCCGCCGATGTGACCGGACAGCAGCGAAATGACAAAGTTTCCATTCTCATCTATCACAAGTACAGCAGGGTCGGTATCCTTGCTGCGCACGAACGGTGCAATCGCCCGCACGGCGATGCCCGCCGCGCCGACAAACACCACCGCATCCGCCTGCGCCATGCTTTCTTCGGCAAAGGTGCGCACAGACGCATACGGCAAAAAGCCGTCCGCCTTCGCATACTGCTGCACCGTGTGCGCAGACAGCGCCGCCGCGAGCGTTTGGCTGACGCTGCGCCCGCGGTCGGTAAACGAGATGATGCGGATGTTCACTTGCTCGCCTCGCGGCAGCCGTGTGCAAAGCTCGGGTCATACAGCTTGGAGCGCTCATAGGTATCGCCCAAAAAGCCGCCGACTGTAATCAGAGCGGTCTTGGAAATGCCGTTGTCCTTGGCGGTCTGCTCCAGTCCCGCAATCGTCGTGCGGAACACGCGCTGATCCGGCCATGTTGCCTTGTAGACAATCGCCGCCGGTGTCTCCGGTGCATAGCCGCCCGCAATCAGTTCCTCTGCCAGCTTGCCCAGCATGCCGGAGGACAAAAACAGCACCATCGTGCTGCCGTGCGATGCCAGCTTGCGGATGGATTCGCGCTCCGGCACCGGTGTTCTGCCCGCCATGCGGCTGAGAATGACGGTCTGGCTGACGTCAGGCAGCGTGTATTCCGCGTGCAGGGCTGCCGCCGCGCCGCAGAACGAGGAGACGCCCGGACAAACATCGTATGCGATGCCCTGCGCGTCCAGCACATCCATCTGCTCGCGAATCGCGCCGTAAATGGACGGGTCACCCGTGTGCAGGCGCACCACCAGCTTTCCCGCCTGCGCCGCCGGAATCATGACGTCCATGACCTGCTCCAGCGTCATAGATGCGCTGTCGTAAATCTGACAGCCCTGCTTGGTGCGCGCCAAATGCGCCGGATTGACCAGCGAGCCCGCATATACAACGACATCCGCCTGCTCCAGCAGCTTTGCGCCGCGCACGGTAATCAAATCCTCCGCGCCGGGACCTGCTCCCACAAACTGAATCATATTTGTCTCTCCTTTTCTCTGCGCGCGGCAATGCACGCCTGCGCGCCGTCTGACTGCATCAAAATGCCGTATGGATTGGTAAAAATCACATACTCGATGCCGATTTGCCTGCCGGTCTTGCCGCACACGCGGTGCACGAGATGCGATTGGATTTTTTGTGAAATGGACTGCAGCACCGGCTTGTCCAGCCCTGCCCGCCGCAGGATATCCAGACAGGCATCGACGGTCACCGCCTCCATCAGCGTCCGCACCGTCTCGGCGGACGCGCCGCACAGCGCCGCATGGGCGGCAAAAATCTCCTGTCTGGCATCCGCATAGGCGGAATGCGTCTGAAAGACGCCCGCCGCGAGCTTAATCAGCTTGCCCGCGTGTCCGACCAGCAGAATGTTGGAAAAGCCGCGATACACCGCGTAATCCAGCGCTTCCCCGATGAAATTCGAGCACTTGACGCCGCGCGCAATGTCCAGTCCCAGCGTGTCGCGGGCGAAATCCTCGCCGTAATTGCCGGGGCACAGCAGCAGCTCGCGCTGCCCGTCCGCATAGCGGCTGTCCATGTCAATGTGAATCGTGTCGATCAGCGCCTGTTCGCTCATCGGCTCGACGATGCCGCTCGTGCCCAGCACGGACAGCCCGCCGACAATGCCGAGCTTGGGGTTGAACGTCCGTGCGCCCAATTCTTTTCCCTCCGGAATCGAAATGATAACCGAAAAGCCGCCGGTATAGCCGTATTTGTGCGCAATATCCTGCACCGCGCGCGTGATTTGCTCGCGCGGGCCGGGATTGATCGCCGCCGTGCCGACCGGCTGCGCCAAGCCGGACTTTGTGACCCGTCCGACGCCCTCGCCGCCGTCAATCACAACGCCCGCCGGTATCTTTTGCACCTCTGCGTAAATCAAAATGCCGTGCGTGATGTCCGGATCATCTCCGGCATCCTTGCGCACCGCGCAGCGCACCTGTTCCGGTGTGCGCGTCATGTGCTCGATGTCCAGCGTCAGCGCGATGCCCTTCGGGGTCATGAGCTGCATTTGCCGCACCGGCTGACCGCTGAGCAGGGCTTGCGCCGCCGCCTTGGCTGCGCCCGCGGCACAGCTGCCCGTCGTGTAGCCGAGCGCCAGTTTTTTTTGATTTTTTACAATATACTGTTTCATGCCTGCTGCATGCGCTGGTCTGCCAGCTGTGTCAGCACCGCAAAGTCCTCCAGACTCAGCTTTTCGCCGCGAATGCGGGCATCAAAGCCGCAGTCGGTAATGAGCTGCACAATGCCCGCCTTGCCCAGCGAGGCGCCCAGCACGCCGCCGAGTGCATTGGCGAGCGTCTTGCGCCGCTGTCCAAATGCCGCCTTAATCAGCGTAAACAGCAGCTTTTCGTTGCTCACCTGTACCGGCGGTTCGCTGCGCGGAATCAGGCGGACAACTGCAGAGTCCACCTTCGGCTGCGGCACAAAGCAGTCGCGCGGCACGTCGAACAAAATCTCCGCCTGCGCGTAGTAGGCGATATAAATGGAAAATGCGCTGTAGTCCGAGCTGCCCGCGCATGCACAAATGCGCTGTGCAACCTCCTTCTGCACCATGACGGTAATCGCAGAAAACGCCTTGGATTCCAGCATCGCGGTGATGGCGGGCGTCGTGATATAATACGGCAGATTGGCGCACGCATACACCGGCTTGCCGCCGAACTTTTCGCGGCAGATGCCCGCCAAATCGCACTTGAGCACATCGCCCTGCACAATTTCCACGTTGTGACAGTCCGCCAGCGTCTCTTCCAGCACCGGAAACAGGGCGCGGTCCAGCTCAATCGAGCACACCTGACCCGCCCGCTTGGACAGCTGCTCGGTCAGGCAGCCCATGCCCGGGCCTACCTCCAGCGCACAGCTCGTCTCGTCCACGCCGCAGCTCTCCGCAATGCGCGCCGGAACCCACGCCTCTGTCAAAAAGTTCTGTCCGAGCGATTTGGAAAATCGGAAGCCGTGCCGTCCCAGCACGGCGCGTATTGTGTCAATATTACAAAGATCCATGAAGCACCTTATCCTTTATCTGTATTCCATCGGTATGATATAAACAGTTGTATTATACACTGTTTGCGAATTGCTTGCAATCGGGTTTGTACAGGTTGTCAATCGCGTCCAATTCACCGGAACAATTTCGCCGCAGAAATACAAAAAGTCCCGACCAGAAATCTGGTCGGGACTCTTGTTTTCTGTTTGTCGGGGGGTTAGCCCAGAACGTGTACGGTAACGCTGCGGCGGCCGAAGCTGTTGCATGCGGACTCGCTGTTCATGTACAGGTCGATGCGGTTGCCCTTGATGGCTCCGCCGGTATCCGCTGCGACTGCGTAGCCGTAGCCCTCGATGTACAGGCGGGTGCCCAGCGGGATGACGCGCGGGTCAACTGCCACGCGGCCAACTGCTGCTGCCATGCCGCTCGCCGTGGTGCCGCCGCCGGAATATGCGGTAGCTTCCATGGTGATGGTGCGGGAGGAGCTAGACGGTGCGCCGGAAGAAGAAGTCGAAGATGTGGTTACCACTGGCTCCTTGGTGCCGTTCTCCACAATCTTGTTGACCGGCTGCTCCAGAACGCGGGAACCGGTCTGCACGATGGAAACCTGCACGCCGTCATGGTAGGTGTACTCCAGCGTAATCTCTTCCTTGCCGTTGACGCCTTCCTGTGCCACGCGGCTCTTGCCCTTCTCCAGCTCGCTGGTCTCACGGGTCTCGGTCGAGTACGCGATGTCCTTGGTCTCGGTCATGGTCTTGGTGGTGACGCGGGTGACCTTGATGGTAGTCGCCTCGGTCAGCATGGTGTCCTGTGCCGGCTCCACAATGTCGTTCTCGCCAACCTCTACGCCAGCCTGACGCAGGATGTCGGAAACGCGGGCGTCGCCGGTGTGGATGGTCTTGGTCTGACCGTCCGCAGCCACCGTGACATCGTACTTTGCCTTGACGGAAACGGTGTAGCCGTTCTCGTCCTCTACAACAGACGTGATGTTGTACTCGCCTGCGTCAAACGAGGACTGGCGCAGCGCGGTCTCTGCATTGCTCTCGTGCAGAACAACGGTGTCGGTATTGGTGCCATCGGTTACGGTGTAAGTATCCATGCCAACGGCGATAACCGGAAAGGTCATGCTGGTGGTCAGAACCAGCGCTGCCAGCGGAACTGCGCGGCGCTTCAGGTGTACGCGGGTTACCGTATGATGAAATGTTTTTACTCTATGAAGAAAACTCATAAGACTCCTTTCGTCTCGCCATGTACGTAGACTGTTTGCGTATATGGTATCCGCCTCGCGTGCTGCGTCAGCGGATGGAAATTACAACTCAAATGCAATTTGATTACATTTCGGTTACAGCACTTAATTTACGAGCATTCTAGCGCAGATATTCTTGGAAGTCAAGGTTTTTCCAAACTTTTTTGCCACTGTTTACAATTTGTTCACAATCCATTCATATTTCATTTGGCAACATAGATAAAACGGCAGGTTATTTTGCGCCGTGCATTGTGCACATTTGAATTTCGCGCATTTTTTCATATTTCCGTTTTTCTTCGCCTATTTTCCCGTTTATTTTTGCAGTTTTTGCCTTGTCCGCTGGCTTTTTTTTCAATTGCGTGTACAATAAAAGGAGAGGGATGTTTTCGTCCCGCGAAGGGAGGCTTTTGTCTATGCCGAATCTACTGACCGCTTCCACCCTGCCCGATGTCGTGTATCACTACTGCAGCGTGGACACCTTTTTCCAAATCATCACCAACCACACACTGCGCCTATCCGACATTGAAAAGAGCAACGACTTCATGGAGAAAAAATGGGCCATCCGGCAGTGTCTGGAGCACATCAAAAACAACCTGACCAACCCCGCCTATCCGTGCAGCAAGCAGCCGGAGCTTGCCTCTGCGCTGCTCGCCGGTATGGAGCAACAGTTTCAGCGGTACAACACGATGATTCTCGCCGCCTGCTTCTCCTCCGAGCGCGACCTGCTCAGCCAGTGGCGCGGCTACGGAGACAACGGATACGGCGTGTGCATCGGCGTCTCCTCCGGCACCGCCTTTGAGCGCGCCTTTCGCCGCGCCCAGCGCTACCTCGGGCTCAAGGGCAGCGCCCGCGATTTGCCGGACGGGCTGCTGTTCCACAACGTCCAATACTCCACCGAAAACATCGAGTCGATTTGCATGCGCATGTTCTGCATCCACATGCAGTGGCTGCCGCTGCGCGTTTCGATTGAGATGGCTGCCGCCGAGCTGGTGCGCATGATGTATCCGGTGCTGCCGTTTTTCAAGTCCAGAGCGTTTTCCGAGGAAGCGGAGTGGCGCTGCGTGTACTATCCGCCGCTGCCCGCCCCGCCGTATGAGAACGACACCTTCGACGAGGGCGCGTTTGACGAGCAGCTTGTGCAGCAGGTGACCGAACAGCAGCTGGATCTGTTTCGCATGCTGCCCATCAATTACCGCCTGCGCGAAAAGAACCTCGTGCCATACCGCGACATCTCGTTCAGCTCCCCGTGCCAGTCGTTCATCCGCAGCGTGACAATCGGGCCGAAGTGCCCGCTCGACCGCGAGACCGTCAAGCTGTTTCTGGAGCGCTACCGCATCCCGATTGACATGAAGAACATCTATCTGTCGGACGTTTCGTATCGGTGATACATATATATAAGATAAAACATCCCCTGCGCAGACCGTGCGCGGGGGATGTTTCTTGACATATTATATCAAATCATTACAGAAAAAAGTGAGCCGTCTGCCGCAAACAGATAGCTCACTGCGCATAGAGAGTTCCCGCTCTCATCGCTTAAAGTAGACTATTTTTCGTGGCAACCGTCTGGTTTCCACACTTTTTTATTATCGGTTGCATCGCGGCGAATGTCACGCTCTCCCGTTCCGGAAAATCCGGTGCGGGAGAGCTTTTTCATTCAGTTGATTCGTCCGCAGAAGGTGCACACGCGCATCACGCTTCCCTTGAGCGCGCCGCCGCAGAACTGGCAGCGGTCCTCCAAGCACCAGACCGTCGGGCACTCCCAAGTCAGCTGTACGTGTTCGCGCAGACCAAGGTAGTCCCGCAGCGCCGCCGGTTGTGAAAACCGCTTGCCGTCTCGTCCTCCACCTCGCCCAAGATTTCCACGCACTTGAGCGCGCGGCAGCCGGCGAACAGCTTCTCTGCGCACAGCTGCGTGTGGTTCGCCGGAATGGTCAGCTGCTCCAGCGTATCATTTTCTCCGCACGCGCCCGCCGCAATGCGGCGCACATGTGCCGGAACCGTCAAGGTTTGCTCCTGCCCGATTTGCACGAGCGTCTGTTCCTGTATTTCCATGGGTTCTCTCTCCTGTGCGTTTTTTCCAGTATAGCACGGGCGTGCGGAGGCTGCAACAGGGAAATTATTCGCCCAAAATTGCCTTCAAGTCCTCTTCCGGTGTGCTGATCGGCGCAATATGATAGTGCTCTACTAAGAATTGCAGGACGTTGGGAGAAAGAAATGCCGGAAGCGTGGGGCCAAGGCGAATGTTTTGAATGCCAAGATACAGCAGCGTCAGCAGAATGCACACTGCCTTTTGCTCATACCAAGACAGCACCATAGACAGCGGCAGTTCATTGACCCCGCAGTCAAATGCCTTTGCCAGCGCGACCGCAACCTGAATTGCACCATAGGCATCGTTGCACTGTCCGACATCCATCAGACGCGGCAGACCGCCAATCGTGCCGAGATCCAAATCGTTAAACCGGTATTTACCGCAGGCAAGCGTCAGTACAACCGTGTCCGGCGGCGTCTGTTTGACAAACTCCGTGTAGTAGTTTCTGCCCGGACGCGCACCGTCACAGCCGCCGACCAAGAAGAAATGGCGAATTGCACCGGATTTGACAGCATCTACTATCTGATCGGCAGCGCGCAAAATCGCGCCGTGTCCAAAGCCGGTTGTCACGGTGTGCCCGCCATTGATGCCGGTAAACGGCTGATCTTCTGCATAGCCGCCCAGCTCCAGCGCTTTTTCGATGACCGGCGTGAAATCGCGGGCTTCATCAATGTGCACCATTTCCGGATACGAGACCACTTCCGTGGTAAACACACGGTCTGCATAGCTCGGGCGCGGCGGCATCAGGCAGTTTGTTGTAAACAAAATCGGCGCCGGAATGTTGTCAAATTCCTTTTGCTGGTTTTGCCATGCCGTGCCAAAATTGCCCTTCAAATGCGGATATTTTTTCAGCTCCGGATAGCCGTGCGCCGGAAGCATCTCGCCGTGCGTATACACGGCAACGCCCTTATCCTTGGTCTGTTCCAGCAAGCATTTGAGGTCGTACAAATCGTGTCCGGTGACAACGATAAACGGACCCTTTTCAACGGTCAGCGGAACAGTGGTCGGCTCCGGTATGCCGTAGGTTTCCGTATTCGCCTTGTCCAGCAGTGCCATGCAGGCAAGATTTTTCTCGCCGACTTCTAAAACAATCGGCAGCAGCTCATCCATGCCCCATGTGTCCTCTCCGACTGCGCACAGCGCTTTGACAAAAAATGCATCCAGCTGCGCATCGGTATAGCCCAAAATCATCGCATGATAGGCATATGCTGCCATGCCGCGAATGCCGAACAAAATGAGAGATTTTAAGCTGCGAATGTCCTCCTGTGCATCCCACACCTTTTTCATATCATAATCCGCCGTTCCCGCCGGAAGCTCTCGATGAATGGCGTCTATGCGCTGCTGAATGGTCACATCGTTGAAATTGACATTGGTGACGGTTGTAAACAGACCATCTATAATCTGTTTGCTGATTTTCGCCGAAACGGTTTGCTTGCCCTGTATCGTGCGCGCCAGCGCAATCAATGCGCCGGTCAGTGCATCCTGTAAATTGGCAGTGTTTGCCTGCTTGCCGCAGACGCCGGCTCTTCCCGTACATCCGGTACAGCCCGCTGTCTGCTCACATTGAAAACAAAACATGTTGTGCTTCATGATAGTCCCTCCTATTTGATGGTGTCCTTAGTATACCCAGAGAAAGCAAAAAAGTCCGTTGGAAATCCAACGAACTTTTTCTTTTTTTTGACTTTTACAGCAACGGCGCAAACAGGCGCAGGAACATCTGTCCCAAGCGCAGCATGCGGCCGTGTCCGGTTGTGTATTCCTCTGTGACCTCCCGACACTGCAAAAAGGTCCGCTCAAAATCCCGCTTTGTCTCCAGCACCGCCGGATGGCCGATGTACAGACAGCCGTTTTCAAAATGATGGTACAGACTGCGGTAGTCCAGATTGATGGTGCCGCAGGTCGCCGCCTCATCATCGGTCACGCACATTTTACAGTGGCAGAATCCCGGTGTCCACTCATACACCCGCACGCCGTTTCGCGTCAGGCTGCTGTAATAGGAACGTGTCACCTGATACACCATCTTTTTGTCCGGAATGCCCGGCGTAATGACGCGGACATCCACGCCGCGTTTGGCGGCAAGCCCCATGGCGTGAATCATCTCGTCGGTCAAAATCAGATACGGCGTGATAAACCAGCAATACTTCGTTGCTTTGTTGAGCAGGCTGATGTATACTTCTTCTCCCACCTGTTCATCGTCCAGCGGGCTGTCCGCATACGGCTGGATAAAGCCGTGCAGCTCCGGTTTTGGCGCAAATTCCGGCAGATATTCCGCGATGTGCGGCTGTGCATGCTGTTCCTCCTCTTTGCGCTTGACGGCGTGCCAGTTTTCCAAAAATGTCACGGTCAGACTGCGCACGGCTTCGCCGCGCAGCTCAATGCCGGTGTCCTTCCACTGTCCATACGGGTGCGTCAGATTGAAATACTCGTTGGCGAGATTGTAGCCGCCGGTAAAGCCAATGGTTCCGTCTATCACGGTGATTTTGCGGTGGTCGCGGTTGTTCAAAAACAGATTGAGGCCCGGCATCAGCGGATTGAAAATACAGCACTGAATGCCCAGCTTTTCCATGCGCTTGACAAAATCCTTATTGATAAAGCCAATGCTGCCCATGTCATCGTAAAAGACGCGAATTTCCACGCCCGCCTTGGCGCGCTCCGCCAAAATCTCTTGGATGCCGTGCCACGCCTCCGCGTCCTCAATCGCATGATACTCCATAAAAATGAAGCGCTTTGCCTGCCGCAGCGCTTGTTTCTGTGCTTCCAGACCTTCTTCGGCACAAAAATACCGCAACTGTGTGTTTTGATACACCGGATATTTGCTGTTGCGCAGCAGATACTGGGAGACATTTGCCAGCTGCGCATCCTGTTTTTCCAGTGCCTGCATGGCGGCTTGTGTGTGCTGTCCCGTCTCGCCCTCTGTCAGCAGCGGATACAGCTTGGCATCAATGTCCTCATACCGCTTGCGCATCGCCCATGTGCCGCCGTTGAGACCGACCAGAAAATACAAAAACACGCCCAAAACCGGAAAAACCAAAATTAGAATAATCCACGGCGTTTTCATACTGGATGTCTTGTGCTGTGCATAAATGGCGAGAACCAACAGCGCACCGACAATATAGGTACACGTCTGAATCCACGGCGCGTAGCGATTGAGCTTCGTGAACATCATGGCGATAAACACCACTTCCAGCAAAATCGCCAGCGCACAGAACGCCAATCGCCCGACGCTGTTTTTCACAGCGGTTTTGCTCTCTACTCGTGAATGGCTCATTGTTCAGCTCCTTTCCGTTCGTATTGTTCTATTATACCGCATTCTCATGCTTTTTCCAACTATATATAAAATTTTTATATATCCTCTTGACATCGAGAAACTTCGTGCTATACTAAATATATAAAAAATTTATATATAAAGATTTTATATACTATAGAAAAGGAGTTGATGGCATGTATTTTCCTGTATCCTCTCTGCTGATCGAGTATTTGATTCTGACCATTGTGCAGACGCAGGATTCGTATGGCTACGAAATCAGTCAGACAATCAAGCTCGCCGCAGACATCAAAGAATCCACGCTGTATCCGATTCTCAAAAAGCTGGAGAAATCCGGTTATCTCACCACCTATTCCCAGCTGCATCAGGGACGCAAACGCAAGTATTATTCGATTACCGCGCTTGGAAAACAGCAAATCCAACAGTTACATGAGGAATGGGTGTCTTATCGGGACACCATTGAAGGCATCATTGAAGGGAGGCTTCGCAAATGACCAAACAGGTATATCTTGACCAGCTGCGCAAATACTTGAAAAAGCTGCCAGCTGAGGACTATGCAGACGCGATGGAGTATTTCACGGAATATTTTGAAGAAGCAGACGAAGAACAATCACAGCAGCTCATGCATGAGCTGGGCACACCCAAGGAGGCAGCTCGTGAACTGATTCAAAATCTGCTGGACAAAAAAATCACGGAGCAGGCAGACGGTACCGCTCCCAAAAAGAAATCTCATATTTTTTGGATTGCATTTCTGGCCATTTGCGCCGCACCCATCGGCATCCCGTTATTGATCGCCGTTTTGCTCGTCTTATTGGCACTTTTGATATGTGCCGCAGCCATCGTATTTGCGGTAGGATGCTGTGCCGCAGCCTTCTTCCTTGTCGGCGGCAAATTGGTGATCCGCGGACTGCTCGCCATTCCCTATTCCCTGTCCGGTGCCGGTATGATTGCCGGAAGCGGCCTGCTCACTCTCGGTCTCAGCATTCTTGCCGTTGTGCTCGGTATCTATCTGTGCAAGTGGTGCTGTATGTTGTTCGCTAAGCTCGCCCGTTGGATTTCGCAGAAAAGGAGACGATAACTCATGAAAACTTGGCTGAAAACAACATTGATTACCGGTGTTTTGTGCTGTGCGGTCGGCGCGGTGCTCACTGCCGCCGGTATGCTCACCGGCGGAAAGCAATATGTACAAGCTGCGGACATCAACACCCTGCGCGGCGATGCCCGCAAAACCGACAGCGATTCACTCGCTGTGCTGAACAAACAAAAAATATCCGGCGTACAGGCATTGGATCTTGCGCTGGATAATCTGGATTTGAAAATCGTACCGTCTGCTGATGACTCTTGTTATCTGTCCTATCGCATTGCGGCGACCGGCGGCGAAGCGCCGCTGACGTACACGGTGCAGGACGGCACGCTGCATCTCAAGGAAAATGACGCCGTGCAGCCGCAGGTGCATATTGACGTGGATTTCCTGACGGATTTTCTCACGCTCGGCAGGCTTCCGGAAGATGATGATAACGCACAAACCGTGATTTTATCCGTTCCGAAATCTCAGCTCAAGCAGTTAGACATCCGTTCTTCCTATGGTGATATCTCGATGCGCGGCATCTCGGCGGCGCGCGGCTCGATTCGCTGTGACAACGGAGATATTTCGCTGAACAACTGCCAGCTGTCCCAGTTAACGCTCAACAATGATTACGGCGACATCTCGATGCGCGGCATCTCGGCAGCGCGCGGCTCGATTCGCTGTGAAAACGGAGATATTTCGCTGAAAAACTGCCGACTGTCCCAGTTAACGCTCAACAATGATTACGGTGACATTGATTTGGAGCGGTGCACGCTGGACACCGCCGCCGTCCAGCTGTCCAACGGCGGTTTTGACGCACGGGAGACGGCATTTTCCGGTGAAAACAGCATCACAAGCAGCTACGGGGACGTTTCGGTTTCCGACACCTTGGCGAACCTGCAGGCGCTGACCATACAGGCGAGCACCGCATACGGAGAGATTTCCGTTCCGGACGGACTGCGGTCGCAAATTCGGCAGACCACGGACGATGAGCTGACGGACTACTGCCACAGCGGCACGGGCGGCTCTCTGCGCGTGCAGGCGGACAACGGAGACATTGAACTTTCCGATGACTGAACCAAAAAATCCACCGATTCTATACAGAACCGGTGGATTTTCTTTACTTGTTGTCCGATTCCCATACAAACGTAATCTGATAGCCGTCCAGATTGGCAACCTTGTTCAGCATATGTTCGATGCGCAGCTCGGTGCTCTCCTTTGCTTTTTCCCAAAATTCCTTGTTCTTTTTCAGCTTTTTCTTTTGCTTCTCGGATAATTCCTTTTGAAATGCCGAGAAATCCTTCAAATTAGAGCTGGTAAACACAGAATTTTTCACATCGTAATACTGAAAGGCGTCATAATCCGGCGTATCCGTCAGAATCTCCAACGGCGGAACGGTTACCTGAATGGTTTTTTTCACATCGTCCGTGGCAATCTCAATCTGATCCGCGTGAATGCCGACGCCCAAGCTGCCGCCGTATGTAAAGATTGCTCTATCCGTTGCGAACGGAATGTCAATATTGGTCTTGAACAGCTTCTTTCCCTTCTCATACGTTCCCGCATCCGTGTAGTAATATTCATACGCAATCAGTTTGTCCGTTCCCTTCATCGCACTCATCAAGGTCTGCGAATTTACGGTTATGGTGCCATCGTCCTGTACAACCACGCTGGAAGAAGTCTCCTCCTTCTCCTCCGCCTTGGTCAGCTGCCGGTTCCAATAGATATGTTGTCCCACGATAACAGCTGCTGCCAAAGCGATGACAACAACATATCCCCAAAATTTTTTGCTCTTTTTCTTGTCTATCGTCGTCAGTTCGTTCATTGTTCTCTCCCCTGTTCACCGATTGATATAGCTAGTATACCATCCACTATATCCTTTTGCAACTCGTTGCCCGCAACAAAAAGAGGCCACCGTGCGGTGACCTCTTTTTTCTATGCAAGCATCTTACTTGAGATGCACAGTGTTGATGTCAACCAGCTCGCAGGACTGGATGCGGGTATCGCCTTCCAGGCAGCGCAGCAGTGCCGACGCCGTATCAATGGCGGTCAGGCACGGAATTGCGTGCTCAACGGTGGAGCGGCGAATCTTAACCGAGCCAAGCTCTGGATGACGACCCTTGACAGAGGTTGCGATGACATAATCAATGTCACCGGACTCAATCAGATCAATCATGTTCGGGGACGGCTCGTCTACATTGCGCACCGAGTTGGTCGCTACCATGTGGCGGTTGAGGACGTTTGCCGTGCCGCTGGTTGCGTACAGGTCAAAGCCCAGCTCCGCAAAGCGCTCGGCAATGTTGATGATTTCCTGCTTATCCGCATCACGGACAGAAATCAGAACCTTGCCCTTCTTCTTCATCTGGTAGCCTGCGCCCATCATGCCCTTGAGCAGTGCTTCACGGAACGAGGTGGATACGCCCAGAACCTCACCGGTGGACTTCATCTCCGGTCCAAGCTGGGTATCCAGATCACGCAGCTTCTGGAACGAGAATACCGGAACCTTTACAGCGTAATGGTCGCCTTCCGGATACAGACCGGTACCCCAGCCCATGTCCTTCAGCTTTTCGCCGAACATGCAGCGAGTAGCCAGATCTACCATCGGTACGCCGGTAATCTTGGAAATATACGGGATGGTACGAGAAGAACGCGGGTTTACCTCAATGACATATACTTCGTCGTTGTACAGAACGAACTGGATGTTAACCAGACCGATAACTGCCAGTTCCTTTGCCAGCTTCTTGGTGTAGTCAATGATGGTTTGCTTGTGCTTGTCCTCAATCGTGATAGACGGATAAACCGAAATCGAGTCACCGGAATGGATGCCTGCGCGCTCCAGATGCTCCATGATGCCCGGAATCAGGATGTCCTCGCCGTCGCAAATGGCGTCAACTTCGATTTCTCGACCCATCAGGTACTTGTCGACCAGTACCGGATTTTCAATCTTGGTACGGGTGATGACGCGCATATACTCGCGGATGTCCGCTTCCTTATAGGCGATTTCCATGCCCTGACCGCCCAATACATAAGACGGACGAACCAGTACCGGATAGCCCAGACGATCCGCAACCTTAACAGCTTCTTCCTCGGTAAATACCGTGTCGCCCTTTGCGCGCGGAATGCCGGTCTTGTTCAGGATGACGTCAAACTTTTCTCTGTCCTCGGCAGCGTCAATGCTCCATGCCGGTGTGCCCAGAATCGGCACGCCTAGAGATTCTACGTGCTCTGCCAGATTGATGGCGGTCTGACCGCCGAACTGTACAATGGCAGCGTCCGGCTTCTCTGCGTTGACGATGCCGGTGATGTCCTCCGGTGTCAGCGGCTCGAAATACAGACGGTCTGCGGTGTCAAAGTCGGTGGATACGGTCTCCGGATTGTTATTTACGATGATGGTCTCGCAGCCTAGCTCCTGCAGTGCCCATACGGAATGTACGGAGCAGTAGTCGAACTCGATGCCCTGACCGATACGAATCGGACCGGAGCCCAGAACCATAATCTTCTTCTTGCCGGAGGCCGGCTTGACCTCGGTTTCCTCGTCATAGGTGGAGTAGTAGTACGGGGTCTCTGCCTCGAACTCTGCCGCACAGGTATCTACCGTCTTGTATACCGGCAGACGAGACAGCTCACCGACCGGCTTGCCGTGCAGGCGCTCGATGACCTTATCCGTGAAGCCGAACTTCTTTGCTGCCAGATACAGCTCCGGTGTCAGCTCCTCGGCGTTCTCCAGTGCGTGCTCCATGTCGATGATGCGCATAAAGCCGTTGAGGAACCACTCGTCAATCTTGGTGATGTCGTGAACCTCGTCCACGGTTAGGATGCCGCGGCGGAACGCCTCACAGATGGAGAAGATGCGCTCGAAATCGCAGGTCTTTACCTTTTCGATAATTTCTGCGTCGCTCAGCTTGGCAATCAGCGGCATATACAGCGAATCTACCTTCATTTCGATGGAGCGGACAGCCTTCATCATGCCGCCCTCGAAGCTGTTGGAAATCGCCATAACCTCGCCGGTCGCCTTCATCTGGGTGCCCAGCGTCTTATCTGCGTATACGAATTTATCAAACGGCCAGCGCGGGAACTTGACAACGCAGTAGTCCAGCGTCGGCTCGAAGCAAGCTGCGGTCTTGCCGGTAACGGCGTTGGTCAGCTCGTCCAGACCGTAGCCTACCGCAATCTTTGCCGCAATCTTTGCAATCGGATAGCCGGTTGCCTTGGATGCCAGTGCGGAGGAACGCGATACACGCGGGTTTACCTCGATAACGGCATACTCAAAGGAATCCGGATGCAAAGCGAACTGTACGTTACAGCCGCCCTCAATGCCCAGCTCGGTGATGATCTTGAGCGCAGAAGTACGCAGCATCTGATACTCGTGGTCACACAGCGTCTGGCTCGGTGCAACAACGACGGAGTCGCCGGTGTGTACGCCGACCGGATCAATATTTTCCATGTTACAAACCGTGATGACATTGCCCTTGCCGTCACGCATTACTTCGTACTCGACTTCCTTCCAGCCTGCAATGCACTTCTCGACCAGAATTTCATCTACACGAGAGTACATGATACCGGACGCTGCGATTTCACGCAGTTCGTCCCAAGTATACGCGATGCCGCCGCCGGTGCCGCCGAGGGTGTATGCCGGACGAATGATAACCGGCAGACCGATTTCTTCGGTAAATGCAACGGCGTCCTCTACGGTGTGTACCACCTTGGAGGCGATAATCGGCTCATGGATTTTCTCCATGGTGTCCTTAAACATCTGACGGTCTTCCGCCTTATCAATGGTGGTCGGGTTTGCGCCGAGCAGCTTGACGCCGTACTCGTCGAGGAATCCGCTTGCCACCAGATCCATGGCGATGTTCAGACCGGTCTGACCGCCCAGTGTCGGCAGAATGGAGTCCGGACGCTCTTTCTTGATGATTTCTTCTACACACGGAATGGTCATCGGCTCGATGTAAACCTTATCCGCCATGGCCTTGTCGGTCATAATCGTAGCCGGATTGGAGTTTACCAGAATAACCTCCAAACCTTCTTCGCGCAGCGCACGGCATGCCTGCGTGCCTGCGTAGTCGAACTCAGCTGCCTGACCGATGACGATCGGGCCGGAGCCCAGTACCATTACCTTATGAATATCTTTGCGCAGCGGCATTACTGAGCGCCTCCTTTCTTCTCATCCATGAGTGCGATAAACTGATCGAACAGATATGCCGTGTCCTCCGGACCCGGCTTGACCTCCGGATGATACTGAACGGTGAAGATCGGCGCATGTAGATGCTCGATGCCTTCACAGGTATTGTCGTTGATGTTGATGTGGCTGACGCGGGCAATGTCCGGATTGACGGTCTCGCCCAGCACAGCGTAGCCATGGTTCTGGCTGGTGATATAGGTGCGGTCGTGTGCCAGATCCTTGACCGGATGGTTGACACCGCGGTGGCCAAAGGTCATCTTCTTGGTCTGTGCACCGATGGACAGTGCCAGCAGCTGATGTCCCAGACAGATGCCAAAGATCGGCATACCGGACTTGATGAGCACCTTCAGGTTCTCGATGATTTCGGTGTTTTCCTGCGGGTCGCCAGGGCCGTTGGACAGCATGATGCCGTCATAGCCGCCGTTCAGGATGTCCTCCGGCTTGGTGTATGCCGGCAGAACCGTCACTTCACAGCCGCGCGCACACAGCTCGCGGCGAATGTTGCGCTTGACGCCGAAATCCAGCAGAGCCACGCGATGCTTCTGGGTCTCTGCGGTGGTCGGGTAAACCTTCGGCTCGGAAATGGTAACCGTCTTGACCGCATTGGTCACCTTATATGCCTTCATCTCGGCAATCTGCTGCTTGGTCGGCTCGTAGCCCTCAGAGTACAGAATGCCGTTCATGACGCCGCTGTTTCTCAGGATGCGGGTCAGGCGGCGGGTGTCAATGCCTGCCAGACCGACGATGCCCTCACTCTTGAGGTACTCGTCCAGCGAGCGGTCACAGCGCCAGTTGGACGGATATGCACATGCTTCGCGCATGATAAAGCCGGAAACCCAGCACTTGCGCGACTCAAAGTCCTCTGCGTTGAGACCATAGTTGCCGATGAGCGGATAGGTCATGCAGACAGACTGTCCGTAATAGGACGGGTCGGTCAGGACTTCCTGATAGCCCGCCATGCCGGTATTGAATACGATTTCCGCAATAGATGCGCCCTCTGCACCGACGCTGACGCCTTCAAACAGCGTGCCGTCAGCCAGCAGGAGATAGGCCTTCTTCAAGTTCCAAACACTCCTCTTCTATTCAAACGATGTTGTTTTTACTATCTATATCAAAAAATTTTGACTTACTTGATTGCACTTACGATGTCATCACGCATACGGATGGCTTCCTTGCGTGCTGCTTCCTGATAGTCCAGATCGCACTTCTTCCAAGCGCACATGATGCCGCGGGAAGAATTGACAATTGCGCCCAGACCGTCGTCATTGAATGCATTGGCGATGTCCTTGGCGGTTGCGCCCTGTGCGCCGTAGCCCGGTACCAGGAAATAGCTGTGCGGGATAATCTGACGGATGATCTTCTGCTCTTCCGGATAGGTTGCGCCGACAACGGCACCGACCTGCGAATAGCCGCATTCTGTCATCAGACCTTCGCCCCACTCAGCAACCTTCTCTGCCATGCGAACGTACAGCGGCTGGTCACCCATCAGCTTGTTCTGGAACTCACCAGAGGACTTGTTCGAGGTCTTAACCAGCACATAGATGCCGCGGTCACGTGCTTCGCACTCATTGAGGAACGGGGTGATGCCGTCGGTGCCCAGATAGGCGTTTACGGTGCAGGAATCGCAGTTATACACCGGCAGGCTCTCGCCGCACACGTCGCTCTCTCCCAGATAAGCCTGTGCGTAGGCGGTAGCGGTTGCGCCGATGTCGTTGCGCTTGATGTCCGCAATGACATACATGCCCTTTTCGTGCGCATACGCGATGGTATCGCGCAGAACAACCGCGCCATCCGGACCCAGCAGCTCATAGTATGCGGCCTGCGGCTTGATTGCCGGCACAATGTCGTGCAGGGCGTCAATCAGACCCTTGTTGAACTCCATCATGCTGGCGGCAGCAGCCTTGAGCGTCTTGCCGTACTGTGCGGTGTACTTCTCGGTGATATACGCCGGAATGTACTCCAGACGCGCATCCAGACCGGCAACGGTCGGATTGTTTTTCTCACGGATCTTGCGAACCAGTGTATTTACAGACATGACTCTTTTTCCTCCTGTGTTCGTATCTAATCATTCAACGGATTGTGCGCCGGTCACAATGACCACGCTGTCTTTTCCGTCATATTCCTTTACATACACCCGTACCAGCTCGGTGCGGGAGGTCGGCAGGTTTTTGCCGACAAAATCCGGACGAATCGGCAGCTCCCGATGTCCGCGGTCGATGAGCGCCGCCAGCTGAATGCGCTGGGCGCGCCCCATGTGCAGCACCACCTCCATTGCCGCGCGAACCGTGCGTCCGGTGGACAGCACGTCATCGACAATGAGCACGGTTTTTTGGGAAATATCGTCGATTTGCGGCAGCTGACAAGCAATCGGATCCTCGGGGTGGTCGTCCCGAAAGCCGGTGATGTCCAGCGAGACCACCTGCGGCCGCGTTCCCTCCACCTCTGCAATTTTATCTGCCATGCGCTCCGCCAGATACACGCCGCGCGTGCGGATGCCGGCGAGCACCAGATCGGTGGCGCCGTGATTGCGCTCAATCACCTCATAGGAAATGCGGTTGATCGCGCGCCGCATGGCGCCCTCATCCATAATTTCGGCTTTTTTCTGCTCCATCGCTGCCCTTCCTTCTGTCGAACAACAAAAAACGGCTTCTCGCACCTGTGGCGGGAAACCGAAAATTTACAGAGCGAGTGCGGGTATAGTTACCGTGTGCTCTCAATCAACTTTATCCGAACGCCTTGCTGCACTCACGGGAGCAGCTTAAAGGTGCAAAATATCTGGTATTTATTATATACCTTCTTTAAATTTTTGTAAACCGGATTCTTCACCAAACTTCCCGTCGGAATGCACAGGATGGTACTTTTTTTCTATAAAATTTTGTTCATGTGTCAAAACTTGTTCAAAAACAAGTTTTTCCAGCGGTTTCCCGCATATTTCCGCGGATTTTCGGGCAAACTTCCGACAAATCGCGAGGAAAGGTGGTCGTATCAAATGAACGCTGAACTGTTTGCCATGGGTGTCGTTGCAGGACTTGCCGGCGCGGCCGCGGCGGCTGTCGCCGTCAGCTGCTGCCCTGCCAAGGCGGATTGGGGGCGCTCGGTGTCCCGCACCGCGCACCACACAGCCGGCATGGTCAGCCGCGCCGCGCACGAGGCGGCGAACACCGTAGACCGCATGGTCGACTGACGCACACACGCAAAGAGGCGGCAAACCATTGCCGCCTCTGTTTATGCACCTTTGAGAATGCGCTGAAACATCTCGTCCAGCTCATCGACGATAATATCCACTGCCATTTCATTGCTGTTTTCCAGCCAGAGATTGACGCAGCCCATGACGCCGCTCGACATAAAGCGGCTGTGATACTTTCTGCTGCGCTCGCTCTCGTTGACCTCCAGCTCGCTGCGCGCGTTGTCGATGTTTTCCTCCACGACAGCCATGACCTTGTTTTGCAGTCCGCTGTTGGAGCTGCTGCGGAAAAACGTGCGGAACAAAAACTTCTGGCTCAGCACGTAGTCAAACACCTTTTTGAGCATCGGGCGCAGCGAAAACTCCGCCTGCTCCGGCTGAAATTCCGCGATTGCCTCCTTGAGCTCCTCAACCAGCTCGTCTTCAATCTGGTTGCGCAGGTCATAGGTATCGGTGTAGTGGAAATAGAACGTGCCGCGGTTGAGGTCTGCACGGTCTGTGATTTCCTTTACCGTGATGTCCTTAAACTCTTTCTCGTTCATGATTTCCGCCAGCGCCTGACGCAGCAGCCGTTTGGTTCTGCGGATTCTGCGGTCTTCCTTCTGTGCTGCCATTTTTCCGTCCTCCCATAGCGTTTGGTTTCTTTGCAGATACTATATAAATGTATTATACTATACAGCATGTCCTAAATCAACACCAATTTTCGCTTGCATTCGCGGGCGCGCTGTGCTATCATAAGATAGCACGCAGGTATAGTTCACCGGTAGAACGGCAGCTTCCCAAGCTGCATAAGCGGGTTCGACTCCCGTTACCTGCTCCATACAAAAAAGCCTTGAAAGTCACGAAAAACGTGCTTTCAAGGCTTTTTATATACTTTTAACCGTGTGAATTTTCAAGCTGTGTCAATTTCCGTCAGTTGTTGCGAAAAACAGAAGGAAGCAGAGAAGGAAGGAAAACGGTTTATTTTCCGTACACTTGCTCCATTTCCTCCATGCTCGCCATTGCCGCGCCCATCTTTCCGATAGTCAAAGCGGCGTAGTCCGCAGAGAAGTTCAAAAATTCCATCAACTCCTGTTCGCTGATGGTATCCAAATTATCAGCACCATAGCCAGCCCGCGCAAGCTGAAACAGGAAGGAACCGGCAAATGAATCACCTGCGCCGGTCGTATCCACGACTTTTTCGACTTTTCGCGCCGGAGTTTGGGCAGAAGTCGTGCGTGTATATACGCTGGAGCCGTTTGCGCCCTTGGTCAGAATGACCATGCGGCACTTACCTTGCATCAGCTGATGCACTGCTTCCAATTCGCTGCGGCAGCCCGTGACAAATTCTACTTCATCATCAGACAGCTTGATGATATCCGCCATCGGCAAAAATTCCCGAATGGTTTTCTGACATGCTTCGGCAGAATCCCACAGCGGAAGCCGTACATTGGGATCAAAGCTGACAAGTAAGTTTTTCTCTTGTGCCAGCTGAATGAGCTTTTCGTGTGCTTTCTTCACTGGCCAGTCTACCAAATCAACCGAACAAAAATGGACAATGGCGGTGTCTTCCAGCATATCCGATGTAATCTGCTCTGGAGAGAGGAACAGATCCGCACTCGGATTGCGGAAAAAGGAAAATTCCCGATTTCCGGCGGCATCCAGAGAGACAAATGCCAGACCGGTATTCGCTTTTTTTGTGTGAAAGACATGAGAGGTATCTACGCCATTGCCGGCCAGCACATCACAAATATGTTCGCCAAACGCATCCTCTCCGACCTGAGAGATCATGGCACCGCGTCCGCCGAGACGGCTGACCGCTGTGACGACATTGGCAGGAGCACCGCCTGCTACACGCTCAAAATGGGTGACTTCTTTGAGTGCGCAGCCCTTTTGCTGCGGTACAAAATCAATGAGCAATTCGCCAATCGCTGTGACTTTTTTCATATTTGCTTCCTCCCGTTATGCCTGCGCCCAGTGAAATGTCATCGGCTGAAGGGTATCGCTTCGCACTTCTCCCTCGCCGTGCAGGGTAATTGTTCTGTTTTTCTGTTCCTCACCCTGCGGATAAAAGCGCGTCGTCATGGTCTGTTCGCCGCCATTGACAAACAGCTCTAACGAGGAGGTGTCCATCAAAAGATGCAGGGTGTCCAATTTCTGTGTCTGGATATATCGTTTGGTTCTGCCATATCCCGCCTGCTCGCTGAGCGTCAGAGACAGCAACCCCTGTGACCATTCTATCACAGCACTGTTTCCAATGGCAATGTGCAGATGTTCGCCTGTATTGCGAATGCGCAGTTCAGCCATGGCACCAGTATTGATTGCCGCAGTTCCCTGCATCGTTTGCCGCTTGCTGTCCGTCCGCAGCTGCTGTAATTCTTCGATCGGCTGTGCTGTCAGTCGTTCGCCATTCCAATGCAGCGCACGCGGCACACTCATACCGTGCTGCCAGCCGCTCCAATCTGCCGTCGGATTGGTATAGTCGGCATCCGGCATACCCATCCAGCCGAGCAAAATCCGGCGGCCATCCGGTGCCTCAAAGGTCTGCGGTGCATAGAAATCAAAACCGGCATCCAATTCCTGATAATCGCCTAAGGTGTATTCGGAACGAAAATCGCCATACAGCGGGAAGTATCCGCAGGAGTACACATTTTGATACTGATACTTCTCGTGCGCAATGCCTTGTGGAGAGGTCATGACAATCCATTGTCCATCGACACAGAACACATCCGGGCATTCCCACATAAATCCGAACGGCTGTGGGGTCTGAATCGTATTCAAGTGCTTCCAGTGCAGTCTATCCTCGGAGGTGAATACGAGAATTTCACCGACATCCTGTCTGGTGCGTGCACCGAGCACCATGTAATACGCGCCGTCCTGTTTCCACACCTTCGGATCCCGCACATGACAGCTGAGATTTTGCGGGTAATCCTTATTTTCCAAAATACAACGATTGCTGTCTGCCGTGATGCCATCACGCGTAACTGCCAAGCCGACATTGTGTCCGCGTCCCTCATAGATATAATCATAATTGCCGGGATGCTTGACATTGCCGGTGTAGTACAGATACAAACCGTCTTTTTCTGCCAGTCCGGAACCGGAATACACACCGTTTTTGTCCCAGGCATCGGTCGGATACAAAAAGACCGGATGCTGTGTCCAAGAGAGCAGATCCGGGCTGCTCCAATGTCCCCAGAAAATCTGTCCTCTGTGGGCATCCAACGGGCTGTACTGATAAAAGACATGATATTCGCCCTGATACCAACACAGACCATTCGGGTCATTCATCCAGCCGGAAGGAGGCATCAAATGAAAACCGAAACGATAGGGATCCTTCGCTCTCTGTGCACCCGCTTCTGCCTCTGCCTTGAGAATATTCTGCTTGAGTTTCTCTCGCTTTGTCTGCATATGATTGCCTCCTAAATCATGGATTGAAATTATTTTTTCACTGTCAGCAGGGTTTCTCCTGCTTTTGTCTGCTTGCCAATGTGTGTCAAAACGTCCGCATAGTCATCGGCATTGGTCACGATGACCGGCGTAATCGTTTTAAAGCCTTCTGCCTGAATGGCTGCCATATCAAATTCCATCAGCAAATCGCCAGCCTTGACGTGCTGTCCTTCCGTGCAGTGCGGGGTATAATGCTTGCCATTCAGCTGAACCGTATCAATACCGATGTGAATGAGCATTTCTACGCCATTTTCACCAGTCAAACCAACAGCATGACCCATCAGCGTTTCCACAGTGGCATCAAACGGTGCATATACTTTCCCTTCGCTCGGTTCAATTGCCGCGCCCTTGCCAAGAACCTCTGCGGCAAATGTGTCATCGCCAGTATCTGTCAAGCTGACTGCCTTGCCCTGCATCGGAGACAGAATATTCAGCTCGCCCTGTGCTTCCTTCGGTTCTGTGAATACCGGTGCTGTTTCCGGTGCACCGTTTGCCGTCTGCGGTGCGTTTTTATAGCCAAACATCCAAGACAGTGCAAACGCTACGCCTGCGGAGATCGCAAACATCAGAATGTACTTGACCGGTGCATTGAGGCACAGCAGGATACCAAAAATACCTGTCACGCCGGTGCCGGTGGCACCCAGAGAAGTAATGGATGCGAACATCGCGCCGCAGCCGCCGCCGATGCATGCGCACACGAACGGGCGGAAGAATCGCAGATTGACACCGAAGATTGCCGGTTCTGTAATGCCCATAAATGCAGACAGAGAGGACGGCAGCGCCATTGCCTTGAGCTTCTGATCGCGGGTTTTCAGGGCAACAGCCAGTGCAGCTGCGCCCTGTGCGATATTCGCAGAGGATGCCAGCGGCAGCCAGTAGGTACAACCAAATTCCTTAATCTGTCCGAGGTCGATAATGGTATACATGTGATGAATACCTGTGACAACCGTCGGGGCGTACAGCGCACCCATAACCAGAGAACCAACGCCAAACGGCAGAGAAATCAACGTCTGAATGCCGTTAATAATGCTGCTCTCCACAATATTGAATGCCGGTCCGATCATGGTCATGGTCAGAAAACCGGTCACAAAGACGGATACCAGCGGGGTGACAAACAGATCCAGCATTGCCGGCACACGCTTGTGCAGCCACTTTTCAATATTCGCCATAACAAATACAGCGATGATAACCGAAATGACATGTCCCTGATAGCCAACAAGCGGTACTTTCCATAGTCCAAATACGTCTAGGTATTCGTTCACGCCGCCCGTCATCGTCCATGCATTCTGTAAATTCGGATGCACCATAATCATACCGATGACGCCGCCGAGGAACGGATTGCCACCAAATACCTTTGCACCGGAGAAGCCAATCAGTACCGGCAGGAACACATAGGCTGTGTTCGAGAACATATTGGCCAGCACGAACAGCGAGCTTTCATTGGACATATGGATATAGCCGTTGTTAATCAGGAAGTTCAGCGATTCCATAATGCCCATCAAGAAACCGGAGGCTACAATGGCCGGAATAATCGGCACAAAAATATCACCCAGTGTCTTGATAAACCGCTGAAACGGATTGGCTTTGCTGGCTGCTGCCTGCTTGACCTTCTCCTTCGATGCCGCCGTGATGCCTGCCATCGCAATGAATTCATCGTATACTTTGTTTACAACGCCTGTGCCAAAGATAATTTGCAGCTGACCGGATGCCTCAAAAACACCCTTCACGCCCTCTGCGTCCTCTAACGCTTCTTTGTTTACCTTGCTGTTGTCTGCGATGACCAGCCGCAAGCGTGTTGCGCAGTGTGCCGCGGACACAATGTTGTCTTTGCCGCCGATATACTGTATCGTCTCGGCTGCCGCTTTTTTGTAATCCATCAAGCGAACCTCCATTCATCCTATCTCTTTGTGAAACTACTGTGAAACCCATATGAAATGTTTCATCTTTCTGTTACACAGTATATCAGATTTTCAAGCGGTTGATTTCACAAAAATTTCATATTTTTTCGTGCACATTGCCCAAATGCTTTTCGAATTGTGCGATTTCCTCCCTATTTTGTCGGTCTGCTTTGTTCTTTTGGTGCAATTTTGGTAAACTTCTATGTGAAACTTTGTTTCACATAGGCGTAAAACAAAAGACATCCCTCTGTACAGAGAGAATGCCTTTCTGTCTCAGCAGGTTTCCTGTTCAATGACTTCAAAACCCATTTTTAATTTTTTCTTCATATCAATGCCGCTCTCTATCATCTTGACCAGCATATCTGCGCCCTCCATGCCGGTGGATTTGTAAAACAGATGGGCAGTTGTGAGATTTGGCTCCACAATTTCTGTCATGCGCGAGTGTCCGATACCGGTAATCCCGATGTCTTCCGGAATACGCTTGCCAATCCCCTTCAAATACTGCATAGCACCGATGGCAATGGTATCTGTGGCGCACACAATGCCGTCAATCTCCGGCGCTTGTTCCAACAGCTTTTGTGCGGCATCATAGCCGGATTCCAGTGTAAATTCCGAATACGTCACACGGCGTTCCTGCACTTCCATCTGATTTCGCTGCAACGTATCCAAATAGCCATGCATACGGGAATCTCCGGCGGCGCGATCTTCAGAAGTGACCATAATTGCACCAATATTCTGATGTCCCGCCTGAATCAATCGTTCTGTCATCGCAACGGAAGCACCGTAATCGTCATGGAACACACAGGAAAACCCTTCCACCTCTTGTGATACAATGACAATCGGCATCTGCAGAGATTGCAGCAAGCGAATATGCTCATCGGTCAAAATCGTGGCACTAAAGATCACACCAGCCAATTCATCCTGCTGAAACGATTTCAGATATTTCAGCTCTTTTTCCACACTATTTTCCGTATTGGCAAGCAGCATCCGATACCCCGCTCGATTGAGCACCTGTGAAATGCCTGCAACCATACGCGAAATACTCTCGGAACTGATTTTCGGAATGACAATACCAACGGTCGGACTTTTTCCCGGCATCGTCTGCTGAGAAGCGCGGTTGGGCACATATCCGGTCTGTTCCACAACTTTGCGGATTTTTTCCTTTTTCTCCTCGCTGACATATCCATGATTGAAATACCGCGACACGCACGCCTTGGACACATTCGCGAGCTGCGCAATTTCTGTAATCGTCATACCAATCCCTCCGTTCTATGCTAGTTCAAAAAACCGCCGAACCCTTGCGGAAACGGTGGTTTTGCTTTTGCAATTGTGCAGAAATAATAATGAAATTATCTCTTGGAGAACTGCGGAGCGCGACGTGCAGCCTTGAGGCCGTACTCACCTGGCCTTGATCCGAAAAGTCCAGTATTCATGCGGGTTTTCCTCTCTCAGTAAACCCACGAAATCGCGAAATTTTTGGTGTAGTTTAACGCAGCCCGAATGCAGCATTTACAACGCTGCTTAATTTCTCAGGTTTATTATACTTGACTTTCGCATAGATGTCCATAGTCGTTTTGCTGTTCTCATGGCCTGCCAGATACTGCACCGTCTTAGCAGCGTTCCTTGGTGGTACGGGTTATGATATACTGCCATAATCTCTTGAACTGTGTAATTGTCCCTGTCTGGCTTTAGCACCGCCGCCGGTTGCAATCCGACATTTTTGCTTCTGCGAAACCGCTATCGCCCCGATGGACTTCATGGCGTGCAGTCGAAGACTCGACCAAACAGGAATGTACCTGAAGAATGAGTATTCAGTTTTCAAGGGACATCCGATTTCGCGTTGGCCTCGTAGGCGCACTTTGGTTGTTCTTGCAGGACGTTGATTGCTCTTGCACCATTCATAATTTTGCTCATTGTCTGTTTGGAGACTCCAATTTCTTCTGCCAGATCAACATGCTTTTTGTTTTCCTTTTTCAGTTCAGCCTGAATGTTGTTTGCAATTATCATATTTACGTCCAGCATATAATTGCCTCCTGTTCTTGCACTTATATTATTGTTCATCTTCCCACCCCATTTCCCAACTCGTCCAAAAGCGAATCCTGCGGAAGCGAGGCAAACACATCATTCTCGACCGCACAGCATAAAGAGTCTGTATTTCGTTTCAGTACATCCGATGCAGAAACAGCAGAAACCTGATATTTGGTAAAGCGTCCCTCGTAGCCGCTGCCATCCGGGTATTCGTAAAACTCCATGTTCCACGAATAGGGGTTGCGGTCGGCGGCTTTCAGGGCAGTGGTGGCTTTCATGGCGGCAATATCCTTTGCGGTGAACTCTCTTTTTCCGCTTTTGCGGCAGAACCACTGCATGGGCTTTGTCATCATGGCTTTTGCATAGTAATCCGTCAGCCTGTCCACCTCCGGGCGCTGCGGCATGGAAAGAACGAACGCGCCAGTCATGGCACAGTTGACCAGATTCATTTTGAAGCGGTCGGCCTTTTCAAACTCCGGCAGCCTGCGGATGATCTGCCGGTATTGTGGCTTTGCCTTTTTCGTGATGGCTTTTGCAGTGTCTGCATCATAGCCCAGCACCGCGGTCAGCTGCTTTTGAAAGGAACCGGCAAACAGCGCCCACATCCCAAAGGGCATTCCAGCGTATTTCATTGCAGATACCTCCCGACTTCCGCTTCCAGTGTCTGCCATACCGGGTAGACTGCGCCATGTTCATCGAAAAATTTCTTAAGATCCCGGTTCAGCGCACTCATTTCGTCGATGGCGTTCATGGCATGGTCGGAGGCGCAGAGCTTGCCCAGCGAGGTGGCACACATCAGCTTGAAAAAGCGCAGGCAGGTCTTGCGGTATTTCTCCCCTTCAAAGTCTGCATCCGCCTTGGGCAGAATGGTGTGTCCGGCATCTCGGATGGCGCGGTATCCCTCGATGTTGGCATCCAGCACACGGTTCAGGTACGCGGTATCTCCCCTGAGCTTTTTCAGGTCGCCGTCTGTCTTATAGCAGGCGAAGGCCGCAGGCATCACAAACGCGGCATGGCAGAGCAGATAGTCCTCCATGTTCGGCTCGTAAACGACCTTATATTTTGTGCCGCGGAAGATGCGCCTGATCAGCTGTTTATTGGAGATTGCACCCGGCAGCTGTCCGATGGTGATCTTTTTCAGGTCGATGGAGACCACCCGTTCAACCTCCCGATGCCCCGCAGAAAGCGCAAAGGCAAACAGGACGTTCTTCCCCGGCAGCGCCGCCGCCAGCGCCCTCGCCTGCACATTGTTCCCCACAAAAACGATGTTCTTCGTCCGGTTCACCCGCAGCGTGTCCAGAACGGAATCCAGCTGTGTATAGCGCAGGACCACAAAGATCACATCGTACATTGCATCCGGTGCAAGTTCAGTCACCACCGGAATGCGGCTGACCGAGGTGCGGAGCGAAAATTTGTCCTTGATCCGCAGGCCGTTCTGCTTAATCTCCGCAGCCCAGTTTCCCCGCGCAAGCAGAGTGACATCCTTTCCGGCGCGCAGCAGATTTCTTGCCAGATTGCACCCCAGAACGCCTGCACCATATACCAGAATTTTCATAGCTTGCCTCCAAATCCGATCTTCACGATCTGCATTTTCATCCCGTTGTCCCCGACCTTGGCGAGAAATCGGAAAAAGCCGCTGACGGAAGGGTCTTTCAGATCGTTGTAGCCCAGCATATAGCCCCTGCTGGATACTTGCAAACGGCTGTCCCATGGGGAAAGCTCGCTTTTCGCATCCGAAACCGCGAAATATGCTCCCACATCCTTGATTTTCGCCGTCCTGAACCACGTTTTGGCGATCATCTTCACCGCCGTACGGTTGGCAGCATCAAAGACCAGCACGCCGCAGGGGAAAGCGTCCGCCATCCCCTGCACCAGTTCCCGAACCTGTGCCGTCAGAAAGTAATAGAACACCCCGGAGGCAAAGAACACTGCCCCGCCGGAGGCATCGATCTTGTCAAACCATGCGGGGTCTTTCAGGTCGCAGGGGATGTTTTGCTCCCGCTCCCCGGCGGGCAGAAGCTGCTGCCGCAAGGCGATCACATCCGGGAAGTCCAGATTGTAGATTTTACAGCTGCCGTTGTCGCAGGCTTTGCCGGTGTTATCCAACCCGCAGCCCAGATTGACCACTGCCGCGCAGGGGTGGTTTTTCAGGTACGCCTGCACTTCAAAGGCAAGGTCATTCTGCCGCATGGCGACCTCCAGCGCACCGAAACGCTGCATCAGGCTGCGGGAATTTTTCTCTGCCTCTGAAAAGTCGTAGTCGATCTGGTCGATCAGACGCACCGCCGTTTCGTCCCGGTAAAGGTTCGGATACAACTCCGTACACAGCTTCCGTGAATACAGTGGGAGGATCAACGTCTCCTGCACGGTGTTTTTCTCGATTTTGTATTTCATAGGTTTCTCCCTCAGTGAGTAAAAATAGTCATCATTGCCGCCAGCACCGCCGGGCTGTAAAGATGCACCATCCCAACAGCCCCTTTGCAGATGCCCGCAGCGCAGATCAGAACCAGCAGAACTCCCAACCCAAGACCTTCCAGAATCACCTGTAAGAGCATTTCCTGTTCCTCCTGTATCCGTTTTCGTCCCGGTATTCGGGATGCTCCCTTCCGTATGGGTCCTGATCGCCGCAGATGGTGTAGTCGCACTTACAGCCATTCGCGCAGGTGGTCGTCCGCACCAGCCTTGCGTGAAGCAGCTCCATCGCTGCAAAATCCACATTGCACAGGGCGGGCATGATCTCTGTAAGGCCGTTTCTGATAGCAAATTCCGCTGCGGGACAGGCGGTAAATTCATAATAGATCGGCTTGTTCTTTTCGTAAGGAGCCACCGTCATTTCATAATCGTGCCACTTGTCACAGCCCGCTTTTGCCCGTAGAAACGCCATGTGCATCAGTTTTTTCCAGAACGGCTTATTACAGTTCACGAATTTCAGTTTGCGGAAGGACGGCAGGATCAGATTTTCCTCAATTTTCTCGATCTCTCGGAACGATATGACTGCCTTGCCTCGTTCTGCGTGGAGTTGTATTCCGTTCCCGGCTCGTCCGGGTTAAGGCCGTTGTAAGCCACGAGCACCGGGGCGTTCTGAAATTCGCAGCCTTTTATTTTCCCACGCCCTTCAAGCATCCGCTCTTTGCTTTTTCTTCGGTATCATCGGATTCATCATAGGCATCGTAAAGCGCATTGAGGTCGTGGGCTCTTTTTTTGAAAGGCGAGCACAGCTCATTTTTGTGCGCAAAGGCAAACTCCATGTTGTCCGTCCAGCCGGTGTGGCCGGTAATAAACAGCGGATGCAGTCCGCGTTTTTTCAGCTTTTTCTCCAGCAGTGCCAGAGACTTCACTGCCAGCTTGTTATCCTCTGCCAGCGCAGAAATAAAGCTGTAGCCGCCGTCCGCGCCGAACCAGATAGTATCGCCGGTAAAGAGATATTTCCCGTCCACAAGGTATACCATGTGCCCCCATGTATGACCGGGAACGAGAAAGCACTCGATTCTGATCCCGTCGATGTCGATGACCTCATCGTCGTGCAGCAGCACTTTTTCATTGTTGATCGTCACCTGCGGCAGCTTGTAAAGGTGGTAAATGACCCTGCGGCGCACCTCGCCGGTCAGATAGCGGTTCTCGATCTCGCCAATATACAGCGCAGCATCCCGAAACTGTCCCGGACTGTCCGCCTCCACCGCACCTACATGATCGGTGTCCTGATGAGTGATGAGGATGTGCCGGATGGAATGCGGGTCGATACCAAGCCAGCTCATTTTCTCCGCCAGACGGTCATAGTTGTATCCGGCATCAATCATAATGGTGGTATCGCCCTTGCGGTAGAAGAAGATATTTGCCACCCACTCTCGCACACAAGCGACATTTTCATCGATCCAGCCGGTGTTCAAAGGCTTAAAGATCTCCTTGCCCCGGTACATCCGGCTCATTGCTTTTCTTTGAAATTCCGTTGCTTTTTTCGACATGATCGCACCTCATTTCTGTGCTGTGACGCACAGCCAGCCCTTTTTATTTTTGTGACTCTGAACCCTGCCAAAGCCTGCTTGCTCCAGATACACTTTTAGATCAGCATCCGTATAGATGGTCATACCGTTAATGATTTGCGTCCATTTGTCGTCTTTTGCTGTTTCGCCGTTTGCTTCGTTACAGATGAAAAAAGTCCCGCCGGGCTTCAGCACCCGATAGACCTCTCCGAAATTTTGCGCAAGCTCCGGCCAGAAATAGACCGTTTCAAATGCGGTCACTACATCAAACTGCTCCGCTTCAAACGGCAACTCTGCTACACTTGCCTGCTGCACAGTACACTGCCCTGCTGCAATGGCACCTGCATTGACCTTTCGCGTTTTTTCTACACTGACTGCCGAATAGTCGATGCCCTGCACCTTGCCCTTGGGACACAGCTTCAGCAGCGTTTTGATGTTCGCTCCACCGCCGCAGCCGCAGTCCAGCACCATGGCATCCGGGGCAGGCTGCAAAAAATGCAATCCCCACGCTGCCATTGCGCTGTGCCCAAAGTTCATCATAGCAACCATGATCTTCCCGCTAAAGCCTACGGGCTTGCGGGTGTTTTCAAAGAAGGACATATCACACCTCCGATTTCACACATTCCGTATAGGTCAGCGGAAAAGAGGCCTTTAGAACAACACTTTTTCGCACTGTCCAATCATTCTGTTGCAGAAATTTTAGGTATTCTTCACTCGTCCACTTGCTGTGGAGAGGAAAGCCTGCCAGATTCATGAAAAAGGCTTTGACCTTGCCGGGAAATGAGTTTTCTGCGTGCGTAAAGGTAGGCGCGATCAGCACACCGTCATCCTTCAGCACCCGTTTGATCTCTCGCAGTGATTTTTCTGGCTGAGGCACAACGTGCAGTGCGTTTGATACGATTACCACATCGAATGATTTGCTCGCGTATGGCAAAGAAAACATATCCTGCACGGAAAAACGCAGCTTCGCAGAGTAATTCCCCCGTTTGGCCTCTGTAATCATTTTTGGAGAGGCATCCGTCGCCTCGATGTGTACCGCTGCTTTTACGATGTGCTTGGCGATCAGTCCCGTTCCGGTAGCCACCTCCAGCACTGTTTTGTCTTTCACGACCGGACGGATCAGCTCATACATTTTCTCATATACTGCCCTGTCTTTTCGCATAAAGCAGTCATACAGACCTGCATTTCTGTCCCAGAAATTCTTGTGTTCTCGCATTGCTGTCTCTCCTTTTATAGTTAGGCCCGGCTAACTCATGCATTTAGGAAAAGCCGCATTTCTTCGGCCTTTCGGCTTATACAAATAGCTTGCTGCAAGCATCACACATCTGTGTTTTCAGTCACTGAGGATAAAGCCTCTCGATCTACTCCTTATGAAAACAGCCAAAATCTATTTTCACACCATTGCGGTGACTTTTGCCTTCTTATCCATATTATATCGTGCTCACTTCTTTTTTGCAATGGTATAGTATCTCTATTTTGTCATTTCCAAACGCAGAGCACGATTAGATTTTCTTCGCAATCGTAGACAGCTCCGAAATAATGCTCAGAAGATCATTTTTGACTTCCTCTTTGCTTGGCTCGCTGCCCATCAGAAGATAATCCGTGCTGACATGGAGGATGCAGGACAGTTCAATCAGCAAGTCAATGGAGCAGCTGCGCTCTCCGTTCTCCATGTGGCTGACATGCTGCTTGCTTGCCAGTCCTAGGCGAACCGCCAGTTCCTCCTGCGTAATGCCACGGGAAGTGCGAACATCGTGAAGTCTCTTACCAAACTCTTTTGCGTCAAAATACATACGTTTCTCCTTCCGCACAGTCGGTACAGAACCGGACCGACGGAAGGTCAAAAAAGAGCCACATGACGGTAAAGAAAAAAATCCTGTGCCGATAAAACAGAACATGTGTATCCCATTTATGTGTTCGCAGCTTGGTTCCGATCTCCTGCACCAGCTCCAGCATAACACACCAGACTTCAGCGTTATTCTCCAAATCCTGCATGAGCTTTTTCAGGATTCCAAACTGCTTTTTCGTACTGGCAGATACCTAATACTTCCAATGTTCCGGCAAAATTGGAAGATCATCATACCTCCACTTGGCAAACTTTTCATCATAGGCTTCCGGCTGTGCCAGCTCCACCAAATGCCCTACACACCAGCTGACCACATATCCGTTTCCCTCTAAGTAGCCATCCTCACGCTTGGCAGCACCTAACACTTTGGCAATACTCTGTGCAACCGAAGGCTTTTCAGCCAAAACTAATTTCATTTGCATCTGCTCCTTTCGCAAAAAAATTAGCAGCCAGGCACCGAAGCGCATGACTGCTATGTAAGGAACGGTATTCTGTTTTAGGTCTACAAACTGGAAGTTGTTTATCCAAAATGAAATGGAATAACCATATCAAGTAAAACTGCAAGAACTATACTAATCGTTCCCATTAGCGCAGAACTCCTCAATTTGTCTCTCCTCAAAACAATAAGTCCAATAATAAAGACTATCACTTCCAAAACAGATTTTGCATTAAAATACCAGCATCCATATACAAAGCACGTATTGAACAATACTGCCAAAATCAGCGCTGATAGTATAAGTGCCAGTTTGCTTTTCCCCCTTGCATACCAGCAGACAAAAGACAATACTGGAGAAACAGCTGTAAATCCAAGCCAAATCACCGCATAACTTCTTGGAAAAAATCCTGCAATATAGTTTGAATACAAATAGTAACTTGCAACCATACCAATAAAGAATACAAAAACATTAATGCTTGCTCTTATTGCAGAATTGCTATAAATAGAAATGCACAGTGCAATCAATACCCAGATTGCAAAACATCCAAGGAAATTATGAACATCTAATGCTTCATCTATTGCCATAAGCACACTGGGAAGTTCAGCTTGACGAAAATCCAAAAATTTTGAAAAAGTCCCCAAAGCTATTCCAAGGAACAATACAGCTATAGTATTTATAATTTTTCTATTATTGGATATTGGTTTTTCTGCATTCCTGATATCATTCAAAAACTTTATCATAATTACCCTCACAAATCCCGATTTGTATCACTGTTCTTATTCTCTATTTTATCAGATATCGCCTACAGATTCCATAGCTTCATAGCTCAAAACAGCTCATTCACAAACCATTTGGCTATGTAAAAGGGACGGCTGATTTTTCTTGGATGCAGGCTTTACGCCCTTCATCTTGATATAGAGGTAACCTCCGACACCGGCTGCACCGATCACAAACAGATTCATCCATCAACGCAAGCAGATCGGCCTCATCCACCATGTTCAGGAAATACACATTCTGATTGAAATCCGTCATACCTGTTACCTCCTACTCAAATTTGTCTCGCCGGATTTCGGGCGAAAAAAATAGAACCTCGACCCATTCTCGTTTTCAAAGAATGAGCCAAGGCTCTATGTAAATCAGTCAAGTATGTGTTCGTCCGCCGATGGCAAAATTGGACTTCATTTGCTCCCATTGTCCACCAGTAATTTGACCACTATAAACCCATAAATTTCCGTTCAAATTCCATCAAATCCGAACAGTCCAGACAGAATTTCGGGTATAGAAAAAGTCCGAAAAACCTTGATTTTCCGGACTTTTTTAGCATTTTTAAGCTGTAGATTATCTCTTGGAGAACTGCGGAGCGCGACGTGCAGCCTTCAGGCCGTACTTCTTTCTCTCCTTCATTCTCGGGTCACGGGTCAGGAAGCCAGCTGCCTTCAGGATCGGACGATACTCGTCAGAGTTAGCCTGCAGCAGGGCACGGGAGATGCCGTGACGGATTGCACCAGCCTGGCCGGTAAAGCCGCCGCCAGCTACAGTGCAAACGATGTCAAACTTCTCAGTGGTCTTAGTAGCTTCCAGCGGCTGACGAACGATCAGCTTCAGGGTGTCCAGACCGAAGTAGTTGTCGAGGGTACGATTGTTGATGGTGATTTCACCAGTACCGCCCGGAATCAGACGAACTCTTGCAACAGAGGACTTTCTTCTGCCGGTGCCGTAGAAATATGCTTTCTTAGGTGTGTACATGACTTAATTTCCTCCTTGTAAGAATTACTTGCCAGCCCAAACGATCGGCTGCTGTGCTTCGTGGTTGTGCTCCGCGCCTGCGTATACCTTCAGACGGGTTGCAGCCTTGCGGCCGATAGAATTCTTCGGGAGCATACCCTTCACTGCCAGCTCAATTGCCAGCTCCGGACGCTCAGCCATGAGGGTCTTGTACTGGGTTTCCTTCAGGCCGCCAATCCAGCCAGAATGTCTCTGGTAGTACTTCTGAGTCAGCTTGTTGCCGGTCAGGACTGCCTTGGAAGCGTTGATAACGATAACGAAATCGCCGGTATCAACGTGCGGGGTGAACTCTACCTTATGCTTGCCGCGAAGGAGAGCTGCTACAGTAGCTGCGGTACGACCCAGCGGCTTGTTTGCTGCGTCGACGATATACCACTTGCGGTCAATGTTTTCAGCCTTAGCCATATAAGTGGACATGATCTAACCTCCGATTATAATTTTTATCTGAAATGTTTCATTTCCATTCGGTATTGCTCAAATTCCGAACTTTTCCGTCATTCAAGCGCTATATTGTTATACCACATCCAAAAATCAAAGTCAACACATTTTTTGAAAATTTTAATTTTCCATAACGCAATCTCTTGTTTTCTCTTGTTTTCTCCCGTTTTCTCCCGAATACTCACAACTCAAATTAAAATTTTTCTCTGTCCAATTGTCCGCGCATGCAGTATAATAAAAATATTACGGCGCGAAAAACGCGCGTTTCGGAGGAAAACCATGCAGAAAATGCTCTCTTATGTCCGCCGTGCGGTGGATCAATACCATATGATAGAAGAAGGCGACGTCATTGCGGTCGGCGTGTCCGGCGGCAAGGACTCTCTGGCGCTGCTGTCTGCGCTCGCAGGGCTGCGCCGCTTCTACCCCAAGAAATTTGAGGTCAAGGCCATCACCCTGGAGATGGGCTATGACGAGATGGATTTCACGCCGGTTGCGGCGCTGTGCCAAAAGCTGGGTGTGGAATTTATCACGGAGCAGACCGACATCAAGACCGTCGTGTTTGACATCCGCAAGGAGGAAAACCCGTGCTCGCTGTGCGCGAACATGCGCCGCGGCGCGCTCAACAGCACCGCCAAGGCACACGGCTGCAACAAGGTCGCGCTCGGCCATCATTTTGACGATGTCGTGGAGACCGTGCTCATGTCGCTGCTGTACGAGGGCAGATTCAGCTGCTTTTTGCCGGTGACCTATTTGGATCGCGCCGGTGTGACGGTCATCCGCCCGATGGTATACACGCCGGAGTCCTACATCCGCTCGCTCGCCAAGCGACTGGAGCTGCCAATTGTGCACAATCCCTGTCCGGTGGACGGCAGCACCAAGCGCGAGGAAATCAAGCAGCTGCTGCGCTCGCTGGAGCACACCAATCCCGGCGTGCGGCAGCGCATTTTCGGCGCCATCCAGCGCTATCCGCTCAGGGGCTGGGCGCCGGACAAAACCGTCAGACGAAAAAAAAGCGAATAACAAAAACAAGGCTTCCTGTCCGTCAACCGGACAAGAAGCCTTTTGCTTTGTGTTTACTTTGCCGAGCGGCTGTACACACGGGAGCGCTTTACGTGTCTGCCCGTCAGCTTTTCCGCCTTGATACTCTTGCGCGCAGTGCGTTTCAGACGCGCCGGACGCTTCATCAGACGCACGCCTTCATAGCGGGTCGGATGATAGGTGTACACCTTGGTGTTTGCGTGAATGCCGCAGTTCGCCAGCTGTGCCAAAATTGCATCGGACAGTGCCGCGGTATCTTCCCGCTGTGCCAGCGAAATTTTCATGACGCCCTGATACGAGCTGATGAGAATGCCAAACGGCTGATATCCGCACGGCAAAATGGCACCGTAATCTTCAACATACGCCTGCATGCTCTCCGGAATGTCAAATCTGCCGATGTTGGTCAGAATAAAGCTGTCGCGGTACACATAATTGCGCGCCATGTCGCGCATCATGGTTTCCTTCTCGTCAATGCTCATCTCGGCGTGATGGCCTTCCGATACACGGGTGCTGCCCGCCTTGCCCCAATATGCGGCGTGGCGCGGTGCGCGCTGGGTGTCAAACATCGCACGCACCTTCTGACATGCCTCCGCAAACGGCAGAGAAAACCAGTCATATTCAAACGGCAAATCCAGCAGCGAAACAAAGAAATGCGTGGTGTCGGACGGAACAATCTGACGCAAATCCATCGGAATCTCTGCGACAACCGGTGTGCCTGCATCCTGCTCGGTATAATAGGTGTGATACAGTGCGAACGAAATCGCCGTGTACAGCAGACTGATCGGTGATGCGCCGTGTGCATGCGTCCAGTTTCTCAATTCGCTGTACGGGAATGTGATTTCCGTCATGCGCTCATTGCCTTCTCTGTCAGCAACCGGCGCATGGAACGACTTCTCGACGGTGTAATGTCCTTCCTCCGACGGATTTGCCTGATCCAGCTTGGCATAGCCGTCCTCACATTCGCTGAGCTGAAATTCCGTCTCGTGGGTGCGGATGCTGCCGTCGTTACAGACCGGCTTGCCGCACAGCGTCAGGTATTCAAACAGCACGGCACGGATGAACTGGTCAAAGCCGTGTCCGTCACACAGGGAGTGCTGATACTCCATATAAATGGTCTTGTCCTTCCAGCCCAGCGTGAACAGATAGCCGTTGTTGTCCTTCGAGCCGATGTAATACGGAGAGACGTCCGAGAACGGCAGAACGACCGGCGGCAGCGGGTTGAAATAATAGCGGTATGCATCGTCATCGCGCGACAGGCCGACGCGCATCTGCGGGAAACGCTCCAAGGCGCGCTGTGCTGCCTGCTGCAGCAGCTCCGGATTGACCGGCTCCGTCATGCGGATGATATGGCGCGGCGCACATGCCAGCTCTCGATGGGTTGCATACATAAAAACCGGACCGTAGCTGTCCGCCTGTAAAATCTTCTTGGAAAAATGCTTCATTGTATTCATAGGAAAACCTCCTGATTTCCATCACGGTGGTGTTGCTCTTTTCTTTATGTTTCCAGTATACGGTTCGTTCGTGAGAGAAACAAGGGCAGATATTTCCGAAAATTTCCCGCTGCGCTGCGCCGGTTATAAGCATTTTAACCAACACTTATTATATCATTGTCTAAAATAACACAAATATCATCGAAAATACTCGATAGTTTACATTTTGCCAGCAATGTGCACAACAACGCGCGCCGCCCGCTTTTTCCAAATGCAAAAAAGCCAGCCGCAAGCATGCTTGCGGCCGGCTGATACGACATATTTCCTTTTAGTTGCTTCCGCCTGTCGGCAAATACGGAATGATCTTTTTTGCCAGCTCGGAGCTGGTCATGGTCTGGAGCCAGACACGGCCGGGGCCGCGCAGCGTGGACAGGAACAAGCCCTCTCCGCCGAACAGAATGTTCTTAAATCCCTTGACCATCTCGGCGGAATACTGCACCGACGTCTCAAACGCGGCAATGTTGCCGGTATCCACGCGAAGCAGCTCGCCCGGCGCGAGGTCTATGGTCTCCACACTGCCGTCAATCTCACAGAACACCGAGCCGCTACCGGAGTATTTTTGCAGAATAAAGCCTTCTCCGCCAAACAAACCGCCCTTGACGCCGCGGTTAAAATACGTGGACAGCTGCACGCCGTGCTCCGCGCACAGAAACGCGCCCTTCTGCGCGATAATTTCATAATTCGGCTGAATGTCGAATTTCAAAATCTTGCCCGGCATGGCTGCCGCAAAGGTCACCTCATCGACATCGCGGGTCGCGGTAAACGTCGCCATAAACAGCGATTCACCGGAAAACATTCTGCCGAATGCCTTGCCGAAGCCGCCCTTTAGATTGGACTCCATCTGTACGCCTTCGGTCATCCAGCTCATGCCGCCGGACTGCGTATAGATACTCTCGCCGCGCGACAAACGAATGGTCACTGCCGGCATCATATCGCCAAAAATCCTATACTGCATACCTTCCTCCTTTTGTTCGGGGGTGTGTGTCTCTCTACAGTACAGTATACCACAGTTTTACCGCAGTGTATATTGTGTTCCGTTGACGGTCAGGGATACTGCATTTTTCAGCTGGATGCCGTCACGCAGCGTAAAATAATGCGTGTAGCAGTCGAAATTCTGCGCATCCTGTTCGCCGTACAGCTCTGTGAGCTTGAGCTGCGTTTCGCTGCCGTCTGCGAACGTGACGGTGACCTTCGGCGTGCCGTACACATATTCCTTCCAATCGGTATCCCACTGCGCGGACGGCTCCAAGTAATCCGGAAGCGTATATCGGAAAGAAATCCGATTGGTATTCACGCGCATTTCGTCCAGCGTGCCTTTTTTGCCGGAGGCGCTGGTGAGCGGCGTCTGGGTCTGCGCGGTCTTATCCGTCAGAACCGTGACCGGCACGGTTTCATACACGCCGCCGCCCTGCACGAACAGCTTGATGTTCTGCGCGCCCTTGCAGTCCACGCTGCACGCAAGCACGGCCTGTTTGCTGTTCTCGTCATATGCCAAAACACAGATACCGCAGTCGCCGGTGCTCGCCGTAATCATCAAATCCTCTGCCGCCTGCTCGCTGGCAATCGGCTTCACAGTGATGCGCACATCTGCCGTGGTTCCGTCGGACACGGCATCCAAAATCCGGATGGCAGGCATGTGCTTGGCAGCTTTCATTTGCTGCACAGCGGCGCTGCCCTGCGCGCTGGGCGCGGATGTCTCATTCTGGCAGGATGCGTAGCTCGCACCGGTGCACACAGCTGCTGCGGCAGCAGCGCATAAAATCAGGCGGTACGCGGCGTTTTTTCGGCTATTTTTCATATCTTTCCAGCTCCTTCCAATTACTGCGTCCAATGATACGTTCTTCTATTGTGTATAATTGTAACATATAATTATATCGCTGTAAAGATATGTCTTGCGACAGTTTTATCCGTGCAGGGTGTAATCGGTTCCGTTGACGGTCAGCGTTTCCGCGTTTTCCAAGTCGATGGCATCCGCCAGCTCGAAGTAATGCGTATACGTTTTCATGACCTCCGGTTCCAAATCGCCGTGCAGCTCCTGCAGCTCCAGCTTGCTTGTGCTGCCGTCTGCGAATGTCACCGTGACGTCCGGTGTGCCATGAACATATTCCTTCCAATCGACGTCCCATTCGTTTTGTGCTTCCAGATAGCCCGGCAGCGTGTACTGGAACGTGATGGTGCTGGTATTCAGACGAATTTCATTGAGGGTGCCCTTTTTGCCGGTGGCGCTGGTGAGCGGCGTATCCGTCTGCACGCTCTTGTCCGCCAATACCGTGACCGGCACGGTCGCATACACGCCGTCACCCTGTACCAAAATCTTCATCTTTTCCGATGCGTTCATATCCACACTGCATTCAAACAGTGCCTGTTTGTTCTGCTCGTCATATTTCAACACGCTGGCGGTGCAGTCGCCGGTGCTGGTGGTAATATACAGATCTTCTGCGGCTTTTTTGCTTTCCACCGGAGACATAGTAAAGAAAATTGTCGCAGACTCTTCTCCGGAGGTCACATCAATAATCTGGAAGGTGTATCCGCTCTGCTGAATCGGTGTGTGATTTTGTTTGTCATACGTCAGTTCCTGACTGGTGGTCTGCTGTATGCTCTCGGAAGCCGAGCCGCTCGGCTGCGCCGATGCGCAGGCAACGCAAAAACAAGCGGCTGTAGCCGCCAATGCATAGACAGCTATTTTTTGAATCCAACGTTTCATTTTGTACAATCCTTTCATGAATTTTTTTCCATCCACCATAATAAAACAGCACCTATTGAATGTCAAAGGTTTCCGAAAATCTTTACAAACCTTTATCACAGACAACAGATGCTGTTTGCTATTGTACACCGATTTTGTGAATGTTCCTCACTCTGTGTCCGGTTGATATTCTAAAATATCGCCGGGCTGACAATCCAATGCGCGGCAAATCGCATTGAGCGTTGAAAACCGCACCGCACTGACCTTACCGGTCTTTAATTTCGACAGATTAACGTTGGTCACGCCGACACGCGCAGAAAGCTCATTGAGCGTCATTTTTCGATCTGCCATCACGCGGTCAAGCCGCAAAATAATTGCCATAGTCCCAATACTTCCTTATACTGTCTCATCCGATTCCTTCTGCAATATCGTACCATATTCAAAGATATAAGACAAGCTGAGAACAACGCCGCCGATCAACCATTGGTCAATCTGAATCAAGCTGCCTGTTCCGCCCTCTCCGATGCCGCACAGCATCAAAACCAGCGGGCACATTTGCCGAATGACGCTAATAACCGGAATCAAAATGCCTATGCGCCGCAAAGCCTGACAATTTTTCAGGACAAAAGGCGTCTGTTCCTGTGCAATGCTGCGGAAAATGCTGCGCACCTGATACAAAATGCCGCAAAACAGCACTTTGGCAATCCATGCCGTAAAAAATCCAATCAAATACGCCAGCTTGGCCTGTTGTGCGGCATCCGCACGCAAGCTGCTGCGGGAAAAGTCAATTTCCAGCATATTTCTGAAAAATCCCTGTCCAATCGCGCCGTTTTGCGTCTGTGTCACGTGCAAAGAAAATTGATCTGCCCCCTGCGTCAGCATCCAAATACCGACACCGAGCAGCGCCAGCACATACGCACCGTACAGCCAAAACGCCGCCCGCGTAACCAAACCAATATCCTCACACCGAGCCTGTACAGATCTCTTCGCCTGTTCACTCATTCCGCTCACATCCTTTCTGTACTTGCAGTATAGCACAGAATTTCATCTTTTTCATTATATTTTTATCGTTTATCATTAATTTTTTAAATGTCTTGCATTCTCTACCATCTTCTTGTATACTTATTGTCGGGTACACCATACACGGTAGGCGGCGCGTCTTCTCCGATCTTTTAGGGAGGGAAGCGATTTTTCTTACCCTCTCTGTGATGAAGGGAGGGGATGCTATGTATGTAACACTTTCAGATTTACTCCAGCTGATTTCGACATTTGCGACATCCGGGATGTTTCTTCTGGCATTACTTACATATTTAAGCAAAAGAAAATAACCGCCCAAGCGCTAACATGAGACGGTTATTTTTCTTATAAACGATTTCTGAGGGCGCACCGTCTATCGGTGTACCTCTTTTTCTTTATGATAATCATAGCATGTTCTTATTTTTTTGTCAACACGTACAAAAAACCCTGCAGCAAATTGCCGCAGGGCTCTTTTATAGGTTCGATTATTCCGAAATCAAATTGGTCATGCTGTCCAAGCTGATGCCCAGGGTGGACAGATTGTGCAGCATGGCGGACGTTGCCGGCTGGAGCACACCTGCGACACCGAGCAGAATCAAGCCGAGATTAAAGCCGATGATAAAGCGATAATTGCGGTCAATGCGCTGCATCAGGGCATCACTGATTTTCTTCAGTGTAACCAGCGTATACAAATCATCCGCAGAAATCGTAATATCTGCGATTTCCCGCGCAATGGCTGCGCCGTCGCTAATGGCAATGCCTGCGTCTGACTCGGACAGTGCCGGAGAATCGTTGACGCCGTCACCAACCATGATGACTGTGCGGCCTGCCTCATGTTCTGCCTTGACAAATTCCGCCTTGTGCTCCGGCAGAACCTCTGCATAATATGTATCAATGCCCAGCTTCGCGGCAACAGCGTTGGCTGTCTTGCTGTTGTCACCGGTCATCATGACAACATTTTGAATGCCCAATGCATGCAGCTGGTCAATGACATCTGCTGCTTCCTCGCGCAGCGGATCTTCTACACAGATAACCGCAGCCAATTCACCGGAAATTGCCAGATACAGCGGAGAATATTCCTCCGGAATGCTGTCAAACAGCGCCTTGTCCTCCTCGCGCAGTGTGCATTTCTCATCCTCAAAGATGAAATGATAGCTGCCGATGAGTACGCGCTGCTTGTCTACCATGCTGGAAATGCCATGTGCGACGACATATTCAATTTCAGAATGGCATTCCTCATGCTTCAAATCGCGCTTGGCTGCTTCCTGTACCACTGCCTTTGCCATCGAGTGCGGATAATGCTCCTCCAGACAAGCTGCCAGACGCAGCATTTCATTTTCATTGTTTCCGCCGAACGGGATAATCTTTGCAACCTTCGGAGAGGCATGCGTCAGCGTACCCGTCTTGTCCAGCACAATGGTATCCGCTGCGGAAACCGCTTCCAGAAAACGGCCGCCCTTGACAGAAATATGATGGGTGCTGCTCTCACGCATAGCGGACAATACCGAAAGCGGCATCGCCAGCTTGAGTGCACACGAGAAATCGACCATGAGCACAGACAGCGCACGGGTTGCATTGCCAGTCAGCATATACACCAGTGCGGTGCCGCCCAGACTGTACGGAACCAGCTTGTCTGCCAGATGAGAAGCCTTGTCCTCCGACATCGACTTGAGCTTTTCCGATTCCTCAATCATCTTGACAATGCGGTCATACCGTCCGCTGCCGGAATTTTTATCGACACGAACCACGCACGTGCCTTCTTCGACAACCGTGCCCGCATAGACATAGGTACCGGCATCCTTGCGCACCGGCAGAGATTCGCCGGTAATCGACGCCTGATTGACGGTCATTTCACCGGAAACAACCTTGCCGTCCAGCGGAATCATATTGCTGGTGCGAACGACAATTTCATCGCCGACCTGTACTTCATTGACCGGTGTGAGCACTTCCTGTCCGTCCACCAAGCACCATACCTTGTCGACATGCAGCGACATGGTGCGCGCCAAATCATCCACAGATTTTTTGTGTGTCCATTCCTCCAGCGTCTCACCGATGCCAAGCAGGAACATGACAGACGAAGCAGTGTCAAAGTCACCGCGCAGCATGGATACCGTAATTGCCGTTGCATCGAGTACAGAAACCTCCAGCTTGCCCTGTGCCAGAGACGAAATGCCGTGACGGATGTATTTTACCGATTTTATCAGGGCAATGGCGGCGCGCATCGGCGCCGGAACGACGGTTTTGCACAAAATACGGCGCAAAACAGAAGCGGCAATCTTGTCCTCATATTCGCGGCTCAGTGCACGGCCGGTATGATCCGGCACGACATCCAATGCCTTTGCTTTGGCATAGGAAAATGCGCCCAGTGCTGCAATCACTTCGCAGCGCGCACAGGTATAGCGAACAATGACATCACATGTGCGGTCAAACACCTGTACATCCTTGATGCCGTCCTGCTTTCTAAAATAATACTCCAACAAATCCGCCTGTTCCAGTGTCATATGCTTTTGCTGCACACGCACACGGATTCTTCCGGCAGATTCATGCAGAATTTTTGCCTTCATAATAAAAGGGAAACCTCCTTTAGAAACAGCAACAGTGCCTGCACGCAGGCAGGCACTGCACAAATATTCCGTATGATACTAGCTTATGCCTCTTCAGCCGGAGCTTCTGCCTTTTCCTCTGCCGGAGCATCTTCAATGTACTCGTCAGCAGCTGCGCGCTCCTCATTGATGATTTTTGCATCGGTTACGATGTCATCGCAGTTTTCACGCACCTTGGTGACAGTTTTCATCACACAGCTCTGTGCACGCATAGCGGCAGCGGCGGTCTGTGTGTAAACCTTCTTTGCGTCCTTGCTGCTCAGGATTTTGATGCCTGCCGTACCGAACAGCACGCCGCCGGTAAAAATACCAACCTTATCCCAGTTAATTTCGTTAAATGCCTTTGCAGCCTTAGTAATAATTCCCATGATAACAACCTCCTAAAAAGTTCAAGCCTTTTCGATGCCTGAAAGCACGGTAATAACAAAACAAATAACCGTCAAACCCGCAAAAAACTTATGGATTTTCATTTTTGCATCACCTCGTTATGTTACCTTCATTATAGCAGGCTGTTTTTGCGTGCGCTACTCTTTTTCGGCTTTTTTTGAACATTTTTTTACGAAAACTTATACCAAATATTTTCACCGTTTTTACACAAAAGAATTACGGCGCGCTAACGGTGGGCGGCACAATCTTTCTTTTGTGTGATTTATTTTGCAAATTTGCGGGCAAATGTGCGCTTTTCATCAGGTTTTACATCACATAGCGACGGAATCCGCGTTTTGCCCAAATTCTGCACGCGCTGTCTTGCGCCATATATTTGCATATTGTTAACTGCGAACCTGCACGGCGCCGCCGCATCTGACAGCCCGTTCGGACGCACATGCTCCAATCGGACAGGACGCATCAGGCTGACTCTTGCGCAGACCTGCCCGCGTGCTACTCCTTCCGTCACGGCTTACGCCGTGCCACCTTCCTCAGGGAGGAAGGCTTTGGTTTTACGCGCAAACCAAACTTGTCTCTCCCTTTGGGAGAGATGTCGCGCAGCGACAGAGAGGGCTTTCTGCTCTCTCCGCGCAAAAAAAGACCCGCGGGATAAACCCACGGGTCTTGCATCTTCGAGATAGAAAGTAAAAACTTACTTCAGCTCTACAGAAGCGCCAGCCTCTTCCAGCTGCTTCTTGATCTCTTCTGCGTCTTCCTTAGAAGCGCCTTCCTTCAGGGTAGACGGCAGCTCGTCAACCTTAGCCTTAGCTTCCTTCAGGCCCAGGCCGGTAACGGCACGTACAACCTTGATTACGTTGATCTTCTTGTCGCCAGCAGCGGTCAGAACAACGTCGAACTCAGTCTTTTCAGCAGCAGCAGCTTCGCCAGCGCCTGCAGCAGCACCTGCTACAGCAACCGGAGTAGCGGATACGCCGAACTCTTCTTCCAGAGCCTTAACCAGCTCAGCCAGTTCCAGAACCTTCAGTTCCTTGACAGCATCAATAATTTCATTGACAGTCATGGTAGTAACCTCCATAATTTCAAAAGTTAAATGTGTGGATGGGGAATTTCTTCCCTGTTTTCAGCAGCAAATTTTATTCAGCTGCTTCTTCAGCCGGAGCCTCTTCTGCAGCGCCAACCAGAGTGGAAACCAGTGCTTCCTGGTCTGCCTCACCCTTCTCAGCGATTGCATTAAGCGCAATAGCCAGCTGCATAATCGGGTAGTTGAAGCTGTAGAGGGTCTGTGCGATGAGCACTTCCTTGCTCGGCAGCTTAGCCAGCTCTTCGATCTTGGATACCGGTACAACAGCACCATCGAGGAAACCGGTCTTGATGTTGAAGTTTTCGTGATCCTTTGCGAAATTAGCGAGGATCTTTGCCGGAGCTACAACGTCTTCGGATGCAATTGCAAGAGCGGTGGTGCCATGCAGATGCTCGAACATACCGTCGAAGCCAACTTCCTGAGCGGCAAACTTCAGCATGGTGTTCTTGACAACAGCGTACTCAACGCCGTTCTCACGCAGCTCCTTACGGAGAGCGGTATCGTCAGCTACGTTGATACCCTTATAATCAACAACAACACCAGCCGGGGAATTCTTGATCTTTTCAACCAGAGAAGCAACCTGTGCCTTCTTCTGTTCCAGAACCTTTGCGTTTGGCATAGTCTGTTTCACCTCCATAAAAGTGATTGGGACATAGAAAATGCCCTTCTGCTCAAAGACAGAAGGGCATGAAAAATCATTTGGAAAATTTCACAAATGCTTGCCTCGGCAGGATGGCGAGAGCCGGTTACGATGGATGTCCATCTCCTGCTGTCTTTGAACGAGCTATTATAGTATAACAGCCCGTTTCATTCCTGTCAAGGGCTTTTTTGAAAAAAGTTTCGAAAAATTTGAAACTTAGTCGTTGCTCAGCTTAGCAGCGTTGATCTTGATGCCAGGGCCCATGGTAGATGCAACTACACAGGAGCGAACGTACTGACCCTTTGCTGCTGCCGGACGAGCCTTCAGGATAGCGCCCATCAGCGTCTTGAAGTTCTCTGCCAGCTTCTCAGCACCGAAGGATGCCTTGCCGATCGGGCAGTGGATGATGTTGGTCTTGTCCAGACGGTACTCGATCTTACCAGCCTTCGCTTCGTTTACAGCCTTAGCAACGTCCATGGTTACGGTGCCAGCCTTCGGGTTCGGCATCAAGCCCTTCGGGCCGAGTACACGACCCAGACGGCCTACCAGACCCATCATGTCCGGGCTAGCGATAACTACGTCGTAGTCGAAGAAGTTTTCCTTCTGGATGCGCTGAACCAGATCCTCAGCGCCTACGAATTCTGCGCCAGCGTCGAGAGCTGCCTGTGCCTTATCGCCCTTAGCGAAAACAAGTACGCGAACATTCTTACCGGTGCCGTTCGGCAGTACGATAGCGCCGCGAACCTGCTGGTCAGCATGACGGGAGTCAACGCCCAGCTTTACGTGAACTTCGACGGTTTCGTCGAACTTTGCCTTTGCAGTCTTTACGACAGTGTCAAAAGCCTCATCAGTGTCATAGAGCTTGCTGCGATCTACGATCTTAGTGCTCTCAATATACTTCTTACCTTTGCGCACGATAAATTTCCTCCTTTAGTGGTTAATTCGGAACGACTGTTCCTCCCACCAGACGGCGCGGGCCGCCGTCAGCAAATGAAAATTAAAATAACTCAGGTCGCGAGAAATTACTCAGCGACAGTGATGCCCATGGAACGGGCGGTGCCTGCGATCATGCTCATAGCAGCCTCTACAGAAGCAGCATTCAGGTCAGGCATCTTGGTCTCTGCAATCTTGCGGACGTCGTCAATGCTGATCGTTGCAACCTTGGTCTTGTTCGGAACCGCAGAACCGCTCTGGATGTTGCATGCCTTCTTGATGAGGACAGCTGCCGGAGGGGTCTTGGTGATGAAGGAGAACGAACGGTCAGCGTATACCGTGATAACGACCGGAATAATCATACCTGCGTCATTCTTGGTGCGCTCGTTGAATTCCTTGGTGAAAGCCATAATGTTGACACCGTGCTGGCCGAGTGCCGGACCTACCGGAGGAGCCGGTGTTGCCTTGCCTGCCGGAATCTGAAGCTTAATAAATCCTACTACTTTCTGTGCCATTTGTATAGCACCTCCTTGAAAAATGTGGTAATGGCGAGTCGCTTGGCAATGTGCTTACGCAATCGCTGCGCTCTCCCACCTGCCAAAAAACGAGGAATTACTCCTCATCAACGGCTTTGACCTGATTGAGTTCCAGCTCAACCGGGGTCTCACGTCCGAACACGGGGATGGTAATGCGAACCCTGTTCTGTCCTGCTTCGATTTCATCGACAACGCCGACAAAGTCGATAAACGGACCGCCGCAGACGCGTACCGAGTCGCCGACCTTGTAACCGATCTGAACCTCTTCCACCTCGCGGGACACTGCGCCCCACTTGCGCGCTTCCTCGTCAGTCAGAGGCTGCGGCTTGTTGGAGTTCGGGCTCACGAAGCCGGTGCAGCCGCGCGTGTTGCGCACGAGATACCAGCTCTCGTCGGTCACGATCATCTTTACCAGCACGTAACCCGGGAACAGCTTGCGCTCCACCTCGCGGGTCTTGCCGTCCTTTACTTCGCGGACGGTCTCGACCGGAATGGTTACTTCGGTAATCAGGTCATGCATTTTGCGGTTTTCAACCGCCTTCATAATAGATGAGGCTACTTTATTCTCGTAGCCGGAGTAGGTATGAACGACATACCATTTTGGTGTCTCAGACATTTGTTTTCAAACCTTTCCGCTTACGCAGCCACAGAGATCAGCGTTGTGATTCCAAGATTAAAGATTGCATCCAGAATCCAGATAAACACACCGATGACCAAAATGGTAGCTATAACGATGAGCGTATTGTTCGCAGTCTGCTTACGAGTCGGCCACACGATCTTCTTGCATTCGCTCTTCAGATCATGGAACCACTTGCCAATTCTGGAAAAGAAGCCCGGCTTCTTCTCCTTACCGGAGTTCTTCTTTTCAGAAGTGTTCTGGTCTTTTTTAGCCATGAAGCCGTATCCTTTCTCCAGCCTTACTTGGTCTCACGATGGAGTGTGTGCTTCCGGCAGAACGGGCAGTACTTCTTCATCTCAAGACGCTCCGGGTTGTTCTTCTTGTTCTTCATCTTGTCGTAGTTTCTCTGCTTGCAATCGGTGCAAGCCAGGGTTACCTTAACGCGCATAACGGCACCTCCTTAAATAATTGCCTCCCTTTGCAGGGCTGCTTTCCCAAAAGAGAGCATAAAAAAATACCCTGCATAGGTGTTGTTATTATAACACGCAGGGTATCTTTCGTCAATGCTGATTTGACAATTTATTTTCCACAAATTTTGATAGATGTTGTTGTCGAGAACACAGCACTGTGCCGACTTTTTCCGGCTTTAGCGGTTGACAATCTGGAAGAACCAGCTGTACGCGACGAGCACGGCGAAGATGGTGTAGCAAACCATGGTCATCGTGCGGCCTTTCTGCTGGCTGCGGGAGGTCCAGATGCCCAGTATGCTGCCGACAAATGCAATCGGATAGCCGACAAACGCGCCGATCTGCCCGCAGAACTGTCCGACCAGAATGCCGACCAGCATAACCGCCACGGAGATCAGGCCAAGATACGTCATCTTTTTGTTTTTCTTAACTTCCTGCTCTGCCTCCTGAATTTCCGCCTTTGTCGGCGCCTTCGGGGGCGCCTTGCGCTGCGGCGCGCGCTTCTTTCCGTTTTTTCTCTTGGATTTCGATTCTGCCATGTGTATATCTCCTTGTGTTAGTAGTAAGAATTTGGCTCTGCAAATGCCAGACCTGTTTGCGTGCTTGCCCTCTCAGTCATTTGCTTCGCAAATGCCAGCTCTCCCAAAGGGAGAGCCGAGAAGGCGGAGCGAATTTTTTTCCTCTTACGCGCATTCTCACCCGTTTCCCATAATGAGCAGCACGAACTGCATCGCGCACAGCATGCAGAACACGCACAGCACGATTTTGGTAATCTTATGATTGGTGGTGTCCCACTGGGTGTTGACCATGGACGCCGCCGCGCCGATAAACGCGAGCGGATAGCCGATGAGCGCTGTGATGCGATTGTCAATGAGCGCGAGCACAAAGCCCACGATCATGATGCCCAGACAGGCAAACCGGATTTTTTTCTCTTTATCCCAATTTCGCATGCGCGGAACTGTGTTTTTTGTCGTCTGCGCCGCATGAGATTTGTTGTTTTTCTTGCGTCCTTTTTTGCGGTTGTTTTTGGACTGTGCCATATCATCAACCCCTTTTCCAATTTTCTGCTTCCTATATTATAGCAATCAAACAGCAAAAGTGCAATGTCATTTGCATCGGAATCCGCGGTATGCTACAATACGAACAAGATACAAACCAAAAAAACAGAAAGGAAAACATGGCATATGAAAATTATGGGTATTGATTACGGCGATGCACGCACAGGTGTCTCGATTTCTGATCCGACCGGATTTTTGGCAGGCTCCCCGCAGGTCATTTCCACTTGGAATACCGAAAAGCTGCTGGATGATTTGACAGCACTGGTTCAAAAAGAAAAAATTGAAGAAATTGTCATGGGTCTGCCGAAAAATATGAACGCCACACAGGGCGAGCGCGCGGAAAAATGCAAGGCACTTGGCGCCGAGCTGGAAGCGCGCACCGGTGTTCCTGTCATCTATTGGGACGAACGCCGCACGACCATTGAAGCCCATGCGATTTTGCACGCCTCCGGCAAAAAGCAGAAAAAGCACAAGAAAAATGTGGATGCCGTCGCAGCTTCCCTGATTTTGCAGGGCTATCTGGACTTTAAGCGCATGCAGAAGTGAGAATTGGCTCTTCCACACAAACCAAACTTGTCTCTCCCTTTGGGAGGGATGTCGCGCAGCGACAGAGAGGGCTGATGCCAGCTGACATAGCTTCTCAAATTTGTCCTAATACGAACCTGTTAGCGTGCTGCCCTCTCAGTCATTTGCTTCGCAAATGCCAGCTCTCCCAAGGGGAGAGCCGAGAAGTCGGAGCGAATTTTTCGCCCTTACGCGCAATCCAAACTTGTCTCTCCCTTTGGGAGAGATGTCGCGCAGCGACAGAGAGGGCTAATGCCAGCTGACATAGCTTGGTGCTAGAATATAAATAGTACAAGCTAAAACGAGAAATCCCAAACACGCATAAGCATGATACAATTTCTTGCACGCTTGTGGATAACAAAAAAAGACTGCCCCATGCGGCGCAGCCGCAAAAGACAGTCTTAGGTAAATAAGAAATCCCTAGCAGTAGCCGCTGCTAGGGGTTTTGTTCTGTGTTTCCACATGGCATACTTAACACCTTTTTTCCTATCTGTAATATAGCACATCGGTTTTTCTCCGTCAAGCTATGAAAAAACAGAAAAGTATGAAGAAACTTTGAACTTTTCCCGTTTTTCCGATTTTTTCCTTGCAAGCGGCGCGGCATCGTCGTATACTGTTCATTGCGACTTTTTTGAAGGGAGCTTTTTTTATGACGTTTTATCAGGAATTACAACTCAATCAGGCGGGTTCCAAGAAGGTAATCCGCGAGAGCGAAACCACACAGGAAAAATGGCGGCATATTTTGATTTATCTGCTCAAAATCGCTATCACCGTCGGCTTTTGCTTTGTATTTGTGACGCTGTACAGTTTGATTTTCGGCGCAGGAAACAGCATTGTCGGTGTCGTTGTGTTGCTGCATCTGCTGGTATTTAAAAATGCAGATCTTCGCATAGATGCCAAGCAATCTGCCGGACTGCTTGCCTTGTTTTTCGGTATTATGACAGTCGCTCCGCATCTTGCCAATCTTGCCAATCCATTTGTCGGTCTGCTTATTCATGCCGCAGCTATTTCGATTTTGATTTTGTTCGGCTGTCATGAGCCGCGCATGTTCAATCAATCTACCTTGGTACTGAGTTATCTGCTGCTGTACGGCTATGATGTCTCCGGCACAGAATATCTCTCTCGTCTTGCCGGTATGGCAGTCGGTGCCCTGCTGGTTTGTGCTGTCTTTTATAAAAATCATCGGCATCAGACCTATGACCTGCGCGCACAGGATATTTTACCGGCATTCACGCTGACACATATGCGTTCCAAATGGCAGCTGTGTCAAATTCTGTGTGTGCCGCTGGTACTTTTTCTTTCCGAGCTGTTTGGTCTGCCGCGCGCCATGTGGGCAGGTATTGCCGCCATGTCCGCCATTCTGCCGGTGATGGATGACATGCACGCCCGTGTGCGCGGACGCATTCTCGGCAACATCGCCGGTGTGCTGTGCTTTTTTGTTCTGTACACCTATTTGCCGTCTGCGATTTACGCATACATCGGTGTCATTGGCGGCATCGGCGTCGGTTTCTCCGCAAAATACGGCTGGCAGGCAGTCTTTAACACCTTCGGTGCCCTTGCGATTGCATCCCAGTTATATGGTGTGCCCGCCGCCATGGGTCTGCGCGTCTTTCAAAACGTGTTCGGCGTGCTGTTCGCCTTGGGCTTCTGCTTGATTTTCCATTGGGTGATGCAGCGCGGGGAAAAGACGCAAGTCACCGCTTCATAATATACAGGCTTTCCGGAGCACGCAGTCCCGCAGGTATTGTTCGGGCTGCGTGCTCTGTTTGTTTGCTGTTTTGAAAATACAAAAAACCGCCCGTTTCTTTCGAAACAGACGGTTTCACATGGAGCTAATGGTCGGATTTGAACCGACGACCTGCTCATTACGAGTCGTTATCTATCCGTTTTATATCTTCTTTTTGTTGCAATATCATGTCATTTCTTTCTGTTTTTTCTATCTAAACACGAAATATCTTAAATGTCGTTTTATTTTGTCCCTTATCTTTTCACATCTTTAAGGGACAAATAAGGGACAAGCTGCACAGCACAAAACCGCGTACTCTATCGCTTCTTGTGCATCTGCAACTTTTTCAGTCTGTAAACGTGTCAGAGCTGCTTCTATACAGCTTTTTATTTCGTCATTTTTCGTCATTCGGTTCAAATATAACCGGAGCTTTCGCTCAAAAATGAGCAGAAGCCCTTTGAAAACTACCGACACCGTTGTCGCAAGTTTTTGATGCTTCGGAAAATCTACTTGTAATAAGGGTGTCGCGCTTCACGACAGCCCTTACAGCTGAATAACATTTCGTTACTGAGTTCACCGGACCGCGCAAAGCTGCCATTTTGGCAGTATTGGCGGCTCAGAGCCAACAGAGTTATCCAAAGCACTGCCCCGAATTAGGGTGGTGGTTTTTCTCAGGCTTCCTTCACGCTTCAAAGGACCGAACGAAACGTTCACCCAGGTATCACTCGCAACTTTTCCGCCCGCTATGCCCGCTCTCCCGCCTGTATATGGTGTTTTCGTGTCAACATTTGTCAACATCTTGTGTTTATGAGGGGGCACTCCCTTTTTTCTCTGTGTGTAAATCGGCGCTGGATGGCGTAGGGTCGCCGGACGGGGGCACGGGGGGGATACTCCCCCATACAAAAAAGAGCAGTCCATGTGAGGGCTGCCCTTTTGCTTTTAATAGTTTTGATACACTTGTCCGCGATTTCCTGCGTCAATAACCGTGATGACAAGCCGATTATTGTCAATGGTGTAAATAACGCGATACGTTCCCACACGAAGCCGGAACAACCCGTCATTGCCTTGCAGCTGCTTCACATCCCCTTCGGGAAGTTTGCTGATTGCCCGTAACAAGCGCTCCTGTTGTGGTCTTGGCTGCTTGCGGATGAACTTTTGTGCTCGCTTCTCGATAACAATCTGATAGCTCGTAATGAAATTCCCAACTCATCCGCCAGTGATTGCAGCGGGATTGTATCATGCTTTTCTGGGTTTGTGTCGTTCAGGTATTCATGGTATAGCTGCTCACAGAATGCATCATCTGCTGTTTCATCCGCCAAAAGTCCCTGCAAATACGCCAAAACATAGCCCAATTTGTACTCTGGAACATCGTTTAACAGCTGCATACATTTGTCCTTGTTGCTCATGGTACATGCTCCCTTCTATGGTCTCTGCTGTATATTTTCATCTCTGGCGGGCGCATCGTCCCGCCGGATGGTTAAATCTTCGTTCCGTCTTTAAAAGCAAACGAAAACGGCACAAATTCAGCGTCAAGAGCGGCTGCAATAACTCTAAGTTCTGGCTCTGTAAATGTTTCTCGTTTCAGTTTTTGATTAAAATTTGACGGTGTCATTTCTATTCTTCTGGCTAATTCTGCCTGACTGATTCCAGCATAGGCGGCAGCGGCTTTTATTCTTTGTTCCATTCCCATTTAATAGAACCTCCTAATATCTCGTATTATACAGCAATGCCTTAACCATAGCAAGCGAATAAGAAAATTTATTAAGCATATGATACACTAAACACTTGACGTTATTAAGCAAACGCTGTATACTGTAATCACCAACAGAAAAGAGGTGAACACAAATGGCTGAAAACCGCGTGAATCCGCAAAACTTCTATGTGGTGCAGGGCTGGATGGTCTCGGGGCTGGGCTTGAAGGGAAACGAACTCGCCGTATACGCCATTATTTACGGCTTTTCCCAAGCAGAACAGCAATATTACACAGGTTCAGCACAGTATCTTGCAGACTGGATAAAGAGCACAAAGAAAACCGCACTGGCAGCTCTTAAGTCTCTTGTAGAAAAGGGATGCATCGAAAAACGGGAACGCTTGGAGAATGGCGTGAAATTTTGTGACTACCGGTGTAAAAATTACACCACCCTAGAGAAAAATTTACACCACCCTAGGGAAAAAATTACACCGCCCCTAGGGAAAAAATTACACCACCCCAGTGTAAAAATTTCACCCCATAATATAGCAGATAAGATAGAAGATAATATAGCTGATACAGATACAGAAAAAGCCCCTGTTCTGTCTGCTGCCAAGCATCTTGGCTATATCTTCTGTGAAGTCTTTGGTGCAGAGAGCATAAGCAAGCGGCTGTTAACCAGCATGGACGAGACCTTGCAGGCGGGCGTAACAGAGAAGCGGATAGAATCCATGATACGCAGTGCCAAGAACAAGCATCCGCGAGAGCCGGAATCTTACATAGCTGCCGGACTCAAGAAGCTGCGAGAGACAGCACCACAAGAACAGCCTGTCAGCTTCAAGCCGGAAGAGAAGCCGCTTGAGCCTTGGGAACAAGATTGGCTCAGGGAATTTCAATCCATGCAGAAGCAGCAAACCAGTTGACGGGACAAGAGCAAGAAAAACTTTGACAGGTTTTTTTAACACAATACATTATGCAGGAGGATTTTTTTATGAAGTACACCATGACAGCAAAGAACGAGCGGGACAACTACACCCGCCAGACCAAAACCAACACCGCTATGCTGGAAGCACGAGAGCGCATCAATTTCATGCTGGACAGCATCAGCACGCCGGATGAACTGCTTGGAATCGAAACAGGCATTGAAGAACTGTTCGAGGATTACGGCTATTCCTTCCGGTTTGAAAACGAGCAAGGGCATGAGGTGAACGCATGAACGACAAAGAACGGTATATCATGCTGGGCTTGAACGACATTGCTTCATCGCTAAGCGAGTACATCAAATTCGCCATGTTTTCCGCCAAAACGGCATTGGAAGAACTGGAAAGCCCCAGAGCAGACCATACCCGTATCAAGACCGCCTTAGAAATCGTGTTGGATTATCTGAGACTTGCCACAGACAGAAACAACGAATTGCCGGGATGGCTTGATGATATGCGCAAAGAGCTGACCAAAAACGAATAGCCGCCAAGCACCCGCCGGAGTTCCTTCTTGGCGGGTGTTCTTCTACCGTTCCGGCGGGGCGTTCTGGGGCGTTTTCTCGGCGTTCACTCGGCGTTCGCTGCGCGTTCGCAACCGTTCGTTTTCGCGGTCAGAACGGGCATTTGAACGGTTTGGAACGGCAAAACCAGCCTTTTTTAACCATCATTCCATAGGGAAGGGGATACCTCTATGAACATACTCAAGAATATACTTCCGTTTGCTGCCCTGCTGGCGGCTGGGTGCTGCATGGCTGCCGTGCCCATCTCTGCCGGACTGGGCGCGGATATGCTCGCAGGCATCGGCATTCTGTTCCTGCTGTGCAATCCGTTCCGGCTGCTGCGCCGCCTGAGTGCCCGCCTGCGGGCTTGTATCGCTTGCATGGTGATTCTTATTCTGTGTGCGGTGCAATTGCCCGTGCTCGCGCTGTGTGTCCGCGTATACCTGATACTGACAGCGGTTTGCATTGCTGCTGTGTGCCGTGTCTGCTGGGCAGACTGGCGGGCGGCGGAGCTGGTCAAGCAGTCGCCGGAAGTAGACCGGATTCTCGAACACCTGTATTATCACGGGGAATTTGAAGCGCGGGACGCTTGGACACAATACGGCTGTCGGGAAACACGTTCTCTGCTTCGGCAGGCGGCGGGCGTAGAAGTCCCTGAGAGCCTGATAGCGTCAAGTTATATGCCCGTGTATTGTCTTGGGTATCTGCACGGCTGCAAGGGCGTAGAAGAGCTGTCAGAGCAGCTATCCCAGCTTGACGGCGTACAAGAACGCTTTGACAAGCTGCACGACAAAGCACAAGACATGCAGGACGGCTTGAACGAGCTGAACCAAGAAGTTTCTAAGCTGTATGCTGAGAATCAAAGTCTGTACACAGAGAATCGACAACTGGAAGCACGGGAAGCGGAATACCGGCAAGCACTGGCAGCTTCGGATGCCGTTATTCAGCAATTGCAGGAAGAACTAAGCCAGCTGGGGACAGCGCGGACAGTCTCCCCAGACTTGGAGACTCCGGAAGAAGCACCCGCCCCAAATCAGGGCAACCAAGACAGCGAAATCTTGCGGCTGTTTGAATCCGGCATGAGCTTGTCTCAGATTGGTAAGCAGTTCGGCATCTCGAAAACGTCCGCATACACCGCCAAGGAACGCGCCAAGAAAGCCCAAGCCCAACCAGCATAGCCACAAATGAAAAGCACCTCTGTTCCGGCTCTCCCGCCAGATACAGGGGTGTTTCTCGTTGTTCGCTCTCAGTTCACAGCCGTTTGCGGTACTGCTGCACAAGCCGTTTGCAATAGCTGCTCTGTACACCTTGTGCTCTCCCGATAGAATTCCATGATTCCCCTTTGCAGCGGGAAACCAAAATATCCCACACGCGCGGCGCATTCGGTCTCTCATCTTCCCAGCAATAGCCATAGAACGGGTGATATATGCGGTCGATGAGCTGCCATTCTCGCGCTTTCACCTCTCGTTCCAGTTCGTCCAGCGCGGCGATACGGTCAAAAACGCGGTCACTATGTCCGCCCTTCGTCCGCCCGCAAGAGATGCCGGAAGTTCCAAGCAATGACCGTTCTTTCAGCTCCCGCCAGCGTTTGCGCAAGCGTTCCAGCTCTTTGATGCCCTGCAAGACCTGTTCAAACTCTTCCGCCGTTACCATCGTGCCAGCCCTCTTCTTTCGTCCATGTCATGCCTTCCGCCCTGAGCTGCCGTTCCAGCTCTTCCGCGTGTCGGCACAAACTCATCGTCATAGTATGAAACAGCTGCTTGCATGTGCTGTCTGTCTCCAAGTGATAGTTTCCGTTTGTCCGTTCGATTTCCTCTTGCAGCTGCTCCCAGCGTTCTATCTTGCTGGGGATATGATTTTCTGCGATGCCGCGACAACGCACGCACCGCTTGGCTTCCCTGTAAAACTTCGGGTCATCGGTCAGTTCTCCAATGTACCGACACGCCGCGCCCAACAGCGTGATGAGATGCTCCCCGCTTGCCATGCCGTCAAGCAATCGCTGTTTTTCCTGCTGAGAAGTGAGGGCGTCACTTTTCCCCTCGCTGCGAATTTCAGAACTTTTTCTTAATTTAAGAGCCGGAAACGCATTGTTTTTATCCATTTTCAACACCTTTCAAAAATAAAGAAGTGAGGGAGTGAGGAGTGAGGTGTGTTTTGTAAACTTATATACTATATATATCACACACAATATACTCTATTCTTTCACGTTTATAGTATATTTCCCTCACTTCCCTTCACTTCCTGTTTCATGTTCCGTTTTCACGCCGTTTAGAAGCAAATCCTATGTTTTTCCGCACTGTTTTATTGCGAATTTGAGAAGTGAGGGGAAAAAATCCACCTCACTTTTTCTCATTTGCCTCACTTGTTTCATATGTCTCATCGAAAATGACCCGCCGTGCAGGGACAGTGTACCGGAAAGAGCCGTCCAGTCTCCGGTACCGTTTCGGTATGCTTGAGTCGCGAGTTTTCTCATAACCCATGTTTCGCAAGGCTTTTCCTATCGCTGATGTGTTCTTGATTTCCAGCATGAGCGCGATTTCTGACGGCGTGCGTTCCTGCCATGTATCAGGGTCAGAATCCCAGTCCAGCAAGTCGCGGACAATCTGTTCCTCTGTGAACACGCTGCGGAACTGCTCAGAATCTGTAATCACGTTTTGCAGTTCCTGTTGTGTGAGTCGGAAATCATTCGGATTTTCCCGATAAGCGTCATAGACTTCTGCCCAGAGCCGGTTTATATCCAACTGCTTCAGGCGGGAGAGATCAACGTCTACGATAGGCAGGACGACAAACCGCCGTCCCGCTTCTCGCAAAAAGTCCGGTTCATTGACCGTTCCAGCATAACAGGTCAGGCGCGGATAATCACATGCTGCTGCACTGTATGGTGCGCGGACACGGTCGGATTTGTTGGTCAGGAATGCCTTGAGCCGGTCAACGTCTTTCTTGCGGGTCGTTCCTTCCAGCTCGCCCAATTCGCAAATCCAACAGGATGTATTTTGCAATACGTCATCTTTATTTGATGGGTCCATGCTGCACCCTTCCAGAAAATACGGCTGCAGCTGTTTTGGGCTGCATAACTGCCGGAAGAACGAGGTTTTGCCCGCTCCCTGCTGCTTACTCTGCAAGACCAGAACGAAATCCGCGCCATATCTGCCGTGCTCGTTATGTGCCATAGCCACGCACTGCACCAGCCATTTAGAAAACAAATGGCAATATTGCTCTCGCTGGGCTTCCGTCACATCATTCCCGAATTGCAGGCAGGAAAATACATCCACTACGGTTTCGCCGCGCTGTTCCGGCAAGACATGATGGCGTTTGGATTGCTGCTGTAGATACTGCCGGACTGGGTTCACGCGGTGTGCGTCTGCCAGTGTTTTTATCCATTTCTGCACCTGTTTGTCATTGGTTCGGATGCCCTCACGCGTACAGCGGTCTTGCAGCTCCACACAGAATGCATCCACTGCGCCGTCCATGCTGAACCGCTCTTGAATGTCCGGCGGAAGCAGATAGACACGCCGGACAATATCTCGTTGTACAGGGATGCCCTGCATCCGGCATAGGGCTTCAAAGTTGGAATATGTAGCCTGTAAGCGCGGCTTTCCGTTCTTATCCATGGTAAAATCTGGATACGGGCACACGGGTTCTTGTTCCGGTGCCTGCGCCAGCAGTTCGGCTTGTTCCTCTTCTGTCAGGGCTTCGGTAATGTCAAAGTCGCTGCATTCGTTGTTCAATAGCGTTCACCTCATTTCTATGTGTCTGAAAAAACGCGGTCTTTTGTGCCCTGTCTCCGTTCAATTGGTCGAGACAGCAGCCGATATAGTCTTGCTTGTGCACGGCTTCCAAAAACCGCGGGTCAAGTTTTGTCAGGTCGTCCGGTGTTTGCGGGGCGTATTGCTCCCGCCAGCTGGACAAGATTCTGTAATAGGAACTCAGCGTCACCCATGCCCGCGTTTCCCAAGCGTCCAGTGCCTGTGTGAGGGCTTGCTTCTTGCGCCGCTGTTCGGCTGCCTGCCGCTGTTTCCTGCGCTCCTGTGGGGTCGCTGCGCGCCCAATGGTCAAGCCCAAGCCGTACCGGTTGTTCAGCTCTTTGGCTGCGTCTACGGGCGGGAGACCCAACAGCTTAGCGACAAGGTCGATTACATCCCCGTGCTCGCCGCACGTGAAGCATTGGAAGCCGTTGGGGTATAATTTCATGGATGGATGCCGGTCTGCGCCATGAAACGGACAGTGCACCATGCCGCCGCGCCCGAATCGAACGCCGTAATCCCGCGCCGCCTGTTCCAGCGGCACACGGGCGCGAATGTCTGAGAAAATGTCCGTGAAAACTCACCGTCCATTCCCCAGCTCACAGCGCAACGCGCCGGATGCCCTGCACGGTTTCCGGCTTCTGTTCCGGCTTCGGATAGTTTTCTGGACGCTCCAAAAAGTCCGTGAGCACATCCATATTGATATACACCCGATTCCCGCTATAAATGGCTGGCAGCTGTCCCGATTTGACCAGCCGCCGGATGGCAGAAGCAGAAACGGCAGTGCTTGGGTCAAGCTCTTTGAGAGCGGCATATGCGCCGTTAATGGTTCTCAGCTTCGGAATGCTCATGCTTCCACCGCCTTTGCGTCATCGTCCAGAATGTCCAATACATCCACGCCCAGCGCACGGGCAATCTTGCCGACCGTTGCAGGGCTGGCACTGTTCCGGCACAAAGCAGAATGCAGCGTGCTTCTGGAAATGCCGGAACGCTCCAAAACATCCGCGGTATTCAGGCAGGCACGAGCACATGCCAGCGTATATTTTTCTTTATTCATTTTCATTTTGCATCACCTCATTTTTCATTCATTTGAACTCTATATTTTAAATTATAGTTCACTTGCAAAATATTGTCAACGTTTTTTCGTTCATTTTCACGTTTCTTATTGACATTTGCATGAATTTGCGTTTTAATAACAATAGGATAGCAGGAAGGATGAAAAATATATGGACACAGAGAAGGTATACCAGTTATTGCGGCAATTTATCAAAGCCGCGGGGCTGAACAATAAGAAATTCGCAGAGCTTGCAGGCATTAACCCAAACACATTTCAAACCATGGTAAACCGGAAGAGCGTCCCGAAAGCGGATGTTATCAGCAAAATAAACCGCACTATGGACGAACTCACACAGCAAGCAGAGGGTGAAAAAGCTGATACGCTGCTCGATATTTACGGAAGATTTACCAAGGAAACCCTTGGTACAGTACCAGAGAATGTTATGAAAGCTAGGTTTTCTAACCTTGGGCGAAAAATCAATCTGCAGCTGTTTGCAGAACCAATAAACGAGCTTGCGTCAAGCATTCACACGACCAGTAAAACGATGCTTCGTTCGCTCATCTTGGACGCACTGGACGAACTCAACGAAGAAGGACAGGCAGAAGCACTCAAACGCATAGAAGAACTGGCATTCGTGCCAAAATATCAAAAAAGGGACGGTGAATAGCCTTGCCAACAGTGAGAAAGCGCGGCAAATCGTATCTATTAAAGGCATATGAGGGATATACTGCGGACGGGAAACAAATCGTTCACACCAGAACATGGAACCCGCCCGCCGGAATGTCACCCACCAAAGCCCGCAAAGAAGCCATGAAAGCCGCTGTTTTGTTTGAACAGCAAATACAAACCGGACTTGTGCTCTCCTCTTCGGTCAAATTTGAAGAATTTGCCCAGCGTTTTTTTCTCGACTACGGCAATACCAATCTGAGACCGCGCACGCTGCATGGATACAAGCAGCTGATGCCGCGCATCAATGCCGCAATCGGTCACATTCGCATAGACAAGCTCAAGCCCGCCCACTTAACCGCTTTCTATAAGCAGCTGGCAGCGGCAGGCGTGCGGGCAGATGGTAAAGCTGTTCCGTGTGCAGATATTCGCCAGCTTGCCAAAGCCGCCGGATTCACACAAAAGCATTTGGCTGCGTGTTCCGGTCTTGGTGTCGGCACGCTGCGAGAAGCCTATAACGGGCGGGCGATTGCCCAAGAAAGCGCGGAACGGCTGAGCAAAGCCCTTGATATACCAGTAAATCAGCTATTTACTTGTCCGCAAAGTACAAAAGCTCTCAGCCCGACAACCATTCGGAAGTATCACAGCGTGATTTCTTCTATCTTGACGAAAGCCGTCAAATGGCAAGTCATTGTCAGCAATCCGGCAGAACGAGCAGAGCTTCCTAAGCCAGAGCCAAAAGAAGCGGTTTATCTGGATGAGGTGCAAACCGCCCATCTGCTGCAGCTCATGGAGCAGGAAACCGAAGTGCACCGCGTCATGGTCTCTCTGTTGATTTTCACCGGAATGCGCCGTGCGGAATTGTGCGGTCTGGAATGGTCAGATATTGATTTTGAACATGCCTTGATTCATATTCGGAGAACCTCTCAATACATTCCCAAGCAAGGCATTATTGAGGATTTGACCAAGAATACCAGTTCTCAACGTGCTGTTGCGGTATCGGCTTCTGTCTTGTCCACATTGCGGATATACAAAGCGCATCAGGCAGAACAACGGCTCAAGCTGGGCACGGCATGGAATCCGGCATGGGCAGAGCATCCGCGCTTGTTCACGCAGGCGGACGGCTTACCCATCAATCCCGACAGTGTAACCAAATGGTTCCACAGCTTCATTGCTCGTTCCGACCTCCCGCCGATTCACATTCACAGCTTGCGGCACACAAACGCCACACTGCAAATTGCTGGCGGTGTTCCCCTAACCACAGTCGCAGACCGCTTAGGACATGCCACACCTGCCACAACAACCAAGGTATACAGCCACGCCATTCAAAGCGCAAACGCGGCAGCAGCGGACACATTGGAGCGAATGCTGCACGCCAAGCAGGCATAGAAAAAAGAGCACACAGCCCGAATGATTCTCGGTGTTGCGTGCTCTTGATTTTTGCTCGGTAAACGGCAGTTTTTAAAGGCAATAAGGGACAAATAAGGGACAAAGCCGACAGTTTCTAAAATATAGTTTCTCTGAAAATACAAAAAACCGCCCACTTCTTACGAAACAGGCGGTTTCAGATGGAGCTAATGGTCGGATTTGAACCGACGACCTGCTCATTACGAGTGAGCTGCTCTACCCCTGAGCCACATTAGCATCTGTATTGTATTTTAGCACAGCATACAGCCGTGCGTCAAGATAAATTTTTAAAATATTTTTTGTTTTTTTTGGAATCAACCCTTGACAAACCCGCAAAAAGCGTTATACTGGTAAAGTATCCTTGCTCACACAAAGGTGTGGGCCAAAGGCCAGAAGGAGGTGCTTAAATTGGCAAAGGTAAATGGTAAGTACGAAACAATTTTCATTGTCAACCCGAATCTTGGTGAGGAAGCAATCACCGCTATCGTGGAAAAGTTCAAGGCTCTGATCGCTGACAACGGTACTGTTGTATCTGTTGATGACTGGGGCAAGCGTAGAATGGCATATGAGATCAACGACCTGCGTGAGGGCTATTACACCCTGATCGAGTTCGAGTCTCTGCCGTCTTTCCCGGCTGAGCTGGATCGTGTTTACAAGATCACCGATGGCGTTATGCGTTCCATCATCGTTTGCAAAGACTAAGGATTGGTGACAGAATATGCTGAATAAGGCAATTCTTATGGGTCGCCTTACCCGCGATCCGGAGCTTCGCTACACACAGAGCAATATTCCGGTTGTCACGTTCTCTATCGCTGTTGATCGCAATTACAGCAACAATGGCGGAGAGCGTCAGACGGATTTTATTGACATTGTCGCTTGGAGACGCACCGCAGAATTTGTTTCGCAGTGGTTCACCAAGGGTCAGATGATTGTTGTAGTAGGCAGCATCCAGTCCAGACGCTGGCAAGACAAGAACGGCAACAACCGCACATCAATCGAAGTTGTCGCAGACGAGGTACAGTTTGGCGAGTCCAAGCGTTCCCGTGAGAGCGGCGGAAGCTATCCGAACAACAATGGTGGCTACCCGCAGAACGGCGGATATCAGAATCCGAATCCGTATGCTGCTCCGCAGCAGTCCGCTCCTGCACCAAGCTTTGATATGCCGGCAGGCAATTCGGATTTTGCTGAAATTTCCGATGATGACGGCGAAGTTCCGTTTTGATTATCGAACAAGGAGGTTATGACAATGGCTGAAGAAAAAAGAGAATATCGCCCCAATCGCGGCGGCCGTCGCCGCAGAAAGGTTTGCTCTTTCTGTGTAGATAAGGTTGAGGCTATTGATTATAAGGACGTAGCAAAGCTGAAGAGATACATGTCTGAGCGTGGCAAGATCCTGCCGCGCCGTATGACTGGTACCTGTGCCCTGCATCAGCGTCAGCTGACCGAGGCTATCAAGCGTGCTCGTCACATCGCTCTGCTGCCGTATACTGCAGAGTAATTTCAATCCCCTATTATATCAGGATACCATCAAAGAACACATCATGCGATGTGTTCTTTTTTGTTGTGCGCAGCGGGCTTTTGCCTTACGCACAATCCAAACTTGTCTCTCCCTCTGGGAGAGATGTCGCGCAGCGACAGAGAGGGCTGATACCAGCTAACGCACCTTTTCAAATTTGCCCTGATTCGAATTTGCCAGCTTTTTGCCCTCTCAGTCATTTGCTTCGCAAATGCCAACTCTCCCAAAGGGAGAGCCGAGAAGCCGGTGCGGACTGCACACATGCCGCATCAGGTGAACTCTTGCGCAGACCTGCCCGCGTGTTGCTCCTTCCGTCACGGCTTGCGCCGTGCCACCTTCCTCAGGGAGGAAGGCTTTGGGTTTCCGCGCAGCCCAAACTTGTCTCTCCCCTTGGGAGAGATGTCGCGCAGCGACAGAGATGGCAGGAATCAGCTGACATGGCTTTTCAAATTTTCTCTGACACGAACTTGTCTGCGTGCTGCCCTCTCAGTCATTTGCTGGCGCAAATGCCAGCTCTCCCAAAGGGAGAGCCGAGAAGCCAGTGCGGACTGCACACATGCCGCATCAGGCAAACTCTTGCGCAGACCTGCCCGCGTGTTGCTCCTTCCGTCACGGCTTGCGCCGTGCCACCTTCCTCAGGGAGGAAGGCTTTGGGTTTCCGCGCAGCGACAGAGAGGGCTTATACTGCTTCATGCCTCCGGCTGCCTTGCCGTCAGTCCGACGAGCCAGAACACGGTGAGGAACACTGCCGCGATGAGCGCGGAAAGCGTCATGCCGCTGTAGCCCATGAAATACTGCACGGCGGCAGTGAGCGCAACAAATGCAATGCAAAAGCCGACCGCTTTGCTGCGTGCAAAGCTATAAGAAATCCAGCGCGCCGCCATGGCACCGATGACCGCAGAGACAACCGCCGCCGGCTGCCAGGAAACCTTCATTATCAGCAAGGTGAAGCAAATACTGTCTGCCAGCAGAAAGGAAACCCATCCGAAAATGCCTGCCAAGATGGCGTTTCGTGTGCTGATTTTTTTCATACCAAAACAGCTCCTGTCTTTTTTGTACAAATTGTACAGAATCAATGTAACTAGTATACCATAATCAAGGAATACATACAATGCAAAAAAACTCTGCGGGACAGCACCGGTATCATGCAGAATTTCTTGTGCCGCTGAGGAGTAAAAAAATTGTGTATTTTTTGTGATTCGCTGCCCTTTGACAAACCAAATGTGCTATACTAAGTTAGAGGAAACTTATGTTACAGAAGGAGTGGTATCAGCTCTATGAATTATCCATGGTTGGGCTGTGCGGCTGCCGTGGCACTGAGTGTGTGCCTGATGGGTGCACCGCAGGCACAAGCGGTTGACCTGAAACAAACATCGGAAACCGCCAAAACCGTGATTTCCGCAGCGGATCGGGCTGCTCTCTTGCCGGACAGCATGAACGGACAGCAGGCAGCTGCGTCTATCACCAAAGAACAGATGTGTTCTCTGTCAGTGCGGCTGTATGCCTCACTGACAGACACTGCGTATACCGATTTGATGAGCCGTGACAGTGCAAAGCGCAGTGTGTGCCCATTTACCGACACAAACAGTGCCGATGTACAAGAGGCATGGCTGCTCAATTTGACGCAGGAGGAAACCGGTACCTTTGCGCCGCGGGAGCTTGCCAATCGTCAGCAGCTGCTAGCCATGCTGTATCAGGCGGTGCGAACAGCGGACAGCGGTACAGAGTTATCAGAAAATGAGATTGCAGAAGCACTGTATTCGTATACAGACGGCGCGTATGTGCCGGACTGGGCACGGGAAGGCACAGCTTATTTTGTGCGGCAGGGCTTGACAGGCGGCATTGGTGACAATCTGCTCGGCATTGGCGAACCGATTTCGGCAGAACAGGCATCTATTTTGACGTATCGCGCGGCGGCAGCAGTACATACCGGACGCGGCGCAAACAGCACGACAGGAGATGTCAGCACGATTGCTATGCATTCCGGCACACAGGCAGTGAGCTGGACAGGCAGCGGTGCGGATTATTATTTGCTGTATTTTTATCAAAATAATGACTTTTCACAAAAGCCGGTATATGTCGAGCAGACCGCTTCGACAGGCAGCGGCGCACAGGAATATGCCTTGCCGGAGGAAATTCAAAATCAGCCGGGCATTTGGTATTGGTCGGTAGACGGCTTTGACTGTGAGGGCAAGCTGCTCGCCTCTGCACAGAGCACGGCACAGCTGACAGTCACGGCGGATGCTGCACAGCCGGAAACCTCTCTGCTCATGCCGGAGACACGGACATATACGTATACCGTTCCGGCACAGGGTTTTGCATCTGAGGACACGACAGGGACACAGACCGATGAAACTGTCATTTCATCCACAATTCCGGCAGGTATGACGTATGCCGGTGAGAGCTACAGCGATAAAGTGATGCGTATTTTCGGCGCAGGTGCCAGCTATCACAAATATGCAAGTGCTTCAGAAGCAAAGAAGCATCAGGTAGAAATTGCCGTACAGGTCTGGGATTTTGACAGCAACGGCAACAAGGTCACGCGCACCAAGTATTTACAGGTACATGAAGCGCTGGCAAGCTCGGTGCAGCAGATTTTTGCGGAAATCTATGCGGGCAAGGAACGATTCCCAATTCATACACTGGGCGGATACAATTGGCGCGGCGATGGTTCTTCGTCTGAGCATTGTCTGGGCACAGCGATTGACATCAACTGGGAAGAAAATTATATGTGCACCAAGTCCGGCGCACCGCTGACCGGTTCATATTGGAAGCCGGGAGAGGATGCGTATTCCATTCCGGCAAACGGCGAAGTGGTTCGCATCTTTGCCAAATACGGCTTTGGCTGGGGCGGTACGTGGAACAGCAAAAAGGACTATATGCATTTCTCGTATTTTGGAACGTAATATGATAGCAGAAAGCAAAAAAACAGCTCCCTTTTCGGGGAGCTGTTTTGGCGAAATCTGCAATTTTTTTGTGCCTGTTTACAGATTGTGATACATAAAGGTCACAATCTGTGCACGAGTGCATGCCTTGGTCGGGCTGAATGTCGTCTTGGATGTGCCGCTGGTCACGCCCTTCTTGACTGCCCACTGAACAGCCTTATAATACCAATCCGAGCTCTTGACATCCTTGAACGGATTGCTGGCGGATACAGACGGCTTGCCTGCCTGATTCCACAGGAACGTAACGATTTCTGCACGGTTGCATGTCTTGCTCGGGCTGAATGTCGTCTTGGATGTACCGTTGGTAATGCCCTTGGATACTGCCCACTGAACAGCATTGTAATACCAATCCGAGCTCTTGACATCCTTGAAGCTATTCTTTCTCGAAACAACCGGCTTGCCTGCCTGATTCCACAGGAACATCACTGCCTGTGCACGGGTACAGGTCTGATTCGGTGCAAACTTGGTTTCGCTGACACCGGCAGTAATATTGTTGGATACTGCCCACATAACCGGCTCATAGAACCAATCATTCTCGGAAACATCCGTGAATTTGACGGTTGTGCTTGGCTTTTCCGTTGTGGTATATGCCTTGCTGATATAGCCGTCCTGATTGTTGTACTTGATAAGATACCAGCCGTTGATCTCATCCAGTGTTTTTACTGCTGTGCCCTTTTTGAGCACACCCAGTACGGTCGAGGTGTTGTCCGGCTTTGCACGAACGCGCAGATCTTCCTTGGTGTACACAGTCAGTACCGGTGACGGAGACGGCTGCGGTGTAGACGGGTCGGTTTCTGTCGTATATTTTGCGCTGATGTAGCCGGTTTTGCCCTCATACTTGATTTCATACCAGCCGTCTTTCAGACCATACGTCTCTACCTTGGTGCCCTTTTTGAGCGTGCCAAGTACCTTTGCACTGTTGTTCGGCTGTGCGCGAACCTTCAAATTCTCCGTGGTGTACACGGTCTTGGTTTCCGGTGTCGGGGTCGGTGTCGGTGTCGACGGGTCGGTTTCTGTCGTATACTTTGCGCTGATGTAACCGGTCTTGCCCTCGTACTTGATTTCATACCAGCCGTCTTTCAGACCGTAGGTTTCTACCTTGGTGCCCTTTTTGAGCGTGCCAAGTACCTCTGCACTGGTGTTCGGCTGTGCGCGAACCTTCAAATTCTCCGTGGTGTACACGGTCTTGGTTTCCGGTGTCGGGGTCGGTGTCGGTGTCGACGGGTCGGTTTCTGTCGTATATTTTGCGCTGATGTAACCGGTCTGTCCGTTAAATGTGATGGTGTACCAGCCATACTTTTCCTCGGTGACAACGACAGCGGTATCCTTTTTCAGCGTGCCCAGCACCTTGGACGAAGCATCCGGCTGTTCATGCACATTGAGGTCGGTTTTGACATATACGGTCTTGGAAGCCGCCACATTTTGGCTCTGTGCACCGGCAACCGCCGCCGGTGCAGCTGTATTCGGATTCTGTGCCGGTTCTGCGGCGAATGCTCCGCCGGAGCACAGCAGGCAGGCGGATGCGCCAAGTGCCAGCACTCTTTTCTTTATATTTCTATCCATATCAATCGCTCCTTCTAAACAAATCTGTCTGTTTTCTTTGCCTAGAATCATAGCACCATCGGGTGACAAATGCAAGAGATTTTGATATATTTTTATATCTTCTTAAGAACTGTCATTGTTCTGTTATTTTCGTTATCATTCTGTCATTTTTACAAAAAAAGTCAACAGCCGCTCTGTCTCCAGAGCGGCTGTTGTTTTATTCCGATTTAATCCTCTTTGTAGCTCCACTGGGTGCCCTGACGGGTATCCTTGATGACAATGCCCTTCTCGTTGAGCAGGTAATCGCGGATGCGGTCGGCCTCTGCGAAGTTCTTTGCCTTCTTGGCAGCGGCGCGCTGTGCAATCAGCTCCTCTACCTCGCTGTCAATGTCCTTCTTTTCCAGATGGTCAACCAGACCGAGCACGCCGCACAGCTCCATCATCAGATCGAAACAAGCCTGTACAAAGGCGTGGGTGCAAGCCGGATCCTTGACCTCGGTGTTGATTTCGCGAACCAGCTCGAAAATCGCAGCCAGTGCATCTGCGGTGTTCAGGTCGTCGTCCATCGCGTCCATGAACTTCTGGCGGTACTGCTGCAAATGCTGTACCTTTGCCTGCTCGTCAGCGGTCATCGTGTCGCCGGTCTGATGGTCAAGCAGGAACTGGAGGTTCTCCGCTGCGGTGTACAGACGAGTCAGCGCGTTCTTTGCCATAATCAGCGACTCCTCGGAGTAGTTGATCGGGCTGCGGTAGTGACCGGACAGCATGAACATGCGGATGGTCTCATAGCCGTATACCTTGGCGGCATCGCGCACCATAAAGAAATTGCCCTTGGACTTGGACATCTTCTCGTTGTCGATGGTCAGGAAGCCGTTGTGCAGCCAATAATTGGCAAATGTGCAGCCGTTTGCGCACTCAGACTGTGCAATCTCATTTTCATGATGCGGGAAAATCAGATCCTTGCCGCCGGAGTGAATGTCAATGGTCTTGCCCAGATACTTGTTGACCATTGCGGAGCACTCGATATGCCAGCCTGGACGGCCCTTGCTGCCCCATGGCGTATCCCAGCTCGGCTCGCCCGGCTTGGCTGCCTTCCAGATGGCAAAGTCCATCGGGTCTTCCTTCTGCTCGCCGACACTGATGCGGGCACCTGCCTGCAGCTCGTCCAGCGGCTGATGCGACAGCTTGCCATATTCCGGAAAGCTCTTGGTGCGGAAATACACGTCGCCGTTTGCTGCGACATAGGCATGACCGTTGTCAATCAGCGTCTTGACGATGTCAATAATCGCGTCCATGGTCTCGGTTGCGCGCGGATGCACGGTAGCCGGATGAATGCCCAGACCCTTGGCATCGACAAAGTATTCCTTGATGTAGCGGTCAGCGATGACGTCATAGGTCACGCCTTCCTCATTTGCCTTCTTGATAACTTTGTCGTCAATATCCGTAAAGTTCTGCACGAACTTGACGTCATAGCCGCGGTACTCAAAATAGCGGCGCAGCGTATCAAAAATAATGAACGGGCGCGCGTTGCCGATGTGGAAATAGTTGTACACAGTCGGGCCGCAGGAGTACATCTTGACCTTGCCCGGCTCCAGCGGGACAAACTCTTCCTTTTTGCGCGTCATCGAGTTATACAGTTTCATAATAGCATCCTTCCCCTTTAATTTTTTGGTTTGGTTGCACCCTCCGCAACCAGATTCCAGTTGCGGTGCAGGTAATCATAGCCGGAATACAGCGTAATTGCCATCATAACCCAGCCGCACAGCGAAATGAGAAACGCATCGTGCAGGCTCTGTGCGCCCGTGACAATGGTGCACAGGAAAATGAGAATCACGCCTGCAATCTGTACGCAGGTCTTTACCTTGCCCGACCATGCGGCAGCCATTGCGGTGCCCTTCATCGCGGCAATCGTGCGCAGCGAGGTGATGATAAATTCACGGGCGAGAATGATAAATACCATCCAGCCTGCCATCAGACCGCGGTCAATGAAAATGACCATTGCCGCACAAATGAGCAGCTTGTCCGCGAGCGGATCGACAAATTTGCCAAAATCCGTCACCTGATGATATTTGCGTGCCACATAGCCGTCAAGAAAGTCGGTAAAGCTGCACACGCAGAACAGCACCAGCGCGATGACATCACAGGTCATTCCGCCAATCGTCGCAAAGATGACGAAAAACGGAATCAGCGCAATGCGCGCCAACGTAATCTTATTCGCAAGTGTCATAACTTGTCCCATCCTTATTTCAATTTGCGGAAAGTGTCCGCAAAAATTATTATACGGTCTCTGTCCGAACGTGTCAACCGTTATTGTGCGCGCTCCGTGCTGCCGGTGAGGTCTGCGCCCTGCGCACCGGTGATGCGCACCGGCACAAAGTCGCCCTCCTCAACGGAGAACGTGCTGTCAAACAGCACACGGGCATCAATGTCCTGCGAATCGGCATAGCTTCTGCCGTAGTACAGACCGGTCTCCCCGTCCCAGCCCTCGCACAGCACGTCGAGCAGCTGTCCCTGCATGCGCGCGGCGAACTGGTCGAGCACATCCGACTGCAATTCTTCAATAATCATGCGGCGCTCGTTTTTCAGCTCCTCATCAATCTGATCCGGCATCTCGGCAGCCTCGCTGCCCTCCTCCGGCGAATAGCAGAACACGCCTGCGCGTTCAATCTGCATCTCGCGCAGGAAGTCGCACAGCTCCTCAAATTCCTCGTCGGTTTCACCCGGCAGGCCGACAATCAGGCTGGTGCGCAGCACAAGCCCCGGAATTTCGCGGCGCAGCTTGTGAAACAGCTCACGCAAAAACTGTGCATCGCCGCGTCTGTGCATGGCGCGCAGAATGCGGTTGTTGACGTGCTGAATCGGAATGTCCAGATACTTGACAATTTTCGGCTCCTGTGCAATCGTCTCAATCATATCATCCGTGATTTCATCCGGATACAGATAGTGCAGGCGCACCCAAGTGAAATCCATCTTACATAGCTCATGCAGCAGCTCGGACAGCTTGTGTTCGTGATACAAGTCCATGCCGTAGCGCGTGATGTCCTGTGCGACAATAATCAGCTCGCGCACACCGGCATCTGCCAGCGCCTGTGCCTCCTTGAGCACGTCCTCCATCGCGCGGGAGCGGAACTTGCCGCGCAGCGACGGAATCACGCAGTACGCACAGTGATTGTCACAGCCCTCCGCGATTTTCAGGTACGCGGAATAGCCCGGCGTCAGCAAAATGCGGCCGCCCTCCATCTCCGCCTCGTTGATTTGACCAAAGTTCTGATATACCGTACCCGGCGCCTGCATGACGGCGCGCACGGCATCGACAATGTTGGTATAGCTGCCTGTGCCGAGCACGGCGTCAATTTCCGGCAGCTCCTCGACAATTTCCTTCGGATAGCGCTGCACCAGACATCCGGTCACAATCAGAGCTTTCAGCGAACCGGTCTGCTTGAGCTGTGCCGTCTCCAAAATCGTATTGATGGCCTCCTGCTTGGCGGACTCGATAAAGCCGCAGGTGTTGACAACGGCGACATCCGCCTCCGCCACATCATCCACGATGGTCACACCGGCATCCGCCAGCTGTGCCAGCATGTGCTCGCCGTCCACGAGATTTTTCGCACAGCCCAGCGAGATCATACCCAATTTAATCGACATAAAATTCTTCTTCCTCCTGCTGTTGTTGCAATTCGGCGCGGTAGTTGTCCATGGCGATTTTGATTTCGGAAAACGTAAATCCGCGGCGCTGCAATGCCGCCATCGCCTTTTCGCGCTCTTTTCTGTCCGAGACATCGCCGCGCAGCTTTTTTTCCAGCAGCGCGTGCATTTTTCCCCAATTCGGCTCCATGTGCCGGAGCTGCTGCGCCGCCGTGTCCTTGGGCACGCCGCGCTGATACAGCTCCTGCCGGATGCGCAGCGCGCCGTAGCCCTTGTTTCGATACGAGCGAATGAGCATTTCGGCATACGCCTCGTCGTCAATCGCGCGCAGCAGGCGCATGCGCTGCACCGCATAGTCTGCGGCCTCCGGCGCGAAGCCCTTGTCCAATAGTTTTTTTTCCAGCATCGCCGCAGACAACGGGCGGCGGCTGAGCATCCCAGCCGCCGCGACCTCTGCATCCCGATACTGTTGTTCGTCACACATCGCCGGCATACTTAAATATCATCGTCGCCGAAGTCATCCGCGTCAATGGAAACCGCGGCAGACCGTCTCTGCGGTGCTTCCTCCGGTGTCTGCTGCTCGTCCTCGCCGGCGCTCGGCTTGGCGGTGCGGCGCTGTGCCGCATGTGCCTGCCGCTCCTGCTTGGCTTTTTCGCGGTTTTCCTGAATCGCCTCGCGAATCTGTGCCTCCAGCGCGTCTGCAACCTCCGGATGCTCTGCCAGATACTTTTTGGCGTTGTCTCTGCCCTGGAAGCGCTCCTCATTGATGGTGAACCACGCGCCGCCCTTTTTAATCAGCTCATAATCCACGCCCAAGTCCAGCAGCTCGCCGGTGCGCGAGATGCCCTCGCCGTACATGATGTCAAAATACGCCTCGCGGAACGGCGGCGCCATCTTGTTCTTGACAATTTTCGCCCGCGTGTGGCTGCCAATCGCGCGGTCTCCGTCCTTGAGATACTCAACGCGGCGCACATCAATGCGCACGGACGAATAGAACTTGAGCGCGCGGCCGCCGGTGGTTACCTCCGGATTGCCGTACATGACGCCGACCTTTTCGCGCAGCTGGTTGATGAAGATTGCCACGCACTTGGACTTGGCGATGACGCCCGCCAGCTTGCGCAGCGCCTGACTCATCAGACGGGCGTGCAGGCCGACGAACGAATCGCCCATCTCGCCCTCAATTTCCGCGCGCGGAACCAGTGCCGCTACCGAGTCAATGACGATGATATCCAGCGCGCCCGAGCGCACCAGCTGCTCGGCGATTTCCAAGCCCTGATCGCCGCTGTCCGGCTGCGATACCAGCAGGCTGTCCACATCAACGCCGAGCGCCGCCGCATACGACGGATCCAGCGCGTGTTCGGCGTCGATAAACGCCGCAATGCCGCCGTCCGCCTGTGCCGATGCAATCGCGTGCAGGGCGAGGGTGGTTTTACCGGACGATTCCGGTCCGTAAATCTCGATGATTCTGCCGCGCGGCAGGCCGCCGATGCCCAGTGCCATGTCCAGACCGATGGAGCCGGTCGAGATGACGTCCTTGTCCTCCTGCTCGACCTCCTGACCGAGGAACATGACGGCGTTTTTGCCGTGCTGCTTTTCAATCTGTGCCAGCGCCTGATCCAGCGCCTTCTTTTTATCGGTTGCTACCGTAACGGTAGGCAATGCTTTTTTCTTCGCCATGATTTGCCTCCTGCTGTCGTTAAAATTTTTCCGCGCAGATAATCCGCGGGATGCCTGCGAGATCCTCGCGCAGATGGACGTTTTTCCATCCCGCCTGCCGGAACAGCTGCGCCGCCTGTTCACCCTGCTTCCAGCCGCATTCCGCAAACAGCAGACCGCCGGACGCCAGCGAAAATGCCGGACGCTGCGCCATCGCGCGATAGAAATCCAGTCCGTCCGCGCCGCCGTACAGCGCCAGATGCGGTTCATACGCATCCACGCTGCGGTCGAGCGCGGTCATTTCCTGCGCCGTGATGTACGGCGGATTGGAAACGATGATAGTAAATATATCATGAATGCTGTTCGGACGCAAGGCATCTCCCGCGGTGATTGTCACGCGCGGCTGAGATAAGCCGTGCAGCGCGGCGTTTCGCCGCGCGACGGCGAGTGCCTGCTCCGAGCAGTCCACCAGCGTCACCTGTGCCTGCGGCACGGCGAGCGCGACAGACAGACCGATACAGCCGCTGCCGCAGCACAAATCCAAGATTTTGGGCTGCTTTTGCCGCTTTGCCGCCTGTACCGCCGCATCACACAGCCATTCGGTGTCGCCGCGCGGAATGAGCACATCCGGAGTCACGACAAACCGATTGCCGTAAAAATCCCACTCGCCCAGAATATACGCGAGCGGCTCGTCCTGCTTTCTGCGTTCGAACAGCACGTGCAGCTGTTCTCTCGTCTCCGCGTCCAGCGGCAGCTCCCGCCAAGCGCGCGCGTGCTTCGCCTGCCCGTGCAGGGCGAACGCGACCAGCTCGCGCGCCTCCAGCTCGGCTTCCTCCACGCCGATGTCGGTCAGCGCCTGCCGCAGGGACACATACGCATCCCAAATACTCACCATGCGTCCTCCTGCTTGTCGTCCGGAATGACGCGCTCCAGTGCCTCGATTGCCACTTCAATCATGCTGTCATCCGGTTCCAAAACCGTGATGTGCTGCAGCATCATGCCCGGCCAGCGCAAAATGCTCGACAGCACGCCGTCATGTCTGCCCGCAAACCGGTTGACCTCATAGCTCAGACCGATGACAACCGGCAGCAGCACAAGGCGCAGCACCAGCTGCATGATTCTGCTCTCCGCCGTCACGACGGAGAACACCAAAATGCTGATAATCATAATCACGAACAAAAAGCTCGTGCCGCAGCGCGGATGCTCGCGCGGCTGGACGCGGACGTTTTCCACCGTGAGTTCCAGCTGCTTTTCATAGCAGTAAATCGTCTTGTGCTCCGCGCCGTGATAGCGAAATGTCCGCTTCATGTCGGGAATCAGGCTCATGAGCGCCATATACGCGATAAAAATGACAATGCGCAGCACGCCCTCCAGCAGATTTCTGCCCCAGTGCGCCGTGCTGTCCGGCAGAAAGCCGGTCACGAGCGCCGGAAGCAGGATAAACAGCCCGACTGCGAGACCCACGCCGATGAGAATGGACAGGAAATACAGCACGGATTCCACCAGCCCGTCACCGAAGCGGTCTTTGAACCACTGCTCCAGCTTGGACGGCTGCTCGTCCTCCTCGTCCTCCAGCAGAATTTTAGACGAATAATCAATCGCCTGAAAGCCCTCAATCAGCGACTGCACCATGAGGACAAAGCCGCGGATGACCGGCACACCGGCAATTTTATGCGTTTCCTTGAGCGGCGTATAGGGCTTTTCCTCTATGGCAAGTCCGCCGTCCGGCTTGCGCACGACCGTGCACGTCTTGCGCGGTCCCTTCATCATGATGCCCTCTAAAATCGACTGGCCGCCGATGGTTGTTTTGTGCACAACCCGTTGTGATGCTTTGCTCAACTAAGACTCCTTCTCTTCCTGCTCCTGCGCCTCGGGTTCCAGCTGCGCAGGGCGCGTTTCGGTGTTGGCGAGCGGCAGCGTAATCGTCACCGTCGTGCCCTCGCCGTAAATGCTGGCAACGTTCAGCGTGCCGCCGTGCATACGGACAATCTCATCCGTGACGGCAAGGCCGATGCCGCTGCCGCGCTGCTTGGAGCTGCCCTTGTAGAACTTCTCCTTGACGAACGGCAGCTCGTCCTCCTTGATGCCGACGCCCCAGTCGCGCACCTCAATCATCACGGTGTAGCTGTCACGCGACAGCGTGATGCGGATGCGTCCGCCGCTCTTGCCGTACTTCGCCGCGTTGTCGATGATGTTGAGGAACACCTGCTTCATGCGGTGGCGGTCGCCGTTGACCGGACACATCTGATCCGGAATGTCGTATTCCAGCTGAATGTTTTCTTTTTCCAGCATGTTTTCGTACATGTACACCGCTTCGTACAGCTCTGCACCGACGTCAAACAGCTCCATATTCAGCTTCATGCGGCCGGATTCCAGACGCGTAAAGTCGAGCAGTTCCTCGACCATCTGGGTCAGGCGGCGGCTCTCCTTCTGGATGATGCCGAGACCCATGATGACCTCCTCCGGATCCGTCGCGCCGCCCGCAATCAGCGTGTCGCTCCAGCCGCCGATGGCGGTGAGCGGCGTGCGCAGCTCGTGCGAAACCGACGAGATAAAGTCATTTTTCATGCGCTCCGCCTTGCCGATTTCCTCGGACATATGATTGATGGTGTCGCACAAATCGCCGATTTCATCGTCATACACCTTGTGCAGGCGCATGCCGTAACGGCCCGCCGCGATTTCCTTGGCGATGATATTGATTTTCATGACCGGCTCGACAATCGACTTGATAAAGTACCGGTTGGACAGCTCGACAGCCAGCGCAAAAAACGCGCCGAGCAGCAGACACGCCAGCACAATGACGATAATCTGCCGCTGCACCAGTGCCATCGAGGAGATGCAGCGCACGCAGCCAATCAGATTGTTGTTGGTGTCAACCAGCGGCGCAGACGCCGAGATGACGCGCTCGCCGGACACGCTGTCCCTGCCCATCCACACGATGGTCGCGTTTTGCTCCAGACACTGCGCGGTGTCCTTGGTGCCCGGTGCCGAGCCGATGGTTGTAAACGAGGACGAGGACGACAGAATATTTCCCGCGCTGGAGATAATCTGAATTTCCAGCTTGTCCTTGTCCTCCATATTCGCCACGAACGACTCGCTCGCAGACAAAAACTGGTCGTAGCTGGAGTTGAGAAACCGGTTGATAAAGCTCGCGGACTGCGTGACGCGCGTGTACAGATTCTGCCGGATGTTATTATAGTAATAGCTGGCGGAAAGCGTCGTCACGAAGATGGTCACAATCGCAAGCGCCGCCATGATGATGGTCATGGAGTTCATCGTCCAGCGCCCCTTCAGGCCGCCGTGCGCGTGCTGCACGCGTATCTCGCGCGGACCGCCGTCCCCGTCTTTTTTTGCCTTAAATTCCTGCGAAATATCAGGCAGCTCTCTGGTATCCGCAGTTACTTTTTTATCCATAGAGCCTTAATCCTTCCACATGTAGCCAAAGCCGCGCACGGTCGTGATGTGGCGCGGAGATGCCGGATCGTCCTCTACCTTGATGCGCAGACGGCGAATGTTGACGTCGACAATCTTGAGCTCGCCGGAATAGTGCTTGCCCCAGACCGCGCCGAGCAGCTCTTCTCTGTCCATCGCTCTGCCGCGGTTTTCCAAGAAGGTTTTCATAAGTGAAAATTCCACCTGCGTCAAATCCACGCGCTTGCCGTTCTTTTTCAGCTCTCTGGCGCGCATGTCCAGACAAAATTCGCCGCTCTGGATGGTCTCCGCGGTAAACGAGTGCAGACCCAGACGGCGCACCAGCGCATCGACGCGGGCGGTCAGCTCCAAGACCGAAAACGGCTTGGTCACATAGTCATCCGCGCCGGTCATCAGACCGGTGACCTTGTCGGATTCCTGCGTGCGGGCGGTCAGCATGATGATGCCGCCCTCGTACCCCTCGCTGCGCAGCGTGCGGCACACCTCATAGCCGTCAATGCCCGGCAGCATGACATCCAAAATACACACCGCGACATCGGTGTTTTCCTGATATTTTTCCAGTGCTTCCTCGCCGCTGCCCGCCTGCACGACCTCGTAGCCTGCGCGCTTGAGATTGATTACCACAAAGGCGCGGATATTTTCTTCATCCTCCAGCACCAAAACTTTTCGCGTCATCATAGTCGTTTGATTCTCCTTTTTCCTCACCAATCCGTGCGTGTTATGACCATTCGCTCATAATCACGCCGAATGCATCTTCCAACTGTTTTTTGGACAGCGCCAGCTCGCTGTCCGCGCTGCCCAGCTTGGCAGCGTAGCTGATATCCGACGTCGAGCCGAGGTCAATCAGACCCTGCTGCTTCGCCTTGTTCTCCCGCCCGTCGCCGGTAAAGACATAAATGGTCAGCAGCGGCGCGGTTTTCCCCTTCGGCGTGAATACGGTCTGGTTGACGCCGGTTCCGCTGTTTGTGCTGATGGTTACGTTCCCGCGCCATGCCGACGGGAGCTTGAACATCCAGCCCTCTGTCGGGCTTTTATAGGTGGTCAGCGCCAGCTGCGCCTGTCCGCTGCTGTCAAACTGATACCAGTCCATCAGGCTGTTGATGTCCGAGCTGCTCGCCTCGCCGAGCACGTTGTCGGTCACATGCACCGCGTCCGGCGCATCCGGCGATGGCTGCGGCACCTCAATCGCGGCGTCGCCGTTGATGTCCTCGCAGAAATACAGCGTGGTGGCGCGGTACGTCGATGTGCCGGAGTTCTGCGACAAATTGCGCAGCGTGGTGTTCTTTTGGTCGAGCACGTAAATATCCGTCTGCATGCCGTTGTCATTTTCGATTTTGTTGTCGACAAAGACCGCCTGCGTGCCGTCCGGACTCAGCTGTCCCGCCTGCAGGTTGGCGACGGTCTGGGCGTCCTGCGACGCATACGCCTGTGACAGCAGGCTCATCTGCTTGTCGGCATACGAATACACCTGTGCAATCTTGCGTCCCGCGCCCTCATACGACAGCGTGAACAGCTCCTCCGTGCCGTCCTGATCCAGATCGGCGATGGTGTAGTCGGTGCACGTCGTGTCGAGCAGCTCCTGGAGCTTGCCGTCCTGAATGCTGTACACGGTCAAACCCTTGCCGACGCCGCTCGCCAGCGTCCACGTCAGCGTGAACAGCCGCTGGTCTCCGTCCTTGATGCGGATAAAGTCCATCGCGCCGATTGCCGTGCCGGGGCCTTCTACGCTTCCCAGCTCCTGATACGAATCGCCGTCCTTGGTAAACGCATAGACGTAGATTTTGCCGCCGGACTCGTCGCGCAGGAAGGCGATGGCCTCCTTGCCGTCCTCGCCGTCAATGTCGGCAAAGGTCACGGCGTTGCGGTACGAGCCGCTCTGCGGCGCGGAATAGGTCATCGTGGTGCCCATGATTTGTTCCAGCTGATTTTGCAGCAGCGTGTACTCCTGCGACGGCTTGGGCGTCTGCAGCAGGTCATCTCCGGCGGAGATGATCTGGCAGCCGCTGAGAAGCACCGTGCACAGCAGCAGCGCAATTGCGTTTTTGAGTCGTTTCATCATTCTGTTTCCTTTATCTCGCGGGCGCCTGATTCCGCCCATCGTTCGTGTACTCACAAGTACTGTTATTGTAGCATATTTTCCGGTATTTGAACACACCTGCCCCGACAAATTTCCTCTTTCCGCCATACCCGCGGGCAGGTTTTTCTTGACAACACGGAGCGGCGTGTGCTACGATAAGTACGCTATGCGGATATGGCGGAATTGGCAGACGCACTAGATTTAGGTTCTAGCGGGTTTCCCGTGCAGGTTCAAGTCCTGTTATCCGCACCAAAACAGCAAATACTCCCTATGCCACCGGCACAGGGAGTATTTTTTTTCGCGTTTACAGCTCGCGCCCGCCCTCGATTTGCCCGCGGATGTTCTCCATCAACCGGTCGAGCATGGCGCTGATTTCCGCGCAGTTTTTGAGCTGGCGGGAAATCTCCTGATAGTCCTCGCTGTCCTCCAAGCCCTTTTTGTAGCGCAGCTTGTGCTCCAGACTCGCCCAAAAGTCCATCGCAATCGTGCGCAGCTGGACTTCCACGCGCATCCTTTTGGTTTCGTTGCGCAGGAAAATCGGCACCTCCACAATGAGGTGCAGGCTACGGTATCCGTTCGGCTTCGGGTTCTGGATGTAGTCCTTCCGCTCAATCAGCGTGATGTCATCCTGCCGCAGCAGCGCATCCGCGAGCAGGTAAATGTCCTCCGGAAACGAGCAGATGACGCGCACACCGGCGATGTCATTGAGGTTTTCCTCGATGGCGCTCAGCGTCATCGGCAAATCGCGCCGCTTGAGCTTTTCAAAGATGCTCTCCGGACTTTTCAGCCGCGTCTTGATGGACTCAATCGGGTTGTTTTCGCGGTTGAGCGACATTTGCACGTCGAGCACCCGGAACTTGGTCTCGACCTCCATCGCCGCACAGCGGTAATACGACATCATTTGCTTGAACGGGTCCAGAGACGGGTCCGCCCGCTTGGGCGCCGCCGCGATCAGCTGGGTGCCCCATTCCGATTTATTCTCAGCCATATCTATCCTTCCAATCCTGTGTTTTTTGTCACATGCTGTAGGTTTTTCAGTATAGTTAGTATACTATCCCCGCCCGCAGGCGTCAACGACCAGTGCATGACCAAACTGTAACGAGACTGTAAATGTTTTCCTTATCCCAGAATTCCGAGATGTTCGAGCAAAATCTTACATCCGAGGGCAATCAGCACGATGCCGCCGGCAAGCTCCGCGCGCGATTGATAACGCGTGCCGAACACATGCCCGATTTTGATGCCGACCGCGGACAGCACAAACGTCGTACATCCGATGACCGTCACGGCGGGCAAGATGGAAACCTGCAAAAAGGCAAACGTGATGCCGACCGCCAGCGCGTCGATGCTCGTCGCAACGGCGAGCGGGAGCATCGTCCAAAACGAGAACGAATCGTTGAGCTGCTCCGCCTCCCCGCGCGATTCCTTGATCATGTTCGCGCCGATGAGGGCGAGCAGCACAAAGGCAATCCAGTGGTCAATGCTCGTGATGTACTGCTGGAACCGGACGCCGAGCGCATAGCCGAGCAGCGGCATCAGAAACTGAAAGCCGCCGAAGTACACACCGGCGGTACAGGCGTGCGAAAATTTTAGCTGCCGCACGGACAGCCCCTTACAGACAGACACGGCGAAGGCGTCCATGGACAGACCCACGGCGATGACAAACAAATCCAAAAAACTCATGTGCAGCGCTCCTTTTGCTGGAAAAAATAAAAAATTACGGGTTTTTGTCGCGAAAAAAGGGCATACAAAAAGACGAGCCCCTATCTGCGTCAAAAACAGATAAGTCTCGTCATTTAAAACAAAGCCAGAAGCCCGCGCTTCAGTATGTTGACTTGGTTACGCAGTGCGCCGACTACTCCCTTATATGCATGGTACGATACCATACATTCCGCCCCGTGTCAAGCGCACAAGAGCCCAAAACGCGCCTCCTAAAAAATGGCAGTTTTTTTCCGTGTTCTTGTGCAGTTAGATATTGTCAGTGGAAAACTTTAATGGTATACTAAAGATAGTATAGAGTGTATCTGCCGCGCCGTCCGCGCGGCAGCCAAGCAATTTTTTTGATTCTTTATGATGACGGGAGCAAAGATGAAATACCGGAAAGAGAAATTAGAACGGCTTGCCAGAGTTGCCCACCTTTATTATGAGGAAAACAAGACGCAGGGAGAAATCGCGGACATGCTGCGCGTCTCCCGCCCGCTGGTCAGCCGCATGCTCAACGAAGCGCGAAGCATTGGCATTGTAGAAATCCGCGTGCGCTCGCTCACCTCCACACCGGAGATTCTGACAGAGCATCTGTGCCAAACCTACGGCCTGCACAGCAGCATTGTCGTGCCGGACGAGGAATCCGACGACGTCACCCATTACGCGATGGCGCAGCGTCTGCTGACGTACATATACGAACAAAATCCCGCCGTGGTCGGTGTCGGCTGGGGCACGGTCATCGGTCTCGCGGCGAAGCGGCTGGAGAGCATACAGGTGCCGCCCCTCTCCATCCAGACCATCTGTCCGCTGCTCGGCAACAGCAACGTGCTGTCGCGCCAGTACCATCCGGATGAACACGTCCGCATGTTCGCGGAGGCGTGCGGCGCGCAGCCGGTCTTTCTGCACGCCCCTGCGTACACCTCCAGCGAGGCGGACGCGAACATATTCCGCGAGACCGCGCAGTATCAGGCCGTGCTCAGCCAGTGGAAAAAGCTGGATTTGGCAGTGGTGGAAATTCACGACGACTCGATTGTGCAGCGCACCGGCTACTGCGGACAGGCAAACGCCGTCGGCTATGCCGCGGGCTACGGCATGGATACCGCGGGAAAAATGGTTTCCCTGCCGTACACCATCATGCGCATTCCGCTGGACATGCTGAAGCGGTGCCGCCGCATCATCGGCATCTGCACGGCGGACACGCGCATCCAGGCGCTGCAAAGCGTACTGCGCGCGGGACTCATCACGGATGTGCTGGCGCCGGAATCCGTCGCGCGGCAGCTTGTAAGCAAAACGCAATAACACACAGCGGTTCCCGTCTTTGGCAAAGACAGGAATCGCTTTTTTCTTGCCGCCGCATGCAAAAAAATAGTAAACTGATGGTAAGATGCTGTGGAAGGTTTGGGCGAGTTTGTGCCGGAAACTCCGTCAAATCCCTGTTTTTTCTGCCTGAAACGCGGAAAAAGTACAGGAACAACGTTCCGAATAGTTGACAAATTTTTTGGTGCATGGTAAACTTATTGACAGATGAAACGAAATTTTTCTGCGGCCTTCGGAACGAGCAGAACGGCTGCGTCGGCTGATGACTTGGTTCGTGCGGGTTATCGGCTTTTTTTCTCAGAAAAGGAAAGGTTTTGGTTCAATTGAAGCGTTTTCTTCCAATTCGGGAAGAAAATAATCTGTTTCAGGAAAGGATAAAAATTATGCTTTATTCCGCAGAAGTGGAAAACATGTGTCCGGTCGCTAAGGGCGCATACCATGGTCCGGCTCCGATCCCGCAGGAGGGCAAGTGGACGCAGGCAATGGAAATCAAGGACATCAGCGGTCTGACCCACGGTGTCGGCTGGTGTGCTCCGGAGCAGGGCGCCTGTAAGCTGACCCTGAACGTCAAGGAAGGCATCATCGAGGAAGCTCTCGTTGAGACCATCGGATGTTCCGGTATGACCCATTCCGCAGCTATGGCATCCGAGATCCTGCCGGGCAAGACCCTGCTGGAAGCTCTGAACACCGACCTGGTATGTGATGCCATCAACGTGGCAATGCGCGAGCTGTTCCTTCAGATCGTATACGGCCGCACCCAGACCGCATTCTCCGAAAACGGTCTGCCGATCGGCGCAGGTCTGGAAGATCTGGGCAAGGGTCTGAGAAGCCAGGTAGGCACCATGTACGGCACCAAGGCTAAGGGCACCCGCTATCTGGAGATGGCAGAGGGCTATGTTACCCGTCTGGCTCTGGACAAGGACAATCTGGTCATCGGCTATGAGTTCATTCATCTGGGCAAGATGATGGAGCAGATCCGCAAGGGCGTTGAGCCGGCGGAGGCTATGGCTAAGAACACCAGCACCTACGGCCGCTTTGCTGAAGGTGTGAAGTTCATCGACCCGCGTGCAGAGTAAGGAGGACAGTGTATCATGGCTTTGTTTGAAAGTTACGAAAGAAGAATTGACAAGATCAATGGCGTCCTCGCTGAGTACGGCATTTCCAGCGTAGAGGAATGTGCTGAAATCTGCAAGGAAAAGGGCATTGATCCGGCTGCAACCGTTCGTTCCGTACAGCCGATCGCATTTGAGAACGCTTGCTGGGCTTACACCGTAGGCGCTGCAATCGCAATCAAGAAGGGCGTAAAGTCCGCACCGGAGGCTGCTGAGGCAATCGGCATCGGCCTGCAGGCATTCTGCATCCCGGGCTCTGTTGCTGATGACCGCAAGGTAGGTCTGGGTCACGGCAATCTGGCAGCTATGCTGCTGCGCGAGGAGACCAAGTGCTTCGCATTCCTGGCTGGCCACGAGTCCTTCGCTGCTGCTGAGGGCGCTATCGGTCTGGCTCGCTCCGCGAACAAGGCACGCAAGGAGCCGCTGCGCGTTATCCTGAACGGTCTGGGCAAGGACGCTGCACAGATCATCTCCCGCATCAACGGCTTTACCTACGTACAGACCAAGTTTGATTACTACACCGGCGAGCTGAACATCGTCAAGGAAATCTCTTACTCTGACGGCGAGCGCTCCAAGGTTCGCTGCTTCGGCGCAGACGACGTGCGCGAGGGCGTTGCCATCATGCATCACGAGAGCGTTGACGTTTCCATCACCGGCAACTCCACCAACCCGACTCGTTTCCAGCATCCGGTTGCTGGCACCTACAAGAAGGAATGCATCCAGATGGGCAAGAAGTACTTCTCCGTTGCATCCGGCGGCGGCACAGGCCGTACCCTGCATCCGGACAACATGGCAGCAGGTCCGGCTTCCTACGGCATGACCGACACCATGGGTCGTATGCACTCCGACGCACAGTTCGCAGGTTCTTCCTCCGTACCGGCTCACGTAGAGATGATGGGCTTCCTGGGCATGGGCAACAACCCGATGGTTGGCGCTTCCGTTGCTGTCGCAGTAGACGTAAACGCTGCACTGAACGGCTAATTATTTGGCTGTTTCCGTGGAAAATCATCCATAACTGAAACGTTAAAAGGCTTTCCGAGAATTTTCGGAAAGCCTTTTTTGTGTGGAAATATTGATTTTTGTCGAAAAGTATAGTATTCTTGTTGACAGGTACACCATAAACGGATAGGCGGCGCATCTTCTCTATTTTTGAGAGGGAGCGAACAATTTTCTTACCCCTCTCTTTTGTAGAAGGGAGGGCGATGCTATGTATGTAACATTTTCAGATTTATTTCAGATGATTTCCGCATTTGCGGCTTCTGGCATGTTTCTTCTGGCTCTGCTTACCTATTTAAGCAAAAGAAAATAACCGCCCAAGCGTCCTAATTCTTGGCGGCTATTTTCTAGTCACATACGAGTGAAGGCGCGCCGTCTATCGGTGTGCCTTTTTTGTATCTTTATCCTATCATTTTCTGTCTTGCTTGTCAAGCCGTCCCCAGCACATGCTCCAGCACGCCCTGCCAGTCGGTGTGCAGCAGCCATGCGCACACGTCCGCGCCGGTGACCAGCAGAACGGCGAAGATTATCACGGCGCACACCGGCAAGCCCTTTGCCGCGACGCGCACATCCTGCCGGCTCATGGTCGACTGGATAAAAATCGAAAGCATCACATAGCCGAGCAAAAGCATCTGCCACACGCGTGTGCACAGCGGAAAGATATTGTTCCACAGCAAGTAGACATTGCAGCAGCCAAACACGACCGGCGCAATCGAGACCAGTGTATACTGTATGGCGCAGGCGCCGGGATACAGGCGGCGCGGACGCCAAATCACACAGCCCAATTGATCGCCCTGCGGGTGAAACAGCTGCATTTGCTCTACTTTTCCGCCGGTGAGAACCGCCACCAGTGCATGTGCGCATTCATGATGCACGACGCCCAAAAATGTCGCGCGGTTGGCGATAAACCACGCGGTCTCCCCGCCTACCGCCTGCCCAATCACGCGAAGAATCGCCGTGCGAATCAGGTGAATCAAACAGCCAACCGCCGGAATCACAAGCAAAATGCAGACTGTGCCCAGAAGCGCCGTCAGTAATCGTTGTTCCATCTAACATTCCTCCTAGAAATCGGTGCGAATTTCTTGCCCTTACGCACAATCCAAACTTGTCTCTCCCTCTGGGAGAGATGTCGCGCAGCGACAGAGAGGGCTGATACCAGCTGACATGGCTTTTCAAATTTGCTTTGGTGCAGACCTGCTAGTTTTTTGCCCTCTCAGTCATTTGCTTCGCAAATGCCAGCTCTCCCGAAGGGAGAGCCGAGAAGCCGGTGCGAATTTCTTGCCCTTACGCACAATCCAAACTTGTCTCTCCCTCTGGGAGAGATGTCGCGCAGCGACAGAGAGGGCTTGTATCAGCTGACATGGCTTTTCAAATTTGCTTTGGTGCAGACCTGCTAGTTTTTTGCCCTCTCAGTCATTTGCTTCGCAAATGCCAGCTCTCCCGAGGGGAGAGCCGAGAAGTCGGTGCGAATTTCTTGCCCTTCCGCGCAGTCCAAACTTGTCTCTCCCTCTGGGAGAGATGTCGCACAGCGACAGAGAGGGCTGGAATCAGCTGACATAGCTTTTCAGATTTGCTTTGGTGCAGACCTGCTAGCGTACTGCCCTCTCAGTCATTTGCTTCGCAAATGCCAGCTCTCCCAAGGGGAGAGCCGAGAAACCGGTGCGAATTTCTTGCCCTTACGCGCAGTCCAAACTTGTCTCTCCCTCTGGGAGAGATGTCGCGCAGCGACAGAGAGGGCTGGAATCAGCTGACATGGCTTTTCAGATTTGCCCTGATACGGGTTTTTTTGTTTTCCGCACAAAACAAAAGAGAGCACAGATTTGTACTCTCTTCTTTGGTGGGAGGTGGTGGATTCGAACCACCGAAGTCGTTGACAACAGATTTACAGTCTGCCCCCTTTGGCCACTCGGGAAACCTCCCATATTCACTTGCAGAAATCGTGGAGCTGGTGGACGGACTTGAACCCCCGACCTGCTGATTACAAATCAGCTGCTCTACCAACTGAGCTACACCAGCGTACCGCGTCTCATTCATCCGCCGCATCTCTCAGCGACTTGTTTATAATACCACAGTATCGTGTATTTGTCAACAGATTTTTACAAATTATTTTTTCTTTTTTGTCGTCCCGTCAAATTCCTCAATGGAATCCGAGACACTCTGCAAAACTTGCAGCAGAGATTCCGCGCGTCCCGGATATGCCGTCGGCAGATTCGCCAGCGACAGGCTCGGCAGCTTGGCTTCCTCCTCTGCCAGACCCAATGCACCGCCGCCCTGCGCCGCACATTGAATGCGCAGCTCGGTCAGCTTCATGCGCGCATCGCACAGCGCATCAAACCGCGCCTCTTTGGTGCGGAATGCTTGCTCCGGATTGGCTTCATCCGCCGCATACAGATAGCGGAACAGCTTGTATTCCACCGCAGACAAATACATTGTCAGCTCATGCAGCAGCTGACGCGAACCGGATTTTGCCGCCGCATCCAGCAAAATCTGTGCCGAATCGGTAATCAGCTTTTGTTTACATGCCAGCTCCGCATCCACTTCCACTTCTTCTGCGCTGGTCGGTGCCGGATTGGCAGCAATGCCGCCCTCACGAGACAGGCTGCGTCCCAGCAGATAATCACACGACACGCCGTAGTAATCCGCTGCACGCACAACAAAGCTGAGCCCCGGTTCCCGAAGCCCATTTTCGTAATGGCTGAGCAGCGCCTGCGAGACCTGTAAATCTCCTGCGGCAGTGCGCTGGCTTATTCTCTTTTCACGGCGCAGCAGCGCCAACGTACGGGAAAAGTCACTTGCCATGTATGCTTGCTCCATCTCTAGTTTCAGCCGCCGCATCAAAAATTTGATACAGCTAGTATTTATAGTATACTGACTTTATAACTATTTGTAAAGTCTTGACAAAAAATTTTGCTGTTTTTTCTTTGATTTTTCCGGCAAAAACAGGAATTTTTCCGTAAATTTCCGTCGAAACGTCGAACAGCACCCGCGAAATGCCGCAGGTGCTGTTTTGTGATGGCTTGTCACCGATTTCGATATCTCTGATACAGCAAACGGAGAAGCACAAGCAGTGCGACGCCGCCCGCCAGAATCAGAAACACCGGTATGAAATCCGTCCACAGCAAATTCGTGTTCGAGGTCACCATAACTGCGGTCGGGCCGTCTGCGCCGCCAATCGTAAATGTCATTGTACTAATCCTCCTGTTCTGTCCGCATAGCATTCACACAAAATTTCCTGTCCGTCCTTGGTATAGACCGTTGCGGACAGACAATTTTTGATTGCCTGATGATATACTGCCTGATCCATGCAGTCTGCAAACCCGCTCGGAATCAGCGCCGGAAGCAGCTTGGCAATATCTGCCGCCTGCGTGTAGTCTGTATACGTCTGCGGTTCATCATCCGCCGTATTGGTTATCACTTGAATTTTTGCAATATTGTCCGCCCGCAGGGCTTTCGGCATGGCATCGACATACTTGCTGAGTATCGCAATGGTCTGCGTCTCATAGTCGTAAATCGGAATCATAATCATGTCATCACCGTCGCCGTCACTGGTCGGCAAATACTCATCGCCGTTCAATTCCATATCCTGCCTGCCCCGCACGTACAGATAATAGACCGGTGCATGGCTGTCGATATATGCCTTGTCTCTTTGCAGCGACTCCTTTTGCAGCGTGTCCAGTATCGCGCGGATTGCCTGCTGATTGTCTATGCGTTTGCTCGCGCTGTACGATGCCTCACAGCCGTACACATCTATAATTTTAGCCACGTCCTGTTTGCTGTGCGCCACGGCCTCCGGTGTGCCTGCGGACAGGTATTCTTTCGAATAGCGCACGGCATCCGCGTTGTCCGCCAGCTCCTGCGTGTCTGCCGGCATGATGTACTGCCTCTCAAAGGTCTTGCCGTTTGCCAGCCGGAACCGAACCAGATAGGTCGCATATACGCTGTCTCCGTACTCGTCACAAGCGCTGAGCTTTTCCGAAACCTTGCCGCGCTCGTGCCGCATCGCCTGTGCGCCGAGCTGTGCGGACGCATACACGCGGTCAATGTTGCCGGATTCGCGCAGCTTCTGCACCTCCGTGATGTCCAGCAGGCCGCTCGGCTCGCTGTCGCTCACATATGTGGCGCGGTACGTGTTGGAGCTGACATTCAAGCTCTGTATCATATCATGGCTGAAATTGGCGTAATCCCAATCTTGATTCCAAGTATTGTTCGTGCACTCCCACGGCGTATAATCAGAAACCAGCTGCGCGGATACAATGTCTGCGCGATTCGGCAGCCTGCTGTTCCAGCCCATGACGTCCAGCGCCAAAACGCCGAGCACGACAGCCGCCGCCACTGCATACACCACCGTGCTTTTCCAGTGACAGAACAGGCTGTGGAAATCCATATCATAGACGATTTCCGTGACGCACGCCGTCACAAACGCACCGCACGCCATGCCGACAAACAGCATGCCCCAGCTGCCCGTCATATCTTCAAAGAACAAACCGACATATGCGCCGACAACCGACATCATATAGAACTTCAACGGCAGCTGCATCGCCGGAAATGCCAGCGACATGCCGGTGCTTTCGCTCGCACGGATACGGTTGAGGAAATATGCCAATGCAAAGATCACAAGGACTGCAACCATGCAGTCTGCCGCCTGCTTGCCGACGATTTCATAGGAAATGGCATCTTCCCCGAGCGGGCGCAGCAGCTGAAAGACATCAATCAGCGGACTCGACCACAGCGAAACCACCGCGCTGTTTGTTCGCGCCGGCATCAGCACATACAGCAGCGAATCCAGCGCCACCCAGCCCAGCAAAATGCCAAACTGGAACCAGCCGCACACGAGCAGCGACACCAGTGTATTGCCGCACACAATCGCGGACAGCACAGCGACCGCATACACGAGCAAAAAGCCCACGGCATGCACAGCAATGCTGCTCACAATCTCCGGTGCGTTGAGAATTTCTCCGTAGCCGTGCGCCGCAATGACTGCGCACGACAGCAGCACGCCAATCAGATATGACGGGAGCACCGCCAGAATCCCCGTCAGCGCACGGGATGCAAACAGCTGTCCACGCCGAATCGGCAGCGCATGAAAGAAATCCGTCTGATTTTTCACGTGCAGATACCGAAATGCGCTGATGCCCGCGACAAGCGCCAAAATCAGCAGCAGCACCGCCGCCGGTACATTGACCAGCAGCGAATCGCGCAAATCCTTGCACACACTGCTGTACACATCCGGATTGCTCATATCGCTGAACCGCGTGCGCGAGCGAATGTTGAGCAGCGTATACACCGGCTGGAAAAGCAGCATCGCCAAAAAGGCAACCGCATACAGCGGCGCCTGCCGCACGCTGCAATTGAACACCAAGGTGCGCAGCTTACAGGATGAGTTGTTTCGCGTCATAGCCCTGTACCTCCGTTTCTGCCAAAAAGATTTCTTCCAGCGACAGCGGAAGCATCTCATAATAGACGGGTTCTCCGCGCCGAATGACCGCCTCGGTCTCCTGTCTGCCGCCGCGAATGGTCGCGGTAATCATCCGGCCGCTGTTTTGTCTGCTCAGAACCTCCAAGCCCTCCAGTATCCGCTGCTCCGGTGTCAAATCCGGAATAAACTGTACCTTTTGAATGTTCAGCTTCATGTCGTCCAAATCGCGGGAAAACAGGATGCCGCCGCGGTGCAGCAGACCGATGCAGTCGCAAAAATCCTCCAATTCGCGCAAATTGTGCGAAGCAATCACGGGAGTGGCGCTGAACTCCGCCACATCTCCGGCAAAAATCGCCTTGACCGCCTGCCGCGCCACGGGGTCCAAGCCGTCAAATGTCTCATCACAGAACAGATAGTCTGCGCCGGACGCCGCCGCGCAGATGACAGACACCTGTTTTTTCATGCCCTTGGAAAACGTGCGCAGCTTGCGCTTCTCGTCCAGCCCGAAATTGCTCATCAGACTGCGGTAGCGGTTTTCATCAAAGTGCGGATACATGGTTTTGTAATAATCTTTCATATCGCGCGGTGTCGCACCGGAGAAAAAATACTGCTCGTCGGAAATCATAAAGCATTTCTGCTTGACCGCAGTGTTTTCATACACGCCCGCGCCGTCAATCTGTACGCTGCCCGCATCCGGCTGCAAAATGCCCGCCAAAATGCGCAAAAATGTCGATTTTCCCGCACCGTTCGAGCCGATGAGTCCATAAATCGAACCGGTTTTTATTTCCGCAGTGACATGATCGAGCGCCAAATTGGCGCCGAATCGTTTGGTCACGCCCTGTGCCTGAATCATAGTTGTTCCACCTCCATCAGCGATGTCAGCAGCGCATGCAGCTGCTCTGTGCTCGCGCCGAACTCCTTCGCCTGTCTGAGAAGCGCCAGCATCTCCCCTCGAATTTGCTCCAGCTTCTTGTTCCGGATGCCGGTTTGGTCACCGGACACAAAATTTCCCTTTCCGCGCACGGAATAAATCTCTCCGCGGCTGAGCAGCTCGCTGTATGCCTTTTGCACGGTGTTCGGATTGAGCGAAAGCTGTACGGACAGCTGCCGCACGCTGGGAATCTTTTCGTCCGCCGCCAGCGCGCCGCGCGCAATGAGCATTTCAAATTGTTCGACAACCTGCTCGTACATCGGACGCGGATCGTGAAAATCCAAATGTATCATGACGCGCCTCCTTTCCATGTGTACTATTCTTGTTAGTACACACAGTATAGACCGCCCCGCCGCAAAAAGCAACTACAATTCGGTTACAAATATAAAAAAGCCTCTCCGAAAAAGAGAGGCTTATCATCATATTTAGGATTATCCTTTTGGCAGGCGGCGCAGCTGCTTTTCCAGCCAGCGGCTAATATCGCCGTATACCTGTTCTTTGTTCAGCTCGTTGAGCAGCTCATGGCGGCTGCCCTTATAGAAAATCACATCGAGATCCTGACATCCCGCCGCGCGGTATGCCGCGGCAATTTTCCGCACGCCCAAGCCGTAATTTCCAGCCGGGTCCGCATCGCCGGACACAAACAGCAGCGGCATATTGACCGGCGTTTTTTTGATGCTCTGCATGCGGTTGCAGTTTTGCTCCAGATAGAACAAATCGCGGAAGCCTGCCGCCGTAAAGATAAAATTGCACTTGGCATCCGACTGATACAGCGAGACCACCGCGCGGTCGCGCGTTAGCCAGTCAAACGGAGACTGACAGTTGGGAATGCGGGCGTTGTATCTGCCAAACACCAGATTGTTAATCATACAGCTGCGGTACAGCGGGCCATGTGTGCGGATGGCGGAATTGGCGATTTGAATGGCGAGCGGCGTGACGGTGTGCGCTGCTGGAGAACCGCTCAAAATACAGCCGTCAATCTTTTGCCCGTAGCGGGTCAGATACAGCCGTGCAACCATCGAGCCCATCGAATGCCCGAGCAGGAAATACGGCAGCTCCGGCCACCGTTTTTTCATCTTATCCGTCAGCTTTGCCACATCATCAATCAAGACGCTCCAGCCGTGGTGATGGCCAAAAAAGCCCAGCGTACCGGACGGCGGAACCGAAGATCCATGACCCAAATGGTCATTGCCGCAAACAATATATCCGAGAGAGCAGAGATATTTTGCAAATGCCGTATAGCGCGTGAAGTATTCGCACATGCCGTGGCTGATTTGCACAATGCCGCGCAGCTCCGCACCGACAGGGAACAACACATAGTATGATATTTTGGCATCTCCGCCGGCAGCACTCGGATAAATATTCTGGGTAAATCGAATATCCATACCGTCTGCCTCCCTTCCTGCATGTATAGTTTTATCATAGCATATTCTCGACGAAAGAAGCGCCAGAAAAACAAAAATTTACAAATGATTTAAAAAGTGCAGGGCGCTGGAAAAATCTGCTTTGGCTCTTGCAACCTACGTGCCCTATGAGTATAATAAGAGAAACAAGGATTTTTTCATGTATTGTGCGGAAGGAGCGAGACAAGTGGCTATGGAAGAACAGGAAGGCATCATCACCCTGACAAACGAAAACGGCGAGGAAGTCGAATACCAACTCATTGACTCAATTACGTATGAAAATGCAGAATACGTCGTACTGCTGCCGGTAGACGAGGAGGACTGCGAGGTTGTCATTCTTGCCGTAGAGGCGGACGATGACGAGATGGAAAACTATGTCGTTGTCGATGACGAAGAAATTCTCGAAGGCGTCTATGCAATCTTCAAGGAGCGCTTTGCCGACGAGCTGGATTTCGAGGACTAATTCCGACAAGCAAAAAGAACCTTTCGCAAAAACGCGAAAGGTTCTTTTTTTGTCAATCTGATAAAACTCCCTCAGGCTTTGTGCGTGCCAGATAACCGGCTGCTCCCTCAGTCTTGCCGCGTGGCGGCAATCCAGCTCCCTCAAAGAGGGAGCCAGCCCTCTCTGTCGCTGCGCGACATCTCTCCCAAAGGGAGAGACAAGTTGGATTGTGCGGAAGAGCAAACAAATTCGCACCGGCTCCCTCAATTCCGATATTTCGCGCGCAGTGCCAGATACACCACATGGACGACGGCGGCGGTCACGGCGCACAGCAGGCACAGCTTGCGCGTATACAGCAGGAAAACACCCGCAGGCGCGGCGAAACACAGCACGAACAGGGTCGCTGCGCACACGGCGCCTATCAGCGTGCTGATGCGCATGAGCACAAACAGCCCGCGAAACGCAGGCAGCTTATCACGAACTGCGCCAAAGGTCAGCTTGTGCCAAACCGACAGCGAAGCATACATTTCCCGCACTTTTGGATTGCTCGACCGCTGTACCAGCTGCCACTGATACAGCAGCGGGATCACACCGTTCAAAAAGACGATGACAAGCAGAGATTCCAGCATTGTTTTCATACGTCATCCTCCGGTTTGGTGTTGACCACATTCCAATCAATCGGCGTCATGCCGTGGTCATACAAAAATTGATTTGCCTGTGAAAAATGTCCGCAGCCAAAGAACCCGCGATAAGCAGACAGCGGCGATGGATGCGCACATTCCAAAATCAAATGCTGCGGCTTGTGAATCAGCTCTTTTTTCTTGCGGGCATTGGAGCCCCACAGCAAAAAGACCATGGGCTGTTCGCGCTCACCGAGCAGAGAAATAATATGATCTGTCAGTGTTTCCCAGCCCTTGCCCTTGTGAGAATTGGGCTGGCCTTCCCGTACCGTCAGCACCGTGTTGAGCAGCAGCACGCCTTCTCTCGCCCACGGCACCAGACAGCCGGAAGCGGGCGGAAACATGCCAATATCATCGTGCAGCTCTTTAAAAATATTTTGCAGGGACGGCGGCATCGGAACACCGGCATGAACAGAAAAACACATGCCGTGTGCCTGACCAAATCCGTGATACGGGTCTTGTCCCAAAATCACAACTTTGACTTGAGAATATGCAGTGTACTTCAACGCATGAAAGATATCTTTCATAGGCGGATAAATGTGCTGAGATTGATACTCCTGCTTGAGAAAATCACGCAGCTGCAAATAGTAATCTTTTTCAAACTCATCTGCGAGCAGCGCATCCCAATCATTTCCAATTTGAACCATAACGACGGTTTCCTTTCCTGTTTCTGTACTTAAGTGCATTATAACATAGGCAGCTGACAAAGTAAAACTGCGGTGTCATGCAGCTGATTTCTTTGACAAAAAAATATCAAAAAATGAATATAGATGAATGAAATTTTTCCCAGAAGCGAGTATACTAAGCATATATACCCGCGCAGGCGTTCGCGGGTCATATATTCTATGGGGGATACACACATGGAAAAATTCAAAAAATTGCTCCAACAGCGATATCAGCTCACAGATACACGCATGTTGTGTGCTCTGGCAGACAGCATAACTTTTCAGCATCTTGACAAGGATGTAAAGCTTATTGTTGAAGGAGAAACAGCGGCTAATATTTATTTTTTGCTCAGCGGCATTGTGCGCGGCTTTTATTACAGTGAAAACGGCAAGGAAATCACGGATTGCTTTGTTTATGAATCCGGAGATATCATCGCCAATGATGTCCCCACGAACAGCGCACCCTCGCTCATCACAGAGGAAACACTGGTTCCGTGTGAGATTGCTGCGCTTCCAATCAGCAAAATTCAGGAGCTTATGTCGCTATATCCTGAAATCACGCAAATGTATCTGCAATGCCTGAGTCTCAATCTCAATCGGCATCGAGAGCACAAAATCGCGCTGTCACGATACTGCGCGGCAACGCGATACCGCTGGATGAAACGCACCTATCCGGGACTGATGGATCAGGTCAAGAAAAAGCACATCGCCTCGTTTCTCAATATCACGCCGCAGACCATGAGCAATCTGCGCAAACGGGAGCGAACAGAACAGTTTGGGATGGCATCCGACACAGATCATGCCGGCGCCAAGTAATATAAACATATTCTGGGGAAAGGGCAGTCCGTAAGGGCTGCCCTTTTTTGGTGCAGTTGCCAGATTTGACGAATCAGGGAAACTTGGATGCGGACTGTTTGCGTGTTTGCCCTCTCAGTCATTTGCTTCGCAAATGCCAGCTCTCCCAAGGGGAGAGCCGAGAAGCCGGTGCGAATTTTTTGCCTTACGCACAAACCAAACTTGTCTCTCCCTCTGGGAGAGATGTCGCGCAGCGACAGAGAGGGCTGGAATCAGCTGGCATGGCTTTTCAAATTTGCCCTGACACGAACTTGTCTGCGTGCTGCCCTCTCAGTCATTTGCTTCGCAAATGCCAGCTCTCCCAAGGGGAGAGCCGAGAAGCCGGTGCAAATTTCTTGCCCTTACGCACAATCCAAACTTGTCTCTCCCTCTGGGAGAGATGTCGCGCAGCGACAGAGAGGGCTGGAATCAGCTGGCATGGCTTTTCAAATTTGCCCTGATACGGGCTTTTTTGTTTTCCGCACAAAACAAAAGAGAGTACAGATTTGTACTCTCTTCTTTGGTGGGAGGTGGTGGATTCGAACCACCGAAGTCGTTGACAACAGATTTACAGTCTGCCCCCTTTGGCCACTCGGGAAACCTCCCATATTCACTTGCAGAAATCGTGGAGCTGGTGGACGGACTTGAACCCCCGACCTGCTGATTACAAATCAGCTGCTCTACCAACTGAGCTACACCAGCGTGCCGCGTCTTTCTTTATCCGCCGCATCTCTCAGCGACTTGTTTATATTACCACAGTGTTTTGTGTTTGTCAACACTTTTTTCAAAAAAACAAAAAACTGCCTGCCGAATCGCTCCGGCAAGCAGATTTCTTTGTGTTATGCTCCGCGGTATGCGTCATCCATCACAGATAAAATTTCCTCGCGCACGCGCTCCGGCAGCTCACGCACCTCCTGCCGGCTCATGCCTGCGGTTTCTATCGGCTTGTGAATCGTGACGTGTACCGTGCCGGAATGAATGCGATAGCGTTCCTCGAGCAGATGGAATGAGCCGTCAATCGTCACCGGTACGACAGGTACCTTTGCACTGGTTGCCGCGCGGAACGCACCGCCCTTAAATTCCTTGACCGGTCCGCCCTTGCTGCGCGTGCCCTCCGGAAAAATCGTCATCGAAACGCCGCTCTTGACCAAGCGCGTCGCATCCATCAGGGCGCGCACTGCCTGCTTTTCGTCCTCACGGTCGACATAGACACACTGTAACAAATCCATCCAGGAACGCAGACCCGGAATTTTTGCCAGCGAAACCTTCGCCATCAGCGCGCGCGGCTGACCGACACACGCCAAAACCACCGGAATGTCAAAATCGCTCTGGTGATTGGACACAAATACCGCCGTTCCCTGCGGGATGTTTTCTTTTCCGTCTACAATGACTTTGGCACCTGCCATCCACAGCAGACGGTGCGCCCAGTTGTGTACCATGCGGTCAACACCCGCCTGTACCTTTTCCCGATTGCCTTTTTTTATCTGATGGGCATAATACGCACGCATCGGGGAGACAATAATCAGATACAAAATAAAATAAATCGCCCAAAGAATTGTATGAATCATAGTTCTGTTTGTTTTCTCCTGTCTGTGATTTGTCGAATAACGGCGTAGCGCTCCAATAGCTGCTCCAGCTTGACGGCGCAATTTGCCGGTGATGTGGACGGCAGTACGCGCGCCTGTATCGCACAGTCCTTTTGACAATAGCGCTTAAACAGCGTTCCCGCCTTTTGTCCCGTGCAGAAAATTGCTTCAATCGGTGCGCGGTCGAGAATCTCGCGCATGCGATTGGGAACCGGATTTCGAATGGACGCATCGGATGCGCCTTCGATCTCACAGCTGTCCAGCACATCCCACAGCGCAATGTGATGCCGCGTGAGAAATTCTTTTTGCTTGGGAATGTCCCCAACAAGCGGCGATTCCCCGTACAGCATCGGCAGCACGCGCCAAAACCGGTTTTGCGGATGCGCATAGTAAAACCCTGCCTCGCGCGACTTGGGTGACGGCATGGTTCCCAAAATCAGCACACGCGACTGGTCATCAAACCACGCCCCAAATGAATGCGTTACATACATGCGTTACGTCTCCTCAAATGTCACTTTGTGCTTGAGCACGGATTCCATCGCCGCCAAATCGCGTTCGCTGACCATAGTCGCCAGCGTGTCGCCCGCTTTCAGCTTTAATTTGCCGCGCGGAATCAGCTCCTCTGCGCCGCGCGTGACGGACACGACAAGGCACGAGGACGGCAAGCCCAAATCCTGAATCATGCAGTGATCCGCTTCACTTCCCTCTTCAATGACAGAAGTAATGATGGATTTCTTGTTTCCTGTTCCCTTGACAATGTCTTTTCCCTTTTGACCTTCTAAGAATCGCTCGGTCAAGTGCTCAAAAAACGGCTTGCTGCGCAGCGCTTCTGCGACAACATACGCGACGAGCGCCGCCGTGGACAGCGACAGCAAATGCGAAAAACTGCCGGTCAGCTCGGAAATCAAGACAATGCCGGTCACCGGTGCGCGGACAATCGCCGAAAAAAATGCCGCCATCGCAATAATCACAAGATTGGTCGCAAAATCGCGGTCAAAGCCGAACCAATCCACAACCGCACTGCCGTAGGCGCCGCCGATAAAGGCGCCGAGCACGAGCAGCGGCACCAGTGTGCCGCCCGGTGCAGACGAGCCAAAGCTGGCGGCGGAAAACAGGAATTTTACGACGACAATCGTGACGAGCAGCCCAAACTGCGGATTTTCGACATACAGCATGGACACCATATGATGACCGCCGCCGAGCAGCTCCGGCATAATAAAGCCGAGCACACCGGCAATGAAAAACGGAATAAAAATCCGGCACACCTGCGGCAAAAAGCCCAGCTTTTTATACAGCGTCTGTGCACCGAGCATACCCGCATTGTGCACCGCGCCGAGCACGCCGCACAGCACACCCAAAATCAAAATGTACGCATAGCCGCGCAGCGGAATCATACCGGCAAACTGAAACGTAAATACCGGCTCCATGCCAAATAAACCGCTGGAAATATAATCCGCCGCAAGCGACGCCGCCATACACGACAGCAGCACCATCGCGGAGAAATTTTTATGAATTTCTTCCAGCGCAAACATGACACCGGCGAGCGGCGCATTGAACGCCGCGGAAAGTCCGGCAGACGCGCCGCAAGTAATGAGAAAATGCTCCTCCAGCCGAAACCGCTTGAGTCCGCGTGAGATGCCCTTGCCTGCCATGCCGCCGAGCTGTACCGACGGGCCTTCTCTGCCCAGCGACAGACCGCCCAGAATACACACAAAGCCCGCCGCAATCTTGCCCAAAACCACACGCCACCAGCACGGGCGAATATATCCCATCAGCTCCGCTTCCACCTGCGGAATGCCTGAGCCTGAAATCATCGGCTCCCATTTGAGCAGCAGCGTCACCACCACAGCCATCACAGCCAGCGCGCCGAACCAGCCCAGCATGCGCAGCGGGCTGCCGCTGCAAAAGCCAATCGCCGCGTTGCGGATGTCATCCGCGCGGTCGAGCAGATAGCGGTACAGCGATGTGACCAAACCGGCAAATACGCCGACCAGCAGTCCCTCGACAACTAGCATGGTTCGCAGAGAGCCGTACCGGTTCACCATGCGCTTGGCATCCATTGTTGCATTTTTCATTGTGTAGCACTCACCTTCTGTCACACCCGTTGATTTTTTATTCGGATACGCACAAATCCTGTCCTTTATTGTAAACCTTTGTTCACAAAATGTATACAGAATTGTTTCACGAACTTTCTGTACATTTCTCTCCAAATGCAGTATAATATACATCACATCCAATACAGACAATTATGGAAAGGAGGGTCCATATGAATCAGGGCTATGACTATTCGTCGTTCGGCGAAAGCCGCGACTCCATCGCCTCCTACACAGCCAAAACCTATGGCTGGATGTTCCTTGGACTTCTGACAACCTTTGTCGCTGCGGCGGCAATCTATTTCACCGGATTTTATATCCCGCTGTGCACGGCCATGAACGGTCTGCTGCCGTTTGTGCTGGCGCTGGTGGAACTGGGTGTGGTAATTTATCTCTCCGCACGCATTCACAAAATTCCGGTCGCAACGGCTCGCCTGCTGTTCTTTGTCTATGCGCTGCTCAACGCCGTGACGTTCAGCACGATTTTGGCAGTGTACAGCATGCAGTCACTGATTCTCGTTTTTGCGATGACCTCGCTGTACTTCGGCGTCATGGCGGTTTACGGATATGTGACCAAGGCAGATCTGACCCGCATCCGTCCGGTTCTGACGTTCGGCCTCGTGGCGCTCATCGTCATGATGCTTCTGTCCCTGTTTATTCCGGGCATGAACACCGGCATGTGTCTGGTCGGCATCGTCATTTTCTTGGGCTTTACCGCATATGACACGCAGATGATTCGCAGAAACTACGCGTACTATTCCGGCAATCCGGAGCTGCTGCAAAAGGCGTCCATCATCTCCGCCCTGCAGCTGTACTTGGACTTCATCAATCTGTTCCTGTACCTGCTTCGCCTGTTCGGAAACCGCAACAACTAAACACAGGCAACTCTCCCGTCTTGTTTTGGTTCAGGACGGGAGAGTTTTCCATTTTACCAGCATTTTCGCAGCCGTCCCGCACCGCTTTTGAAAATCTTAATATTTCTTAATGTTTTTTCCATTGTTATGACAGACGTTTCATGGTACACTGAGTTTGTATTATGTAACTGCAACACAGTTTTTGGGAAAATAAGAGGTATGCATATGGATAATCGAAAAATTTTGCGCGCGGCATCCGCGCTGCTGTGTACCAGCGTGCTGGTTTCCGCCTCTGCGCTCGCCTTGAACGAACAGGCTTACGCAGCTGCACAAAATGACGCACAGATTTCTGTATCCGACGCCGCACAGTACAGCGTCGGGCTGCAAAAATCCGACATTCAGCGCAAGCGCTCCGTGCCGGTGCTCATGTATCATTTGATTTCTGATGACATTTGGGGCAGCCGTGAGATGTTTACTTCTCCGTCTGTGTTTCGTCAGCAGCTGCAATATTTAAAGGATCACGGCTATCAGACCATCACGTTTGAGGATTTAGACCACTTGGAGCGGTATCCCAAGCCGGTTTTGCTGACGTTTGACGACGGCTATGCAGACAATTACACGACGGTTTATCCCATGCTCAAGGAATTTGGCATGAAAGCAACATTTTTCGTCGTTCCGAACAATCTGGACAGACAGCACAATATGACGCGCGAGCAAATCAAGGAACTGTCCGACAGCGGTGTGGTCTCGATTCAGAGCCATTCGCTCACACATGCCAACATGACCAAGCTCAATGCTTCGCAGCAGGAATATGAGATGAAGGAATCCCAGCGGCAGCTCCGTGAGCTGACCGGCAAAAGCCCGATTGCCCTCACATATCCGGAGGGCGGATACACGAAAACCACGCTGTCGCTCACGGCGCGGTATTATCATTTCGGCATCTGTGCAGGCGGCAACCGCTGGAAGATTTCCGATGATTTTTACACGATTCCGCGCTATCGCATGCACCGCTCCACCACGATGGCACAATTTGAGGACTATGTCGATCAGTCGGTATCGCGCATCTTTACCGATGTTTCCGCGTCCAAATGGTCTACGCCGTACATCGAGCAGGTGTACAGCGCCAATTATATGCGCGGCACAAGCGGCGACACCTTCCAGCCTACCAAAACCTTGACCCGTGCAGAGAGCGTACAGGTTTTGTATGCGCTGGCGGGCAAACCGGCGGTTTCCGGTCGGACGCCGTTCCATGACGTTGCCTCCGGCGCATGGTATCAGCAGGCAGTCACTTGGGCATATCAAACGCGCATCACCTCGGGTGTTCTGCCCAATGAATTCCGCCCCAATGACCCAATCAGCCGCGAACAGCTGATTGTCATGCTGTACCGGTATTCCGGCAGCCCGGCGGTTTCCGATCTCCTGCACAAGAAGCATTATGCGGATGCCAAGCAGGTTTCTGACTGGGCACGGCCCGCGATGAACTGGGCGATTGCCAACGGCGTCATCTCCGGCATACCGAGCGGACACAAGGTTCTGCTCTCCCCGCACACAAACAGCACCCGCGAGCAGGTCGCAACCATCATCGCCAAAACATTTTGCTGAGAAATATATCCCCTGTCGGATTTTCATCCGTCAGGGGTTTTCTTTCGCGGAAAAATCATGTAAAATAAAGCATAAGAGTGTTTCTTTTGGTCTTACGCGCAGCCCAAACTTGTCTCTCCCTTTGGGAGAGATGTCGCGCAGCGACAGAGAGGGCTGGGTTTTGCTCTTACGCGCAGTCCAAACCTGTCTCTCCCTCCGGGAGAGATGTCGCGCAGCGACAGAGAGGGCTTGTATTAGTTATATTCTTTCTCCGGTTTGCCCTGATGCGAATTGGTTCGCGTGCTGCCCTCTCAGTCATTTGCTTCGCAAATGCCAGCTCTCCCAAAGGGAGAGCCGAGAAGCCGGAGCGAGCTGCACGCCTGACGCATCAGGCTATCTCTTGCGCGAACCTGTCAGCGTGCTGCTCCTTCCGTCACGGCTTGCGCCGTGCCACCTTCCTCAGGGAGGAAGGCTTTGGTTTTCCGCGCACCCCAAACTTGTCTCTCCCTTTGGGAGAGATGTCGCGCAGCGACAGAGAGGGCTGGCTCCCTCCTTGAGGGAGCTGGATTGCCGCCTTGCGGCAAGACTGAGGGAGCAGCCGGTTATCTGGCACGCATCAGGCTATCTCTCCATGAAGGCAAAATTCACACAAACAATCGTTCTACAAAAAATTACAGGAGGTTTGTTCCATGTCCATACAGGAAATCTGCACCGTTCGGGACAATCAGACACTGAGCCGCAACATCTTCGCGCTCACCATTCACGCGCCGAAAATTGTCGCTCTGGCAAAGCCCGGCCAGTTTGTTCACATCACCTGCGGTGATGCCAATTTGCTGCGCCGCCCGATTTCGATTTGTCAGGCACATGACGAGACGCTGAAAATCGTCTTTGTTGTCAAGGGAGAGGGTACCAAGTGGCTGTCTCAGCGTAAGGTCGGTGACACGCTGGATATTCTCGGACCGGTCGGCAACGGCTTTGACCTGACCCGCCTCGGTGACCGTCCGGTATTTATCGGCGGTGGCATCGGTGTTCCGCCTATGCTGCAAACCATGCAGGCTGCACGCGCCGCCGGCGCACAGCCGACTGCCATTCTCGGTTTCCGCAACAAGGATGCGGTAATTCTGGAGGATGATTTTCAGGCGGTTGGCACGGTATACACGGCAACCGATGACGGCTCTTACGGCATTCACGGCTTTGTATCGGATGTTTTGAAGGAGCATCTGGACGAGTTCACATCCGTCTGCGCCTGCGGTCCGAAGCCAATGCTGCACGCACTGGCTGACATCGCGGAGGCCAAGGGCATTCCGTGTCAGGTATCTATGGAGGAGCGCATGGGCTGCGGCATCGGTGCATGTCTCGTGTGCGTCTGCTCACTCAAAAACAAGGACGGCAGCACACGCTACGGTCACGTCTGCAAGGATGGTCCGGTATTTGATTCCAAGGAGGTGCAGTGGTAATGGCAGATCTTCGTGTAAATTTTTGTGGGGTTGAGCTCAAAAACCCTGTGACGACTGCTTCCGGCACGTTCGGTTTCGGTCATGAATATGCCAATTTTTACGATCTCGGTGAGCTGGGCGGCGTCGGCGCCAAGGGTTTGACGCCGGAGGAACAGCTCGGCAATCCGGCTCCGCGCATCGCGGAGACTCCGATGGGCATTCTCAACTGCGTCGGCCTGCAAAATCCGGGCGTTGACCGCTTTATTCAGGAGGAAATCCCGTATCTGCGTCAGTTCGACACCAAAATTATCGCCAATGTCTCCGGTCACAGCGTTGAAGAATACGTGGGCATCGTGGAAAAAATCTCGGATGCAGACATTGATCTGATTGAGATGAACATTTCCTGCCCGAACGTCAAGTGCGGCGGTCTGACCTTCGGCACCCAGCCGAAAATGGTCGAGGAAGTGGTTTCCGCTGCCAAGGCAGTGGCAAAGAAGCCGCTGATTGTCAAGCTGACCCCGAACGTCACAGACATCGCAGAAATCGCCCGCGCCGCTGTTTCCGCCGGTGCCGATGCGCTGTCTTTGATTAACACGCTGCTCGGCATGCGCATTGATGTGGAATCCCGCCGTCCGATTCTGTCCAATATCATGGGCGGTCTGTCGGGTCCAGCCGTGTTCCCTGTCGCTGTCCGCATGGTATATCAGGTGCGTCAGGCTGTCGATGTGCCGATTATCGGCATGGGCGGCATTCGTACCGGCCGCGACATTGTCGAGATGATGCTGGCGGGCGCAAACGCCGTTGCCATCGGCACGGCTTGCTTTGCTGACCCGATGGCGCCGATTAAGGCGCTGCATGAGCTGGACGAATTCTGCGACAGCCACGGCGTCAAGTCGGTCACTGAGCTGACAGGAGCCGTGCGTCTATGAGCACAACCATCTATCTCGTTCGGCACGCGGAAGCGGAGGGCAATTTAGGCCGCCGCTGCCACGGCCACTATGACAGTATGCTCACCCGCCGCGGCTTGGAGCAGGCGGAAGTTGTCGGCAAGCGCTTTGCCGATACCTATTTGGACGCGGTGTATTCCAGTGATTTGTGGCGCGCGCGATTCACCGCCATGGCAATCGCCCGCCCGCACAAGCTGACCGTCATCGAGCGCCCCGCCCTGCGCGAAATTTACATGGGCGACTGGGAAGATGAAGCGTGGGCAAAGCTCCCGATTGATTATCCGGAATTATATGATACTTGGTGCACGCATCCGTGGGACTGCCGTCCGCCGCACGGCGAGACGATTATGGAAGCCGGTGCGCGCGCGCTGGCGGAAATGCGCAGCATTGCGCAGGAACAAGCCGGAAATACCATTGCGCTTGTGTGCCACGGCTCTGCCATCCGCGGCATTTTGACGCTCGCGCTGGGTCTGCGCGCCGAGGACATGATGCAGGTCGGCTGGGGCGACAACACCTGTGTTGCCAAGATGATTTTCCACGAGGACGGCAGCATTGACGTACCGTACCGCAATGACAATTCTCACCTGCCGCAGCAGCTTTCCACTTTTGCTTCGCTCAAATGGAGCGATGACAAGGACGTTCCGGCATCCCCGCAGATGTGGTTCCGCGCCGTCGACTGGGACAACCCGACAGACAAGCAGCTGTGCCTGTCCATGTTCCATGAAACCGATTCCTACCGCAAGGTTCCGCTGACCGACGCGCAAATCGAGGCGCGTCTGCGCGGATTTCAGGAAATCCATCCGGAGGCGGTTGCGTTCGGCATGGTGGACAAGGAAATCGGCGGTCTCATCTGCATGAACACCCAAGCCTATCCGGCGCAATCTCCGGTCGGCAAGATGGGCGGCACGTGCATTTTGGAAAAATTCCGCGGCTTCGGCTTCGGCCCGCAGCTCATCACGCATGCGGTGTGTCTGTATCGCCGCTTGGGCAAGCGGGTTCTGGAGGCAACACCAGCGCAGCACAAGCCGCACGCGGTCAACTTCTACCGGCACAACGATTTTGAACCGTACAGCGAATTTCACGATGAAAACGGCACCTTTGCCGTGCTCAGACGAAATATTTCGGTAAGATAAGCAAAAAATCCCACTGGTTTGTCCAGTGGGATTTTTTTCTGTCTCTGCTAGTATTATTTATTCTGCTTCTGCGAATGCCGGAATATCTCCGACGCCGTTGAGCACCAGACGCGGGCTGTACGGATAGTTGGCAATGTCCTCGCGGCTTGTGACGCCGGACAGCACCAATACGGTATCCAGACCCGACTCGATGCCTGCGACAATGTCGGTATCCATGCGGTCACCGATCATGACGGCGTCCTCCGAGTGCACGCCGAGCAGGCGCAGACCTGTGCGCATCATGAGCGGATTCGGCTTGCCGACAAAGTACGCCTTTTTGCCGGTCGCCATCTCAATCGGGGAAATCAGCGCGCGGCAGCCCGGCACAATACCGTTTTCGGTCGGGCCGGTCAAGTCTGAGTTGGTGCCGATGAGCTTCGCGCCCTTGTTGACGAGGCGCACCGCATTGACGATGTTGTCATAGCTGAACGACTGCGACTCACCGATGACTACATAGTCCGGATCAACATCGTTAATCGTGATGCCTGCGGCAAACAGCGCATTCTGTAAGCCATGGTCACCGACAGCATACGCGCTGCATCCCGGTGCCTGCAACTTCAAAAAGCTCGCCGTTGCCAGCGCACTGGTATAAAAATGCGACTCGTCGACATCCAGTCCCATGCGCGCCAGCTTCTGCTGCAGCTCGCGCGGTGTCGAGTGGTTGGAATTGGTCAGGAACAGAAAATGCTTGTTCTCCTTTTGCAGCCAATCGACAAATTCCCGCACGCCGGGCAGAATCCGGTTGCCATGATAGATGACACCGTCCATATCACAGATAAATCCATTCTTTTGTCTCAAACGATCCATATGTTCGTCCTTTCTTTCCGGCGAAAAAGGGGCATCGCACCGCACGTGCAATCCCCCTCTGTATCTTCAAACAGTATTTGCTGCCGGAACGGTATGTTGGGAAACGATAAAATTTCCAGCTTGTATTCAGTATATCATATTTTTTACGTTATGCAAAGAAATTTGTGTTTCATTGCTGTTTATTTGCTCAAATCCGTCCACTGCTTGTACTGCCCGTCATACATCGCGTTCAGCTGCTGCATCGAAAGATTTTCCAGCGGATTGTGCGCGTTGGCAATCTGGCGGGCAATGACGTCCACCTCGTTGCCGCTCGGAGAGATATACGTGATAAATGCCGCAAACGGGCGAATCAGACAGGCAAAGACAATGGCGCCGGTGATGTTGAAAATGCTGTGCGAAATCACGGTGCGCTTGGCAGCCTTGGACTGGCCAATGGATGCCAGCAGCGCGGTGATGGTCGTGCCGATGTTCGCACCGAAGATAGCTGTTCATGCCGAACAGGAACAGCGCGAGACCTCCGGCCAATCCAAAGACCGTCGTCATAATCTCATTCATAATTTCCTCCTATGATATACAGACCTTTCGTTTCATCATCGTCAAGTATACGGAGTGTATGTAAAATACAAAACAATCTGCACGTAAAATAAACGTAAAATAGACAAAAAGACCCGGAATTTGCTCCGAGTCTTTCGTTCAGCTGATTTTATATCCAACGCCGCAAAATGGCGTGCATGCGCGACAGCAGCATGCTGCGCGTGCCCTCGTCGCTGTCTACCACATAAATCTTCATGCGTCCCGCCTCACAGCACGCGGGAATTTTTATAGGTACCGGTGATAGAGAATTCCACCCACTCCGAGATATTGACCGCATGATCTCCGATGCGCTCCAGATACTTGGCAACCATCATGATGTCCATGGCCTGCTCGGCATCCTCCATGGATGCGTGAATGCGCTTGACCAGCACCGTGCGCACCTCATTGAACAGACGGTCTACGACATCGTCGTATTCCATCACGCTGTGTGCCTTTGCCAGATCGTTTGCGACAAAGGCGTCGATGGAGTCGTGCACCATCTTGGTCGCAGCCTCCACCATGAAATCAATCTGCTCCGGCGCGGTATAATCCGGTCTCTCGCACAAAAACAGCGAGACATCCGCAATGTCCTCCGCGAGATCGCCGATGCGCTCCAGATCCGTGACCATCTTGAGGGCGGCGGACACTTCGCGCAGATCGCGCGCTACCGGCTGCTGCTCCAGCAGCAGCTTGAGGCAGGCGCTCTCAATGATTCGTTCCTTCTGGTCTATTTCCTTGTCTCCCTGCATGGTGCGCTTTGCCAGTTCGGTGTCGCGCGTGCGCAGTGCTTGTACGGCGTACTGAATTGCCGCCTCGCACAGGGCACCCATTGCAATCAGCTCATCGTGCAGAGCCGTCAACTGCTTGTCATATTTGGTTCGCATAGTTGTCCTCCCATTAACCGAATCTGCCGGTGATATAGTTCTCGGTGCGCTGATCCTTCGGCATCGAGAACAGCTCAGAGGTCTCGTTAAACTCCACCACTTCGCCCAGCAGGAAAAATGCCGTCTTGTCCGAAACACGGGTTGCCTGCTGCATGTTATGCGTGACCATGACAATGGTGTAATCCTGCTTGAGATCCTGCACCAGATCCTCCACCTTCATCGTGGAAATCGGGTCCAGCGCCGATGTCGGCTCGTCCATCAGCAGCACTTCCGGCTCGATGGCGAGCGCGCGCGCAATGCACAGTCTCTGCTGCTGTCCGCCGGACATGCCCAGTGCGCTCTTGTCCAGTCTGTCCTTGACCTCGTCCCAGATTGCCGCGCTGCGCAGGCTCTTTTCGACGATTTCATCCAGCACCGCCTTTTTGTGAATGCCGTGGGTGCGCGGGCCGAACGCGATGTTGTCATAAATGCTCATCGGGAACGGATTCGGCTTCTGGAACACCATGCCAACGCGGCGGCGCAGCATATTGACGTCCATATTGCCAAAAATGTCCTCGCCGTCCAGCAAAACCGTACCGTCAATCTTGCAGCCTTCAACCAAGTCATTCATGCGGTTGAGTGTCTTGAGCAGGGTGGATTTGCCGCAGCCGGACGGGCCGATAAACGCGGTGATTTCCTTTTCCGGCAGCTCCAGATTGATGTCCTTGAGGGCGTGGAACTGTCCGTAGTGCAGATTCAAGTCCTGAATTTTATATTTCATATGCATACTCATAAATGATAGTTCCTCTTACTTTTTCGTCAGCTTCCGTGCGATGAGCGCGGAGATGGTGTTCATTGCCAAAACAATCAGCAGCAGCACAACAGCCGTTGCATACGCCTGATCCGTGTGCAGACCCTCACTGGACAGGCAGTACATGTGAACCGCCAGCGTGCGGCCGGAGGAAAACAGTCCGGTTGCCATATCCGTCGCGGTGCCTGCGGTGTAAATCAGTGCGGCGGTCTCGCCGACGATGCGGCCGACTGCCAGAATGATGCCTGCCAGAATGCCCGGCATCGCGGACGGCAGCACAATGCGGAACACCGTGCGCAGTCTGCCCGCGCCCAGTCCGAAGCTCGCCTCGCGGTACATATCCGGCACAGCGAGCAGCGCTTCCTCCGTGCTTCGCATGATGAGCGGCAGCACCATGATGGACAGCGTCATCGCGCCGGACAGCAGCGACAGCTTCCAGTGCAGCTGGGTGACAAAGAACAGCATACCGAACAGGCCGTACACAATGGACGGGATGCCGGACAGGGTCTCCGCGGTCAGGCGCATGAGTCCCACCAGCTTGTTGCCCTTCTTTGCGTACTCTACCAGATAGACTGCGGTGAACACGCTGATCGGAATGGCGATGAGCAGCGACAGCAGCGTCATCTCCACAGTCGTGATGATGGACGGCAGCATCGAGCAGTTGGTAGAATTATACGTCCACGAGAACAGATCCGGCGTCAGATACGGGATGCCCTTGATGAGAATATAGCCAATCAGGAACGCGAGCACCGCGAACGTGAAGATGGCTGCGCCGTACACGAGCAGGCGCAAAATCAGCGACTGCACCTTCTGTGTCGGCTCGGGAGAAGAATCTCTGCGGCTCGTGCGCTGCCGCGGCATTTCCAAGGCTCTGCTTCCGGTCATATTTTCTCACCTCTCTTTTTGATGATTGCGAACGAAATATTGATAATCAGAATAAAGATGAACAGCACCACGCCGGTTGCAATCAATGCCTGCCGATGCAGACCGGTTGCGTAGCCCATTTCCAATACGATGTTTGCGGTCATCGTGCGCACGCCGCGCAGAATGCTGGTCGGGATGCGCGCCTGATTGCCCGCCACCATGATAATCGCCATGGTCTCACCGATGGCTCTGCCGATGCCGAGCACAGCAGCCGCCAGAATGCCGGATTTTGCCGCCGGAAGCACTGCGAAGAACGTCGCGTGCTCATGCGTGGAGCCGAGCGCCAGTGCGCCCTCATAGTAGCTGTTTGGAACCGCGTTGAGTGCGGATTCACTCAGATTGATGATGGTCGGCAGAATCATGATGCCGAGCAGCACAGCGGCGGTCAGCATGCTGACGCCGGTGCAGCCGTGCAGGTTGCGCGCGAGCGGAACCATGACGACCAGACCAAAAAAGCCGTAAATAATAGACGGGATGCCTGCCATCAGCTGCACCAGCGGCTCCAGCGCCTTATGCAGCTTTTCCGGGCAGAAGCGAGACAGATAAATGGCAGTGAGCAGGCCAATCGGCAGACCGATGACAACCGCGCCCGCGGTGACGCACAAGCTGCCGATAATCATCGGCAGAATGCCGTAGCTTGCCGGCTGGTTTTTCGGGGACCAGTCCGTGCCGAACAGGAATTGCACCGCACCGATTTCCTTGATTGCCGGAATGCCGTTGGCAAACAGGAATACACAGATCAGCGCGACGGCGACAATGGACATGCATGCGCACAGGGCGAACAGCCACGACATGCCGCGCTCCATGATTTTTTGTCGTTTTACCATACAAATGAAACCCTCTTTGTTTGAATTCATCGGTTTTACAGCAAGCAACCTCCCGTCGTTTGACGGACGGAAGGCTGCTGTGTTTTGTGCTGCTTGTTTGTTTACTGTACGTCAGCCCAGTCGGTGATCTCGCCGGTAAAGATGCCCTTTACCTGATCCGAGGTCAGATTCTCAATGCCGTTGCTCGGATTGACGATGACTGCAATGCCGTCCAGAGCGATTTCCGTCGGGGTCAGGTTCTGCTTCTCCTCATCGGTCAGGTCGCGGGATGCCATGCCGATGTCGCAGGTGCCCTCGCTTGCGCTGGTCATGCCGGTGGTAGAGTCGGACTCCTGTACGGTTACCTTGACGTTTTTGTTGACGCCCTCATATGCTTCCTTCAGCTTTTCCATAACCGGAGTGACAGAGGAAGAACCGGCAACCGTGACATCGCCGGAAGCACTGCCTGCCTGATATGCCTGTGCCTTGTCATCTACCGGAATGTAGCCGTTGTCGGAGATGATCTTCTGACCGTCTGCGGACAGGATGTAGTTGAGGAAATCCTGTGCTGCTGCGCTCAGGTCGCTCTTAGTTGCAACGTTGAACGGACGGGAAATCTTGTACGAGCCGTTGAGCACGTTTTCGGTGGTTGCCTCTGCGCCGTCAATCTTGACTGCCTTGACGGAGTCGCTCATCGAGCCGAGAGATGCATAACCGATGGCGTTCTCATCGCCCTGTACATTCTGCATCATAACTTCGGTCTGGTTTGCAATGATAGCATCCGAGGTGGTGTTGTCGGTCTTGTTGCCGCTTGCGTCCTTGGTCTCGATGCCAAACAGCTCGATGAATGCGCCGCGGGTGCCGGAGCCGTCCTCACGGGATACCACATCAATGGTGCCGCTTGCGGTGCTGCCTGCTGCGGAGCTGTCGGAGTCGGTCTTGCTGTCGTTTGCGGTGGAATTGCCGCAGCCTGCCAGTGCGCCCATCAGCAGCATACCTGCCAGGGACATTGCGCCGAAACGCTTGATTTTGTTCATTGCTTTCATAATCGAAGTCCTTTCATTCGTGTCATAGATTGTTTTCTTTCAACAGGCTCTATTCTACGCATTGCGTGTAAACTTCGCACCAGTCAAGCGGTAAAATATTCGTAAATCCCGATTTCTTTCGTAAAATCATTGTCTGCTATGTAAGATATGTTAAGATTTTTGTATGCAAGACAAAAATCCCCGTCCGCCGGCAATTCCGGCGAGCGGGGATTCCAGCTTCACTTTTTCGCAGCTGCCTTCTGTTCGCGGTCATAGGCCTGCTGGAAGAAGGTCTCCTGTGCGTTGAGCTTGGGCTGATCGTTGCGGTTTCTGCGATAGACACCGTCCGAGCAGAGATTCCACGCCTGACAATTATCGCGCAGCATCACATCAAATGCGGACAGAATTTCCTCCTGCAAAGCCTCGTCGCGAATCGGTGCGGCAACCTCCACGCGGCGCAGGGTGTTGCGCGTCATAAAGTCCGCGGACGCAATGTAAATCTTGCGCTGTTTTCCCGTGCCGAAGATATAAATGCGCGAGTGCTCCAAAAATCTGCCGACAATGCTGACGATGCGGATGTTCTCGGTCTTGCCCGGCACGCCCGGAATCAGGCAGCAGATGCCGCGCACAACCATCTCAATCTTGACGCCCGCCTGCGATGCCGCCATGAGCGCATCGATGATTTTCTTGTCGGTCAGCGAGTTGATTTTGACGCCGATATACGCCTCCTCGCCGCGCTTGGCAAGGGCAATCTGTTCGTCAATCATCTCCAGCACGCGGTTTTGCAGGCAGTGCGGCGCAACGAGCAGCGGGCCGCTCTTTTTGAGCGTCTCGCCCATCGCCAGCGCCTGAAATACCTGTGCGGCGTTACGTCCGATTTCCTGATCGTGCGTCAGCACGGAATAGTCCGTGTACAGGCGGGCGGTTTTTTCGTTGTAATTGCCCGTGCCGATTTGGGTGTAATACTCCGGCTGTCCGCTCTCTCCCATGCGCGTAATCAGGCACAGCTTGGAGTGCACCTTATAGCCGTTGAGACCGTAAATAACGGTACAGCCCGCTTCTTCCAGTCTGCGCGACCATTCGATGTTGTTTTCCTCGTCAAAGCGCGCTTTCAGCTCGACGAGAACCAGCACATCCTTGCCGTTCTCCGCCGCCTCGCACAGCGCCTCGACCACCTGACTGTCCTTTGCCACGCGGTACAGCGTCATCTTGATGGAGACAACCTTCGGGTCTGTCGCCGCCTCATGCAGCATGGTCAAAAACGGTTTGATGCTCTCATACGGATACGAGAGCAGCTTGTCGCTCTCGCGCACCTGATCCAGCACCGGAATCTGCCGCTGTATGCTTGCAGGCTGACGCGGCGAGCGATGCGGATAGAACAGTGCGCTGTTGCCGCGCAGGGTGTTTTGCAGCATGAACAGATACGACAGATCCAGCGGCGTATTGTTTTTGAATACGGCGTATTCCTCGGTTTCCAGATGCTTGCACAGCAGCTTGACAATGCGTTTGTCCAAATCGCGGCTCATTTCCAGACGAATCGGTGCCAGACGGCGGCGCTTTTTCATTAGCCCGCTCATAAACTCGCGGTAGTCCAAATCTTCATCGTACAGCGCATCCGCGTCAATGTCGGCATTTCTCGACACGCGCAGCAGGGACTTCGCCTTGATTTCATAATTCGAAAAGATCTTGCTGATAAAATGCAGAATCAGCTCCTCGCTGAGCATATAGGTCTTGGGGCGCTCGGACACCTGCACCAGGCGCGGCAGCGCACTGCTGGAGCACGCGACAATGCCCACACGCTCCTTTTTCTTGTTCGGCTTTTTGAGCACGGCCGCCGCATAGATTTCCTGATTGCGCAGGAACGGGAACGGCTGGCGCTTGTCCACGACAATCGGGGACAGCAGCGGTGCAACTTCGCGGTCAAAGAAGCCCTCCAGATGCCGGCTCTCCTCCTCGTCAATGGTATGGAAGTCCACAACGCGCACGCCGGCGTCCTCCAGCTCCATCATGAGCTCAGTGAAAATTTCATCTTTTCGGGTGTTCAGGCGATGTACTGCCGCAAAAAATGCACTGAATCTGCTCTGCGGACGTCATATTGGTTTTATTATCCCGAATTTCCTGATCTGAATGCATCTGGTCGACGTGAGTGCCGACGCGCACGCGGAAAAACTCGTCTAAGTTGCTCTGATAAATCGATAGAAACGACAGACGTTCTGCCAGCGGCACATCTTTTCTCGCCGCTTCCTCTAACACACGCTCGTTAAACTTCAGCCAAGACAGCTCTCTGTTGGCATATACCATCTCATGCATACAACTATGACCTCGTTCCTTAATAGTATCTCCCAGTCTAACGGCTGCATGTACAATGTTCTGGTACACAAATGAAAAATCTTTGTAAAGTAATGAGAAGGATTGATATATCTTTCTATCTCGACACGATTTTAGAAGTATGATACAATAATTTCGTCGGCTTCCTCCGCATGGAAGGAGGTGGATTCATGTCATACATAGTATCACTTTGTCTTTCTATCGCGGCAAATGTAATTAGCTATTATATCTGCAAGCGGATGGATAGAAAGTAAGCCCGACACATCCCTCAAAAAAGAACCCCCCAGAGGTGGCCGCCTCTGGGGGGTTCGCTTTTGCATGAACTCATGTCCATAGCATCACTTTAGCTTGGTTTATTATAGCACAGCTTTTGATACATGACAAGAGAGAACGCTTGTTATTTTACCTGCTTGGTGTCAAACCGTGTCGCAATCATATGCACGATATACGGAATCAGGATGACCGGAATCGCCAAATATGCCAGCGCGCTGTACGCCTTTTGAATCAGCGTCAGCAAGCCAAACTGCGCGATGCCAAAATCGACCGCGCAGCAAATCAGCGCCACGGCAATCTGGCGGGAGGTAATCTTCCTGCCCTGCATCTGCTGCGGGCGGGATTTCTCCAAGCCGCTGCAAATGCGCTTGACCATGGCGGCGACCATGTTAACCGCGGTGGATACCGCACCGAGAATAATCAGAATGGAAATCAGCGGCGTCAGGACGTTGTTTCCCACGCCGTTTTGTACCATGAACAGCGTCGGCACGCTCTGGTTCACAATGTCCGGATTGGAGCAGACGGACAGCAGACCCAGAACCACCATGACCATGAGCAGCGCATTGATAATCCAGCCGATGCCCATGCTCTTGACGGCATCATTCGGCTTTTCAAACGACTTGGCGTGCTGAACAAACACCGCGACATTAGCGAGCTGGAAAGTGCCGTACAGAAATGCTGCATACAGCGCCTTGCCAAACGGCGCAGGCTGTGCGGTCATCGCGTGCACGGTCTGCGCAATGGCACCGGAGCCTGCGATAATGTTCGGAATGTACACGACCAGCAGACCGGCAATGATGCAGACAGACAGCACCGAAGCAACCTTGCGCACAAGATCCGTGCCGAAAATCGCCACGATGAAAATAAACGCACCGATCAGCAGCGTGCACAGCAGATACGGCAGGCCGGTCAGCGTGCTCAATGTGGCGCCGCCGGTTGCAAACGCAACGGCGGGTGCGACACACATGACGCACAGATATAATACCTCAAACAAATTGGAAAAAATCGGGGCAAACCTACCGTAAAACGCATTGTTGTATGAGCGATAGTCATATACCTCATGCTTGCGGGCAAAGCGCAGGCAATAGACGAAAAATACGGCGTTGTACAGCATTGCCAGCACCGGCATAAGCAGGCACCAGATGCCGTATTTGACATAATAAGTATAAATCTGCGCGCCGGAGGCAAAGCCGCCGCCGAAATGTGTGGTAAACCACACAAAGGCAATGCCCAAAATCATAGAGCTTGTTTTTGCTTGCTTATTCATGATTCTCGCGTCCTGCTCTTTCCTTTAATTTGCGCATGGCGTCCGTAAGCATCTGCTTGGTGATGGCATACGGATAATGCGCCACATCCGACATGTGCGGAATGCGGTTTGTGCTCTCCTCCCACTGCTGTTCGGAAATTTCGATTTCTTCCAGCGAAACCGGCAGCTTGACCGCCTTGTTGAGCTGATAGACCTTTTCAAACTCCTCGTCCTGTCCATCGACAAGCAGCGCGAGCAGAACACCGAAGCCGACAACCTCGCCGTGCAGATGCTTTTCCTCGATAATCGGATAGCTGGTCAGCGCATAGAAAATGGCATGTGCCAGTCCGCTGTTGTAATCCGGTGTGAAGTCCTTGGTTAAGAAAATCGAAGCGACGCCGGTTGTGACGATGATTGCCAGAATAATCTGCTCGACTTCATAGGAGGAAATGCCCTTCTGATGGTCTGCAAAGCCCTTTGCGCCGTATGCGAGCAGCGGATCGCGGCACATATGCGAGATGGCAACGCCGACCGCCGTGAAATGCTCCAAGCGCTCGTCGCGCGAGGAAATTGTCGCTTCATAGAACTTGGCGTAGGTATCGCCCATGCCCGCCCACATATAGCGGCACGGCGCTTTGGCAATGATTTCTGTGTCAATAAACGCGTGCATCGCGGGACGAACAAAGAAATTCGGCTTCAAAAAAGTACCGTCCTCGTTGTACATGATGGATACGGCGGTGCAGGCGGAGCAGTTGGACGCAATGGTCGGGAACGTAAACACCGGCTTGTCATCCGTGATACACAGGCACTTGACCGTGTCCAGCGCCTTGCCGCCGCCGACGCCAAAGACCATATCCGCTTCGTGATAAATCGGCATGGCGCGCAGGCGCTCAACGTTCGCATAGGTGCAGTCCTGGCCGAACAGCTCGACGCCGATAATCTCCAGCTCGGTCTGCTCTACCGCCGCGCGAATTTTATCCAGCGCCGCATCCAGCGCCTGTCTGCCGCCGATGACCAAAACGGTCTTGCCGTACGATTCACACACCGGTCCAATTTTGTCATAAATGGTATTGCCGATGGAGTAACTCGGCAGATGTACTTCATAATTTTCCAATTTCATAAGTCAAACGCTCCCAACAAGTAAAAATTTGCAACAAAAAAAGCCTTTATCCCACGTTTCGCATCTCTGCGAAATCTCTGGGACAAAAGCTGTCAGCTTCTGCGGTGCCACCCATATTGTCGATATATAACAAATCGGCCACTTTTTCACACACCAACATGTGCGTTCCACGATAACGGCGGGATTCCGTCAGCGCCTACTTGCCGACACGGCGTTCAGGCTGCCCTCACGAGTCCATTCGGCATCATCCATACCACTGTAATCCCACCATCTACAGTTCTCTGTGCGTACTTCACGAAGCGTACTTGTCTCGATCAACGGTTTTCAAATATCGTATTTAAAATACCACACGCGTGCTGGATTGTCAAGACGCAGCGCGAAAATATTTGATACAGGTGTGAACCGCAGACAACAGAAAGACCCCTGCCGGCGCGATTCCGGCAGGAGTTTTCTGGATTCCTCCCGCCCGCGCAGAAGGGGGAAAAACAAACTGCGCGGGCTTTTTCTAACTCTCTCCGCAGGTGTCTGACACCTGCTATATCAAAATCATGGAACAGATGGTAATTGCTTAGTACTTAACCCAAACTTCGCCGTTGTTTGCGGACTCTACGCACTTCTCAATCCACTTGACGCCAGCCAGACCAGCTTCAACGTCCGGATACCAGAAGTCGCCGTACTCTTCTTCGCCCTTGCTCATGCCCTCGATAGCCAGAGCAAAACGACGATACAGGTTTGCCCATGCCTCGAACAGACCCTCTGCATGGCCGCCGCCAATACGGTCTTCTACACGAGCTTCCTCGTACAGGTAGCCTGCGCCACGCTCCAGACGGCGTACCGGCTCGCCCTCGATTTCATAAGTCATCTGGTTCGGACGCTCATCATCCCACTCGATGGAAGCCTTGGAACCAACAACACGGATGACATGACCGTGGCGTGCGCCGCAGTTGATGGAAGAGGACCAGCAGTAAACCTTTGCGCCCTCCTGTACATGCTCGGAACCGTTCAGACGCATCAGGGTGAATGCGTTGTCCTCCAGCTCACGGCCTTCTACGAAAGCATCCTTGGAGCACAGAACCTTGTCAATCTTCATATCCGGAATCATTGCCTCGATGATGTACAGGCAATGGGTGCCAACGTCTGCCATGGCAAAGGACGGGCCTGCCTTCTTCGGGTCAAAGCGCCACTTTGCAGCCGCATTGGTCTCCTCAATTTTGTAGTTGTAGCCGCCGAACGCAAATGACATGTTGATCACGCGGATGTCGCCCAGATCGCCGTTCTTAATCATCTGGCGAGCCTGCTGAATCATCTGATGGCCGGAGTAGCCGTAGGTGACGCCGACAACCAGATTCTTCTTCTTTGCCAGAGCAACCAGCTCCTCGCCTTCCTCGGTGCTGAAGCACAGCGGCTTCTCGCATACAACATGGATGCCGGCTTCCAGAGCAGCCTTGCACACTTCATAGTGCACGCTGTTCGGAGTAGCGATGGAAACAGCCTCAATGCCGTCCTCGCGCTGTGCTTCCTTCTCGAACATGGTCTTGTAGTCCGGATAGCAGCGGTCCGGATCAATGCCCAGCTCAGCGGCAAATGCCATGCCGCGCTCCGGATTGATGTCGAATGCACCTGCTACCAGCTGGAAGTTGTTGTCGCGCAGTGCTGCGGAGCGATGAATGTAGCCGATCTGGCTGCCCTTGCCGCCGCCAACCATAGCCCAGCGAATCGGATGATCCAGAACCTTAGAACCGTTAATCATAGTCATTTCCTCCTAAAAAACTTCTTCTATAAACTCTCTGTGAAAACTCTCAAAAAAATCAGATGTGATAGCCGACAGACTTCAGATAGTCTACGCTGCGCTTGACGTCGCGCAGAGAGGTGTCGGAATTACGCGGATCGCGCTCCTGCTCGATGGTGATGTAGCCGCTGTAGCCGATGTCCTCCAGTGCCTGCTTGATTGCCGGATAGTCCAGCGCGCCGGTGCCGATCGGGCACATCGCGCCCTTGCCGCAGCCGTCAAAGAAGCGGATGTGCTCGCCCAAAACTTCCTCATATACCTTCTGGTCAACGTCCTTGAAGTGCACGTAGTCCAGCTTGTCCTGATACTTCTTCAGGTAGGTCACCGGATCCATGCCGGAGTAGTACAGATGGCCGGTATCCAAGCACAGACCGCAGACATCATACGGAATGTCCTGCATGATGCGCTCGATTTCATCGGAGAACTCGATGTAGGTGCCTGCGTGCGGATGAATGACCGGACGCACGCCCCAGCTGTTTGCTCTGTCGCAGACAGCGCGCACGTTCTTGACGAAAGCAGCCCACTGCTCGTCATCCATGCGCGGTGCGCGGTCGGAATGACCTGCGTTGAAGTCGCGCTCGTCATGCCCCCAGTCCATAACCGTCAGATACGGCGTCGGCCACTTCTGACCCTCGTGTACCGGCAGCTTCGGCATCTTCGGATCGGTGATGAGCTTGCAGATGTCATCGACAGCCTTGAGCACGCTCGGCTGGTTTTCCGGCGTTACCAGATCATGGAAGATGGTGCCGACCACGATGCCCAGACCGTTCTTGTTCAGCTCCTCTGCCACGAGGTCAACATCGTTCGGGATGTAGCCCCAAGGGCCAAGCTCGATGGCACGATAGCCTGCCTGACTTGCTTCGGACAGCACACGGGTCCAAGGCGGCAGATACGGGTTTTTCGGATCGTCTACGCCCCAGCAGCTCGGAGCGCCGCAAATGTTCATGCTCATAGGTACAATCTCCTTTTCTATACTCACGCGGTCTGGTGAAAACCTCACAATCTTGTTGCCAGCTTGTGTATCACCAGCTTGTTTTGACGGTTTGTCGTTCCTGTGTTATGATTCTATTATACGAAATGTTGGAAAAAATACCTTCATTATCTTGTATCTTGACCGACAATTTCACCTGATATTTTGCACAAAATTGCTGCAATTTTTTTGTACACTACACTATCTTGTTGTTTTGTTTCGTTTGGAAGGAGTATGACCATGAAAGACATCCAGACCTTTTCCGACCGTGTGTTCGAAAGCGGCGTTCTTCCGGTGCTCGTCAATGCCAACCGGCAGGACTACGGCAAGGCCAAGCATGACCGCCCGATGCACGGGCACGACTCCATGTGCGAGCTGCTGCTGTGCTACCGCGGCTTCGGCACCTACAACGTCAACGACTTCTCCTATATGATTCAGGAGGGCGATTTCATTTATTACAACTGCGGCGAGCTGCACGAGGTCGTGTCCAACACCGACGTGGAAATCGGCACGTACTGCTTCGGCTTTTCCAACGTGCAGTTTCGCGGGCTGCCCGTCAATCACTGCATTCCGTCCAGCAGCCCGCATGTCCGCGCCTCGCAGGTGCAGTTTCCGTTTCTGCGCAATCTCGCGGAGCAAATTCTCGCGCTCAACGACGGCACGCCGCCGCAGCAGCTGACCGCCCAGACGCTCGGCATCTCTCTGCTCATGCTGGCGGCGCAAATGCCCGTCACCCAGCAGGACAGCGTTGTGCGCAGCTCCGCTTCCCTGCTCACCCGCCGCATCAAGGACTATATTGACGCCCACTACACCGAGCCGCTTAAGCTGGAGGACATCGCCGCCGCGCTCGGATGCAGCGTACCGTATCTGGCGCACACCTTCAAGGACGCCACCGGCTATTCGCCGATTCAATACGCCATTCGCCGCCGCATCGGCTTGGCGCAGACCCTGCTCATCTCCACCGATCATTCCGCCACCCGCATCGCAACGATGGTGGGCTACGACAACACCAACTATTTTAACTCGCTGTTCACGCGCATTGTCGGCACGACGCCGATTCAGTACCGGAAAAAGTATCTGGAAGCGCTGTGTGGGGAACGAAATCAGATGTAAGGCGTGTTTTAGCACTCTCGTCACCAGAGTGCTAATTGTTTACAATTTATTCACAAATCATGCCATCTTTTTTCATAACTGCGGCCTATACTATAGTCAGTTCAAGAGAGGAGCACCAAAGAGGAAGGCTCCGCAAGAAAGAAGGCAGCTAAGATGCAGCAGGATTTCACCCATTGTTAGCACTCAGCTATCGAGAGTGCCAATTGTTTACAAATAAAAAACTCTCTGATTTGACTATCGAAAGGACGATTGATTATGTTTGGCATGGTACCGTTTGATTACAACAACCACAATTGGTTTGACGCATTTGACAACTTTGAAAAGAACTTCTTCGGCAACAGCAATGTTGATCTGCCGGACTTCCGCACCGACATTCGCGCAGTAGATGACAAGTACATCTTAGAAGCTGAGCTGCCGGGCTTTAACAAGGAAGACATTCAGCTGGATGTCAAGGATGGTATTCTGACCATTACTGCCCAGCACACCGAGAACGAGGACGAGAAAAACGACAAGGGCGAATACATCCGCCGCGAACGCCGTTACGGCTCGTTCCGCCGCAGCTTTGATGTCTCCGGCATTGATGAAAACGCCATCACCGCTTCCTACAAGGACGGTGTTCTGGAGCTGACGCTGCCGAAAGCACAGCAGGTTCTGCCGGAATCCAAGAAGATTATGATTGAGTAAGCCTTCTCTTTTCCATATCATTCATGAAAAAAGGTACGCAGCGATGAGCTGCGTACCTTTTTGTTTATGATTTTTTCCTGCCGTGCGCGACAAACAGCACGGTCGAAAGCAGCATGAGCGCGATGAGCACATACAGCACGTACATGCCGCCGCGGATGCCGATTTGATCGGCAATGACGCCGATGACGCTTTGCGTGACAGCGGCGCCGACGCCGGGAATGACGATAAACATGCCCATGCACATCGGATACCGCCCAATCAGGTTGTCACTGCCGCCCAGCGTTGTGCCGTACATGCCCGCGATGAACAGACCGATGCCGAACGTGCCAATCGCCATCGGAACCAGCGAGTGGCTGCACATCATGACGGAAAAGCAGACGGCGGTTCCGATTGTCATGACGCAAATCATGTGCTGCGGCGAAAAGCGTGTGGCGAACCATGCGCTGGCGAACCGCCCGATGAGCAGCGCGCCCCACAGCGCCGTGGCAAGCAGCTGCGCGGTCTGCGCATCCGCTGCACCGGAGTCGATGAAAAAGGTCACGAGCCAGCCGATAACCGACGCTTCAAATGCGAGATAGCACAGCAGCAGCACACTGCAAATCCAAAAAATGCCCTGCTTCAAAAATCCCCAGTCGATTTTTCCTGTCGGTTCCTGCACGCAAAACGCATCCGGTCCAATCTGCGTGCGCACGCCGTGCAGCAGCGAGATGATGCCGATCGCAATCGTGATGCCGAACGCCATGCGCCAAGACGTGCCGCACACCATCATGATGAGCGGTGCCGCGCAGGCGCCAACGGCAAAAAACGCCTGTGCCAGATTGAGCAGGCTGCTGTCATTGTTGGACACCATGCTGGTGATTTGATTGCCGATGTTCGCGGTGCTGCCCTTGCAAATGCCGGTCAGCAGCATGGCAAAAATTAACAGCACCGGATTGCCGGACACCATCATGATTGCCAGACCGACAAACGCCAGCGCGCCAAAAAACAGATACGTGCACTTGGCGCCCAAGCGTCTTGCCGCCAGACTGACCCCAATGCCCATCGCCAGATACCCGATTTGCTGCGCGGACATCATCCAGCCGCCGACCTGATAGCTGATGTGGTATTCCGCTTTGATGGACGGCAGTGCCGAGCCGATCAGCGTCAGATAAATACCCATCGCCAGATACGCCAGAAAAATGTCCTGCATCAAATAGCGGTGTGCCCTCGGCATCTCCCGCATGACAGATGGTTTTCCCATAAATTTTCCTCCCGTTTCTTTACCAGTGATATCTGGATTATACCACGGGATGCACGTGTTCGGCTATGCCTTATCACGCCAAATTCTTGCACAAAAAAAGCGGACTTCCCGAGAAGTCCGCTTTTTGGTTTACTCGATATTGTGTCTGCCGTCCAGTGCGCGCATCAGCGTCACTTCGTCGATATACTCCAGCTGTCCGCCAACCGGAATGCCGTATGCAAGGCGGCTGACGCGAATGTGAAACGGCTTGAGCAGCCGTGCCAAATACATCGCCGTCGCTTCGCCCTCCGTGTCCGGATTGGTCGCCAGAATCACTTCTTCGATGTCCTCCTCTGCCACGCGATGCAGCAGCTCCCGAATGCTCAAATCATCCGGTCCGACATGGTTGAGCGGAGAAATCGTGCCGTGCAGCACATGATACAGCCCCTGATATTCGCGCGTCTTTTCAAACGCCAGCACGTCCTTCGGGTCTGCCACGACGCAAATCGTCTTGTGATCCCGTGCCGGATCCGCGCAAATCGGGCACAGCTCTTCATCCGTCAGGTTCTGACACACAGGACACAGATGAATTGTGTTTTTCGCGGCGGTAATCGCCTGCGCGAGCTTGTCCGCGTCCTCTTTGGGCAGATTTAAAATGTGAAACGCCAACCGCTGCGCCGTCTTGCGCCCGATGCCGGGGAGCTTGGAAAACTCATCAATCAGCGTTTCGACAGATGGTGCAAAATAATTCATGGACAATTAAAACAGTCCCGGCATACCGCCGCCGGTTGCCTGCTTCATGATGGCTGCGCTCTCCTCGTCTGCCTGCTTAAGTGCCTGATTGACCGCAGTGACGATGAGATCCTGCAGCATTTCTACATCATCCGGATCCACTGCTTCCGGATCCAGCTTGAGGCTGACCAGATTGTTGGAGCCCTTGACAACAGCGGTCACTGCGCCGCCGCCTGCGGTCGCGGTGTATTCCTTGTTGCCCAGCTCCTCCTGTGCCTTGACCATTTCTTCCTGCATCTTCTGCGCCTTTTTAATCATCGCGCTCATGTTCATGCCGCCGCCCATGCCGGCGCCGCCTCTGCCATATCCGTTAAACTTTCTAGCCATTGTTGTTCCTCCTGTTTCAATCGTTGATCTCAACATTTATATTCAGTTCACCGGCTCTGCGAATGACCTCATCCACAGGGTTCGCTTTCGTGGAAAGCGTGCCGATGCTGCTTTCTTCCAATACTTTGATGCGCAAATTTTTTCCGGTTACCTGCTGCGCCGCCTTTGCCAGTGCCTGCTTGACGATGGTTTCATTGCACAAGTCGCAGGTAAACGGGTCATCACACAGCACATACAATTCTTTTCCGGAAATGACACCCTTCGCCATCGTCAGCTGGGCGAATTTGCTCATCGGCAGCAAGCTCTTTGTTGCCATCGTGATGTCATTCCACTGCGGGCTGCTCTCCAGCTTTTTGGGCGGTGCAGACGGCTTTTGCTGTGCCATCGGCGGCAGCTCGTCCTCTGCGGGCGGCGGCGCATCTGCATCGGACGGGAATCCGTCCTCCGGTTCCGCCTGCTGCCGAGCCGCCGGTGCCGCTGCCACGATGCCATGCGCCAGCTTTTCTTCCAGCGCATCCACGCGGCCGCTCAGCGTGTCATAATCGTCTGCCGTCAGCTCACACAGCCGAACCACACACAGCTCCGCTTCAATGCGGCGGTTTGCCGCGTGCGGAATGCGCAGCAGCGATTCCTGCAAAATTTTTGTGTACGCGAGCAGGCGCGAAGCCGGTATCTGCCCGCACAGCTGCTGTACGGTCTGGTACGAATACGCCGGAGACAGCAGAGCGGAAACATCCTGCCTGCTCGTCTTGACCAGCAGCATATCCCGAATGAGTCCGAGCAACTGGTCGAGCACAGCGCCCAGCTCTCTGCCTGCGGTGTAGCTCTCTCCGAGCTGCTGCATCGCGGCGGTCAAATCGCCCGCCAGAATATGCCGCATCAAATCGACGGCGGTATCGCCCGCCAGAATGCCGACACCGGCAGCCACGCGTTCCTCGTCAATCGGCTCGCCGCTGCCTGCTGCCGCGCGGTCGAGAATGGACAGCGCATCGCGCATCGCGCCGTCCGCCAGCCGCGCAATCATGCGCGCGCCGCTGTCGGTCAGCGGAATCGCTTCTTCCTCCGCGATTTCCTTGAGCCGCACCGCAATGTCATGCGGCGCAATGCGGCGGAAGTCAAACCGCTGACAGCGCGAGAGAATCGTTGCCGGTACTTTATTGATTTCCGTTGTTGCCAGAATAAACAGCACATGCTCCGGCGGCTCTTCCAGCGTCTTGAGCAGCGCATTGAACGCGCCCTGCGACAGCATATGTACCTCGTCGATGATGTACACGCGCTTTTTGACGGACGCCGGTGCATACCGCACTTCGTCGCGAATGTCGCGGATGTTGTCTACGCCGTTGTTGGACGCTGCGTCAATCTCGACAACGTCCAGAATGCTGCCGTCCATGATGCCGCGGCACGCCGGACAGGTGCCGCACGGGTCACCCGCCTGCAAGTTGGTGCAGTTGACCGCGCGCGCCAGAATTTTCGCACAGGTCGTCTTGCCGGTGCCGCGCGTGCCGGTGAACAGATAGGCATGGGACAGGCGTCCGCTTTCCAGCTGCGCGCGAAGCGTATCTGTGATGTGCCGCTGTCCGACCACATCGGCAAATTTCGTCGGCCGCCATTTGCGGTACAATGCCTGATACATGCATTTCCCTCCCAAAGTTGGAAAAACGGGCAATCGAAATTGCCCGTTTACATTCCTTGCATCTTGCATGGAACGATGCTCCGCATGACCGCGCCCTCCCGTTGAACTGCGTGCCATATCTGGTACCTGTACTGTTGGACTCGGACTCGGCATTCCTGCGGCACACAATGGGTTCTGCTTAATGCTGCTCGGTTCCCCGCCTGACATGGTTCACAGTCCACTGTTGCGAAGGACCGAATCTTCATCATCCTTCAGCACAGGTCAAACAATACGCGCACAGCCCGCATAGGAGGCATTCACCCCTGCTATAGCGGATTGCAGGTACAGGACACCGCTACCGTCCCGGCTAGCGCAGCCATGCGGAACATCGTTTTCCCAATGCAAAATTATTATACTATATTCTCGTTGTCAATGCAATGTATTTATTGCGTGATTGCGCGAATCTTTTTATCCGGCTTGATTTTCCCACCACTCTTGGATTTGTCTGCGGACATGCTCGGTCGTTTCGGTCGGATCCGTCGTTGTTCCGGTGTCGGTGCCTGTGTCGGTGTCGGTATCCGTATCCGTGCCGGTGTCCGTGCGTGTTGTCGTGTCACCGGTGGTGGTGCGCCTGCGCCGCCTGCTCGAATTGGAGCTGTCCGTGCGGTTGTTGGTCGAACCGGTTCTCCGGAAGCTGTAATGTCCATTCGGGCTGGATACGCGCTGACCCTCACCGATCGGGTCGTTGCTTCCGCTGAAGCAGTAATACTCATCGGTCACCGTGACGCCAATCGGGAATTTGCGCGTCAAATCCAGCAGCGACTGGCTGTTCGTGCGCCACTTGTGCATCGTGCATTCTTCCTCCGGCACATCGTCCTTATAGAACTTGCCGGTTGCCACACGGCTGCCGCGCACATCGGAATAGCACGCCTTGCTCGGCGCCATGCCGCTGTCCAGACAATATTCTGCCTCGACAAAGTCATCTTCATTCGGCTCGTCAAAGCGTTTGTTTTCCTTGTCCTCGTGCAGCTCGTCCATGACGTCCGACCAGAGCGCCAGCGCCGGATTCGGCTTGAGCGTCGGCAGGCCATAGCCCTCATCGTAACCAAACCAGCACACGCCGACATAGTATGGCGTGTAACCCGCAAACCAGCGGTCCTTGTTGTCGGTTGTCGTACCGGTCTTGCCTGCGACATCCATGCCGTCAATGGCGGCGAGCTTGCCGGTGCCGTTTTCCACAACATTGGTCAGCAAATCGTTGACATAGTACGGGGTGAACTCCGGATGCTCGAAAATCTGTGTCGGCTGATTGTCCTCATTGGACAGAATCGTCTCGCCGTTTGCGTCCACGACCTTGGTGTAGCTGACGGCGCTGGAATACTCTCCATAATTTGCCAGAGCCGTATAGCCCTGTGCCATTTCGCGCACGGTTACGCCGTCGGTCAAGCCGCCCAGCGCCATCGGCGCATAGTCAATATCGCTCTTGCTCAGCGAGGTGAAGCCCAGCTTCTGTGTCAGGAAATTATACGCGGACTGCGGCGTCAGCTTATCCATGACACTGACCGCAATGGTGTTGGTGGAATCCGCAACCGCCTGCATAATTGTCGTCTGACCGGCGTAGGTGCGGTTTTCGTTGCGCGGCCACGCCTTGCCGTTGTTGTTGAACACCGGCATATCCGTCAGCACGGAATACGGGGTAATCAGTCCCTGATCCAGCGCCGGCGCATAGGTCGCCAGCGGCTTGAGCGAGGAACCCGGCGAACGCTTGGACTGCGTTGCGCGGTTGAGCACCAGACTCTCGGTCTTTTCACCGCGGCCGCCCACAACGCCGAGAATATGTCCGGTTTTCGGGTCGACAACCATCATCGCCGCCTGCGGCTTGACGCCATCCTCAGAAATGCTCGGGAAGTTGCTGCTGTTTTCAAATACGCTTTCCATCGTGTCCTGTACGTCCTTATCCACAGTCGCATAGATGGACAGTCCGCCGCTCGTCACGAGAGACCGCGCATAGGTCTCGGAGTAGCCGAGCTGGCTCTGCAAATCGTTGACAACGTCCGTAATAACCATGTCGGTAAAGTACGAGTACGCCTTTTTCTGCTGCTGTGCCTCCGTATTTTCGTGATACTGCAGCTGCTCGTTAACGGCTTGGTCGTATTCGCTCTTGGAAATATAGCCCTGCTCGTACATCTTATACAGCACGGCCTTCTGCCGCTCCTTGGCGGCGTCCGGATACTTAAACGGATTGTATGCCGCCGGATTCTGCGTCAGACCCGCAATCAGAGCACACTCCGCGAGATCCAGCTGGTCTACCGGCTTGTTGAAATAGGTCTTGGACGCCGTCTGTACGCCGTATGCGTTCTTGCCGAAGTAAATGATGTTCATATACAGCTCAAGAATCGTCTCCTTGTCGTCGACCTTTTTTTCCAGCGTCAGCGCGCGCATAATCTCCGTGACCTTGCGCTTGACGGAGTAATCATTGTCCTCGGTCATGTTTTTCACCAGCTGCTGGGTGATGGTCGAACCGCCGTAGCTGTTGCCGCCCGGCAAAATCCAGTGCACGGCGGCACCGAAGGTTCGCTTCCAGTCCACACCCTTGTGCTCATAAAACCGCTGATCCTCAATGGACACGAATGCCTTGGAAAGATACTCCGGAATGTCATCCTTGCCGACCCATTCGCGATTTTCCTGACTGGCGAGCTTTTGCAGGGTCTGCTGCTGCCCATCGTCATCGTTGTAATAAATAACGCTGTTAAATTTCATCGACAGACCGTTGATGTCCAGATCCGCTTCCGGTTTGATGACAAAATTTAAATACAGGACAAATGCGCCAAGGCACATTGCCGCTGTTGTCATGCCGATTAAAAACAACGTCAGTAGTACAAAGCCGACTTTGCCAGCCTTGCGTTTTTTCCTGCGTTTGTTTGCCAAGTTTACTCCTCCTGTGCTGCTGCTCTCGACCATTCAAAACATAGTTGTTCATATTATACCACAATTTACCTAGAAATCTACCCAAAGTTCGATTTTGCCAGTATATTCCTTAAATTTTCGGAAAAACTGTGAGAAACGGAACAAGATTTTTGGTGAATTCTTCTGTTTTTCAGGAGAAGAAATAGGGGGAACGCTCTCATGAAACGAATCATCGCCGTGCTGTCTGTAAGCTGTGCCGTCCTGTTCGGGCTGCTGCTGTGGCAGATCGTCAAAGCACCCACTCCAGACACGTCAAGTGCTATTTCATCACAGCAACAAAGCGACCAGCCGCTGTATCTGGTTCGTGCACAAAAAAACGGCGTGCTCGCCGTGTATCCGTATGGCTCCGACACCGCCGCCATCGTAACCGATATCCGCCTGTCCTCCCTGCGTGAATACGACCAAGCCCTCATGCAGCGCGGATTCCCGCTGTACTCCGAGCAGGATCTGACGTCCTTTCTGGAGGACTTTGACAGCTGACACAAAAAAACCGGAGAGATTGTCTCTCTCCGGTCTTTGTATCAGTCGTTGTCTTGAATTGTCACCGCGCCGCAATAGCGCATCAAATACTGCTGCTGGCAGTTCTCCATATACGCTTCCGCCGCGTCCAGATTGTCAAAGGTGACGGAAGTCGCCGGTTTGCCGACAACCTGCTGGTCATAGCGCAGATAGCGCACCAAAGCCTTGCGGTCTGCCGTCGGAATTTCCTCCACGGTCAGGCAGGCGCTCCAAAACGCATCCGCACAGGCGGCGGACAGCAGCATCTTTCGCTGTTCTCCCCCGTCCAAATGCAGGGTAATCAGTCCGACCGGACGGCAGCGCACCAGCGTCATCGGCGGCAGCGGGCGCGAGCACAAAATCACGGTTTCAACCGGCATACCATTTTCTGTATAGGTGCGCGGCAGATAGCCGGTGTTGTTCGGCGCCGCGACATACGGATCGCTCAGGTGCTCCAGCTGCAGCAGCCCCGTGCTGCCGTCAAAGGCAAGCACAGCGGTGGAACCCATGCTGTTCGCCGTGAAAACGGTATACTCTTCCTTTCGGATCAGATCCGGATGCATATCATGCCAAATATTCATACAAATCCCTCCCTTTTCACGGTAGCATTCACATCAACTTATATTATACCACAGAATCGGCTGTCAGCCAAGGTATTTATACATGTTGTATGCGGTTTCGCTGCGCAGGGCTGCCTTCTGCGGGCCGTAGCTCTTTGCGCCCTCGAGGGAGACGTAGCCGAGCAGACCCTTGCCGTTTGCCCACTTCACGGCGTTCTTCGCCCAAGAGCTGACATTCTTCGCGTCGGAATAATTCGGCATGCTTCCGCCGCTCGGCTTGCCCGCATGATTGTGCAGGACAACCGCCAGCTGCTCATGGGTCAGATTGTCATTCGGTGCAAATTTGGTGCTGCTCATGCCGGACATGAGCTTGGTTTTGTATGCCCAGCGCACCGCGTTGTAATACCACGCGGAGGAGGAGACATCCTTAAACGGAACCGTGCCGGAGACCGACGGGCTGCCTGCGTTTGCGTACAGAATCTGTGCAATCATCGCGCGCGTCAGTGCGCTGTTCGGCGCAAACGTGTTTTTCTTGGTGCCGGTCATCAGCTTGTGATCATAGACAAACTGCACGGAATCCTTGTACCATGCCGAGCTGCTGACATCCGAGAAAATCGAGCTGACGGAGGTGGAGCTGCTCGCACCCGTGCCAAATTCCGGCCAGTACGTGTTCTTTGCCACATTGCCGCGCGCCTTTGCCACGCTCTCCTTGTTCGCCGGCACTTCATAGTAACAGCACCAGTAATAGCCTGCGTTGTATGCGTTGTCCGCAGATGCCGTGTACGTCAGCATCTTGTTGTTGATGGTCTTGCCGTTGTACAGGTAGGTATTCGTGTTGGCGGAAAGCTCCTTTTTCAGGTAATACAGCTGACCGTTCAGCGTGGTGTAGTCATAGCCGTTCTGGCTGCACCAATTTTTCAGCGCCGTAAAACGGGAATTGTGCCACTGGCAAATGCCGTAGCTCGTGCCGTTGTCGCCATAGCAATGCGGATTAAAGTTGGATTCTGCCTTGATGTTCGCGAGCACGCCGCAGGCAGCCGCAGAGGAATAGTTCATGGTATTGACGAAGAACTTGAAAATCGCCGTTGCATTCGCACCGGAGGCCTCGACATTCATGGAGCGAACGCCGTCCTGCTCCATGACGGTTGCGTCCGTGCGCTGTGCCAGAATATACGGCACCTCTGCGTCCGGTGCCACGTCGTATGTATCGGCATCCCACTGCGGGACAAACGCATAGTAGAAATCATCGCTGTTCGCGTAGTCCGCCTGTGTCATCCAGGTGACCGGCAGCTGCTGCTCCGAGCCGTCCTCCGCAGATACCGAAATGGTCTGCGGCATCTGCGCCGTCAGTTCGCTCTCCTCCTGACCAAGCGTGAAGGATACCTCTCCAATCTCCTGTCCCGCCTGTACAAAGCCCGCGATTTTCTGTTTGTCCGGCGCGGTATCCACTGCAAATACCATCGTTTGCAGCATGCTCACCGCCAAAACAGACGCCAGCACTCCGGCGCCGAACCGTTTTACCTGTTCCATTTGTTTTTCTCCTTTTCCATTGCCTTTCATTTGGACATTCGGAGAAATGAATCTATATTCATTTCTCCGAATGTCTGTATCGTATCACACTTTATCCGTTTTGTAAACGTTTTGTAACCGATTTTTTATCTCCGCTGCCGGGCGGAAACAAATCCTCTGCACGCCGTGCAGAGGATGGATGCGGTTATGCCGCCGCGATGAGCTCGAGCAGGGGCACGCCCTTCTCATACAGGTGCTGATAGCACGCGGTGCATTTTTTGTATGCGTCAAATGTCTGCTGCGCCTGTTCGGCATCTCCATAGCTTTTCCAGTGTCCGCAGCACGAGTAATTCTGTCCCTTGTTGCAGATAAATCCCACCACATCGCGCAGCGGATAGCCGAGAAAAATGCCGATTTCGTGCGGGAAATCCGCCTGCAGGCACAATCTCCGCGCCAGCTGGCAAATAACCGACTCCATGCCGCCGGACAGGTCATAGCCGCACTGCCGCAAAAACACGCGGACGTCTTTGCGCTGCACCTCCCGACAAATCCAATCCCAGCGGCACACATAAATCAGGCAGCTTTTTGTGCGTCGGCACCACTTCATCACGCGGATGCGCAGCCCAAACGGCTTGAGCTTCTCGTTCCACTCCCGAATGGAGTGAAACAATGCCGGTGACGCCGGACAGCGGAACAAATTGGCGGGCTTGAGGCCGGCAAGCGTTGGCGCGCACCAATCAATCAGCTCCTGCTCCAGTTGTTGTTTCATAGCCATGTCCTCCCTGTCCAGTATCTCCGCGCGCGGCGGACGGTATACATTAGTTATCGCTAACCGCTCGTCAAAAACAAGCGCCGGCATATGCCAGCGCAGGTATTAGTCTTTGCTAACCTCTATGTAGAATACCAGATATTTTGTGCGTTGTCAACCCGTTATGCGCAAGGATATAGCAAAACATGCCCTCTCCATCCGGCAAAAGGCATGTTTGTGTGTGCTTATTTTTTCTTCTTTTTGCGCGCCCATTCATCCCAATCAATGCGCTCGTCGCCGCGAACAATCCACGCTTTTTGCGCGATTTCCGCGAGCGGCGAATCCGACAGCGAGTCGGAATAAAAGGTCTCAATCTGTGCGTCTCCGAATTTCTCACGGAAGCGGCGAACTTTTTCCTCGCCCCAGCAGTTGACGCCGGTATAGGCGCCGGTGTGCGCATCCACGCGCGACGCCATCAAATGCGCAATGCCCAGCCGCCTGCAGGCAGGGCGCAGCAGAAATTCCGGCGACGCGGAAATAATGACATCGTCCGCGCGCTGGGTGTCGTTGCGATACCACGACTTGATTTTTTTGATGTGGCTGTCCCAGAATTTCTCCACGAGCTGTTCGGTGTCGCCGACCGCGCGCAGGAACTGATACATCTGCCGCTTAAACTGCGTTTTATTGATAATTTTCGCCTGATACAGCACAAATGCTGCCGCCGTTCCCGGCCAGCTGTATATCATCAGCGGTCTGTGCCGGACGCAGTATAAATAAAAATCCACCGTGCTGTCACCGTGATAGATGGTCTGGTCAAAATCGTATACGTTCATCTGGTTTTATTCTCCCCGCTTATCTCCATAGCAGAACAGCGCAACGGTTCCCGGACCGGCGTGCGCGCCGATGACGGTATCCAGCATGTGAATCTCCACCTGCTCCACCGCTGTATGCGACAGAATATATTCCTTGAGATACTCTGCGTCCTCCTGACAATCGCCGTGGCTGATGGTCACCGGATACGTTCCGATTTCTCGAATGTGCTTGTTCATCTGTTTTGCCAGCATTTCCAGTGCGCGTTTTCTGCCGCGCGCCTTTTTCCACACGAGCAGCTTGCCCTCATCCGACACATACAAAATCGGCTTGACGCTGAGCAGACTTCCCATGACCGCAGCGCTTTTCGGCACGCGGCCGCCGCGGTGCAGATACAGCAGGTCATCCACGGTGAACCAATGCACGACATGCTTGCGGAATTCCTGCGCCCACTCGACCAGCTGCTCGGCGGTATAGCCCTTTGCCTTGCGTTTGGCGGCCTCCCGAATCACGAGGGTCTGACCGCCTGCCGCCGCCAGCGTATCCACGCAGTAGATTTGATTGCTGTACTTTCCGTCCAGTTCATTTTTGGCGATACAGCCGGTCTGATAATTTCCGCTCAGTGCGGACGAAAAGCCCAAGTACACGACATCGCGTTTGGACTTCAAAATCCCTTCAAACACACTGGTAAACGCGGAAATCGGCGCCTGCGCCGTCGTAACGGCAGCTCCGTCGCGCAGCTGCCGATAAAAATCGGAAAACGGAACCGTCTTGCCGAAATCGTCCTCCACGGTATCATATCCGTCTATCGTAAAGCTCAACGGAACAGTACAAATCCCGTTTTGGTGCAGAAAACGTTCTTCGATGTCCAAAACGGAATCCGTAACAATGACATATCCCATGTATTTCCCTCCGATTTACTTTGCCGGAACAATCTCAATCCAATAATTGTCCGGATCGTTGATAAAATAGATGCCCATTGCCGGATTTTCAAAGCAAATGCATCCCATTTCCTTGTGCTTGGCGTGCGCCGCCTCAAAATCGTCAACCTCCAGCGCGAGATGGAATTCGTTTTCTCCGAGGTTATACGCCTGCGGGTGCTCCTTGAGCCAAGTCAGCTCCAAGCGGTGCGGCGTCACGCCGTCACCCAGATATACAATGATAAAGTCTCCGCTTTTCGGCGCGATGCGTCCGGTCTCCTTCAAGCCCAGTGCCTTGTCGTAAAACGCGAGCGACTCCTCCAGATTTTTTACGTTAAAATTATTATGTGCAAAGCGAAACTGCATGATAAGTTCCTCCTGATTTTGATTGTTTTACGTCTGTTTCTATTATACGTGCAATTTCGCGCGGGCGCAATGGTTTCCGGCAAAATCTGCACATTTATGCGCCTGCACGCGGCGATTTGTTTTCCATTAAAGCATGTTCAGCAGGGATGGATATTGCTGTTGGAGGTTGTCTCTCAGCCGAAGAAACTCTGGGATATATCGGTTCAAAATCACATGCACCAGTCTTTGCGCCTCTGCCCCGTCATAGATATGCGTCATGCTGTTGCGGTCTTTCAGCATAGCAAGCCAAATTTCTTCATCCAAAAATCCATAAATGGAATACGCCGCTTTGAGAACCTCTCTGGGTGAGCCGGTATTTCCTTCCTGTCTGCCCTCATATTTCAAAAGCTCTTTGAGCACCTTCCAGCCAAGCTCAAACTGAATATGAAATTTATCAATAATTCCGCCGATAATAAATTCATTCGTCAAATCTTCTTGTCCGGCGCGTGACAGGACATCGAGATTCGAGCAATAATTTTCAAACTTTTTCATACAAAATAACCCCTTCCTTTTGAATGCTCGCCAGCAGCTCCGGAGCTACCTTCTCGTCCAAATTGACAACATCATACGTCAGCAGCGTGGAGGTCTCCTCTTCCAAATCCAGAGAAAAGCGCGTGATGTCGCCGCCGGAAACCGCCAGATCAATGTCGCTGGCTCGCCAATAATCCCCCCGTGCACGAGAACCAAACAGAATCACTCTGTCCAGATGATATTTTTCAGCAAGGTGACAAATTTCGTCCTGCACCTGCGGTTTGATTCCTGTATTGCGCAGCATAGGCGCACCTCCATTCACGCAAAAACGTTTTTTTGCATCCGATTTTCCGGTTCAAAAAGCCATACGGCTTTAAAAAGCATATCATGAACGCTTATCAGCGTCAAGATAAGTTCAAAAAATCCCTCGGCTTCTCACGAAACCGAGGGATTTTCATGTATAAAGTTAGCTATTTTGCGGAGTCAAATCCGAATTACATAACACCCTGTGCCTTCATTGCCTCAGCAACCTTCAGGAAGCCTGCGATGTTTGCACCTGCAACCAGGTTGCCCTCGCAGCCATATTCCTTAGCAGCGCTGGAAATGTTGTGGTAGATGTTAACCATGATCTGATGCAGCTTGCTGTCAACCTCTTCAAAGGTCCAAGACAGACGCTGAGAGTTCTGGCTCATCTCCAGAGCGGAAGTAGCTACGCCGCCTGCATTTGCAGCCTTTGCCGGAGCAAACAGAATGTTGCTGCCCTGGAATACAGCGATAGCTTCCGGGGTAGACGGCATGTTTGCGCCTTCGCCGACTGCCTGTACGCCGTTAGCAACCAGTGCCTTTGCGTCCTCTTCGTTGATTTCGTTCTGGGTAGCGCACGGCAGAGCGATGTCGCACTTAACATTCCAGATGCCCTTGCCCTCGAAGTACTTTGCAGACGGAACTGCTTCTACGTACTCCTTGATGCGGCCGCGGCGAACTTCCTTGATTTCCTTGACAACGTCCAGGTTGATGCCGTTCTCGTCAACAACGTAGCCGTTGGAGTCGGACAGCGCGATAACCTTTGCGCCCAGCTCGGTAGCCTTCTGGGTAGCGTAGATTGCTACGTTGCCGGAACCGGAGATAACAACCTTCTTGCCCTCGAAGGAAGTACCGTGATCCTTCAGCATTGCATCAACGAGGTAGCACAGGCCGTAACCGGTAGCCTCGGTACGAGCCAGGGAGCCGCCCCACTGCAGACCCTTACCGGTCAGAACGCCAACGTACTCGTTGCGGATGCGCTTGTACTGACCGAACATATAACCAATTTCACGAGCACCAGTACCGATATCACCAGCCGGAACGTCGGTGTCAGCACCGATGTGACGGCTCAGCTCCGTCATGAATGCCTGGCAGAAACGCATAACTTCGCCGTCGGACTTGCCCTTCGGATCGAAGTCGGAACCGCCCTTGCCGCCGCCGATCGGCAGGCCGGTCAGGCTGTTCTTAAAGATCTGCTCAAAGCCCAGGAACTTGATGATGGAAGCGCAAACAGACGGATGCAGACGGATGCCGCCCTTGTACGGTCCGATTGCGGAGTTAAACTGATAGCGGAAGCCGCGGTTTACCTGAACCTTGCCGTTGTCGTCAACCCAAGCAACGCGGAACTGGATGCCGCGCTCCGGCTCAACGATGCGCTCAAACACGCCAGCCTCAACGAGGTCCGGACGGCGCTCAGCTACCGGCTGCAGGGACTCGAGTACTTCATATACTGCCTGCTGGAACTCCGGCTCGTTCTGGTTACGCTTTACTACAGTGTCATAGACACCCTTCAGATAGGTGTTCGTAATAGCCATTTTTGTTTTCCTCCATACATTATGGTTTAATCACATCTTCGGTTATCATCATACCACAAGAATGGCAATTTGAAAACACAAAAATTGCAAAATTCATAATTTTTTTCTAAATTTCTATTTTTTGCATTCCCGACCTTCTTATTTTTGTGTATTCCTTCCTTATTTAGGGTAAAAACAACAGCATTTCTCGTTTTATTCCGTGTTTGCATGTATTTATGTTCCAAAAATCCAAATTGAATAATTTCCTGCATTTCTGTTTTATACTGCTTTTTAAGTAGATAATGCGAGAATTTTCCTTCTTCCTCCCAGAATGTGCCCATCTGTTTACTTTAACCAAACAGTTTTTTTGCAGGATATTCACCGTTATGTTGCAATTCCGTCTTTTTTCCAGATTTGATACAGTTTTGGTATGATTTGCCCGATTCATTGACTTTTTTCGAAAAAATGCGTATGATACATACAGATTGATTTTCACCGGAAAAGGAGGATTTCTTGAACAAACCAGAATTTTCCACGCACGACTTCGCACTGAAAACCGGAAGAAAGGTCAAAAAGTCCGTCTTTCGGTTTTTGTTCAGCCGACTGACCATCACCGCGGTGCTGCTGTGTCTGCAATTCTATGCGATTATCTACGCCCTGCTGTTTCTGCGCGGCCGCTGGGTCATCGCGTATCAATGCCTCAAGATTGTCAGTCCCATCGTTCTCATCTGGCTCGTGCGCAAGTCGGACAATCCCTCATATAAAATCCCATGGATTATCATTATCCTGTTCTTCGCCCCGTTCGGCGCACTGTTCTATTTATTTATGGGAAATACGCCGCTCAATCGCGCGCGGCTGGTTCGCGTCAAGCCGATTCGCACTGATGTCATCGAGCAGTTTCGCGTCTCAGACACGCGCACGCTGTGCAAGACGATTCCGCAGCACCGGCGAACCTGCGAATATCTCTATGACATTGTGGAGATGCCCGCATGGAAAAACACCGCTGCGGAATATTTCCCGCTCGGCGACTACCTGTACGATTCGATGCTGATGGATTTGAAAAAAGCCAAGCGCTTTATTTTCATCGAGTTTTTCATCATCGAGCGCGGCATCATGTGGGATTCCATCTTGGAGGTTCTGCGGCAAAAGGCCGCGGAGGGCGTCGAAATCCTCTTGATGTATGACGATGTGGGATGTATTTCCACGCTCCCGCATCACTACGACAAAAAGCTTCGGGCGATGGGCATGCAGGTCGTTCGCTTCAACCGCCTGTTCCCGCTCATCTCCACGTATTTGAACTATCGTGACCACCGAAAAATCTGCGTCATTGACGGAAACATCGGCTATACCGGCGGCATCAACCTCGCTGACGAATACATCAACGAGGTAGACCGATTTGGGCACTGGAAGGACACCGGCGTCAAGCTGTCCGGCAGCGGCGTCGCCAATCTGACCGCCATGTTTTTGCAGCTGTGGGATTTCTCCGTCAAACAGGAGACGAAAAATCTGTCCGACTATCAGCCGACAAAAATTTTCCCCAGCGACGGCTTTGTGCAGCCGTTTGCGGATTCCCCGCTGGACAACGAAAACGTCAGTGAAAACGTCTTTCTGGACATCATCAACAGTGCTACACGCAGCGTATACATCACAACGCCGTATCTCAGCTTGGACAACGAGATGACAACCGCGCTGTGCTACGCCGCCAAATCCGGCATTGATGTGCGCATTTTGACGCCGGGCATTCCGGACAAAAAGCTCGTCTACGCTGTGACCCGCTCGTTTTATCCCCAGCTTGTCGAGGCGGGCGTCAAGATTTACGAATACACGCCGGGCTTTCTGCACGAAAAGATGATTGTCGCGGATCACGACATCGCCGTTGTCGGAACCATCAACATGGATTTCCGCAGCTTCTATTTGCAGTTTGAGTGCGGCTGTCTGTTTTACAAATCCTCTGTCGTGGACAAAATCCGCGATGATATTTTGGACACCATCAAAAAATCGCGCGAAATCGACAGCCATTGGATCAGGTCGTACCCTTGGATCAAGTCCATCTGGGGCTCGCTGGTCTCCCTGTTCGCCCCGCTTCTGTAAACCGAAAAGTGCAGCAGAAAACCCCTCGGAGTGCCCGAGGGGTTTTGGTTATTTGAGGTTTTCAAGCAAATCATTGGCTAAAGCGGCTAGGTGCTCAATCTGCTGCTGCGGCAGTGCACTCGCTTTTTCCGCCAATTCTCTCACTTTTTGGGGCGCTTCCGCGGTTTCATTGAAAAATTCTTGCGGAGAAATATTCAAGTATTCGCAGATATAGAAAAAGCCGTTCATAGAAGGCAATGCTTTTCCAGTCTCAATATTATTGATATAGCTGGCGTTCTGTCCAATAGACAAACTCATCTCCCGCGCAGACACGCCCTTCTGCATCCGAAGCTGTATCAGTCTCTTGGAAAATCGTTCTTCATACTGCATTTTCTCACCACCTCCATGCAACAACACCGTCTAAACGTATGAAAGGAACCCTCGGAGCTTTCGCCTCCGAGGGTTCTTGTTCGTCCTGCTTTTGCAAGCAAATCTATTAGATTCTTGCCACGCCGCTGTCGCGCGCTGCCTGTGCAACCGCTGCCGCAACCGCGTCGCGCACGCGCGGGTCAAATGCCTTCGGCATGATGTACTGCGCGTTGAGCTCTTCATTGCTGACAACGTTCGCAATCGCATATGCCGCCGCAATCTTCATTTCCTCGTTGATATCGGAAGCGCGCACGTCCAGTGCACCGCGGAACACGCCCGGGAATGCCAGCACGTTGTTAATCTGGTTCGGATAGTCCGAACGGCCGCAGCCGACAACCGCCGCGCCGGCCTCCAGCGCATCCTCCGGCATGATTTCCGGCGTCGGATTCGCCATCGGGAATACCATCGGGTCCTTTGCCATCGTGCGAACCATATCCTTGGTCAGGACATTCGGCGCGGACATGCCGAAGAAAATATCAGCGCCCGGCAGAACATCCGCCAGCGTGCCGCGCTTGTTTTCCGGATTGGTAATGGTCGCCATGTATGCCTGCTCTGCATTCATCTGCTCACAGCCCTCATACAGCGCGCCGAACTTGTCGCACATAATGACGTTTTTCAGCCCCATGCTGACAAGCAGCTTGGTCACGGCGATCGCGGCAGCACCGGCGCCGTTGACAACCATCTTAATTTCGGACAGCTTGCGGCCGGTCAGACGGCAAGCGTTAATCATCGCTGCCGCACAGCAAATGGCCGTGCCGTGCTGGTCATCATGGAATACCGGAATGTCACAGCGCTCTTTCAGCTTGCGCTCGATTTCAAAGCAGCGCGGTGCCGCAATGTCCTCCAAATTGATGCCGCCAAAGGAACCGGAAATCAGTGCCACGGTGTTGACAAATTCATCGACATCCTTGGTCTTGACGCAAAGCGGGAATGCATCGACGCCGCCGAACTCCTTGAACAGCGCGCACTTGCCTTCCATAACCGGCATGCCTGCTTCCGGACCAATATCGCCCAGACCAAGCACAGCAGAACCGTCGGTGATAACTGCCACCAGATTATGACGGCGGGTATACACATAGCTCAAATCTACATCCTTCTGGATTTCCAGACACGGCTGTGCAACGCCCGGCGTGTATGCAATCGACAGATCATCCGCATTTTCTACCTTGCAGCGAGAAATAACTTCGATCTTGCCCTTCCAATCACGATGAGCCTGTAATGCTCTTTCTTTCTGATCCATAATGACCTCCACTGATCGATATTTTCTGATTCTTTTATTGTACCACTCCGCACAAGGAAACACAAACGCTATTTTTTTCTCAGATATTCGTCACACCGTCGGTTCTGTTACAATTTATTCACAGGTCTTTCATAGTTTCTTTACGCCGCGGTGTGGAATCCTTCATAAATTTCCGGTAAAATAAAATCATCAAAAGCACAGAAGACAATGTATTCACTGCCCGTTCACATTGTCCATCGCTCCACAGCGGGCAGACTAAAAGCATCTGCATGATACATGCAGTCTCTATATATTATTTGTACCTACCTTTTTATTTTGAACTTTCCACCCCTTTTTTTAATTCTTTCATTCACCCTTTCTACCGCAAATACCCAGTTGAGCCGGATGCAGGAACATCCGGCTCAACGTCTTTTTCTGTCTAAATTTTCATGGTTCTGTGCGATACGCGGCGGTAAATCAGCCCTGCCGCAGCAGCGGTCAACATCTCGCTGATGACAAACGCATACCACACGCCGCGCGCGCCGCACACACGGCTGAGCACAAACGCCGCCGGAATAATGACAAGGATATACCGGCACAGAGAAATGACCAGCGACGGCACGCCCTGCGACAATCCTTCCAGCGTGCCGGAGGCCGTGACGGAGACGGCAGAGACGACAAAGCCCAAGCTGATAATGCGAAGCGCCGCCGCACCAATCGCAAGCGTTTCGCGGTTGTCCGTAAACAGTCCCATCAGGCTTTGCGGGAACAGCAGGCACAGCACCGTACCGACCGCCATAATCGCCATGATGAGCGTCAGAGAGGTTGTATAGATGCGGCGCACGCGGCGGTATTCCCCTGCGCCGTAATTGTAGCTGACCAGCGGGCGAATGCCCTGAATAATGCCGTTGGCGGACAGATACAAAAAGGTCTGCAGCTTATAATATACGCCGAGAACCAGCACATACACCTGTCCGTATGCCGCCAGAATGCCATTGAGCGCAGAAATCAGCACAGACGGCAGCGCCATATTGAGCGCCGCCGGAATGCCAATCGAATACAGCCGCAGCAGCAGCCCTTTATTCATGGCAAACCCGCGCAGCTGAATCCGAACCCCCATCGGACGGAACATATAAATCAGTAGATAAACCGCCAGTGAAAAAATCTGACCCAGACCGGTGGCAATGGCAGCGCCTTCTATTCCCAGTCGAGGCGCGGGTCCCAGTCCAAAAATCAAAACCGGATCTAAGAGAATGTTGCTGACACATCCCACCATCATGCTGAACATGGACACCTTCATTTTTCCGACCGACTGGAAAATCTTTTCGAAGGACACCGCCATGGAAATGACAACGGAAAACAGCAGAACAATCCGCGCGTAGCGCAATCCCATATCAAGTACCGTCTGATTTTCGGTAAACATGCGCAAAAACATCGGCATTCCCGCAATACAGCCGACAGTCAGCAGGATACCGTGCAAAAAATTGCACACAATGCCCTGCGTCGCCGCTTCATTTGCCTTGTGCTCCTGCTTTGCGCCGAGAAAATACGCAATCACGGCATTGATGCCAATGGCAAAGCCAATCGTCACAGCATTGACCAAATTCTGAATCGGAAACACCAGCGACAGCGCCGTCATGGCGTCCTCGCTGATTTTCGCCACAAAGAAGCTGTCCACGATATTGTACAGCGAATTGACCGCCATCGAAATGACCATCGGCAGCGACATAGACAGCACCAGCGGTAAAATGCGCCGCTCTTTCATAAACGTTTGATTCAAACAAACCACCTCCCAAAGCAATAAAAAAAAGCCACACAGCTGCAAAACAACTGTGTGGCGAAAATAGACGATGCTAGAAAAATCCACTCCCCGTATAAGCGCGGTACGGTTTTATGCGGATATTGTAGCATGTTTGCGGGAGTGTGTCAAACCCATAGACTGTTTGACAGACACCTTTTATGCATGATATACTTCATACATAAAAGGAGGTGTGCGAATGGCAGGAAAATCTGATAAAGCGTGTTGTGTCTTGACTTTACCGCTCTTAACAGAGCCTTGGCAGGAGCACATCATCGAAAAGCGATTTCGAATTATGGAGCATTTAAAAAATTCTCTGATTGCCTTAGAACTGCGTAAGCTGAAAAATATACAGCGAACCAAGCAATACCGGCAGCTAGAGGCAGAAATTTCTAATGCTCCCAAAGAAAATCGAAAAACTCTTTATAAAAAAAGAAATGAGCTGTTAAAGAACGCCGGTTTTAGTGAATTTGCATTCATTGATGATATGACCAATATGCAGAAACATTTTGTTGAGCATATTGCCACTCAAATCGCGCATAAATCCGCATCCGATGTATGGAATTCTTTTGAAAAGGTATTGTTCAACACTGGAAGAAAGATTCATTTTATTCGACGCGGTTCTCTTAGTAGCATCGCTTGCAAAAAAGATGGAAATGGCATGCGTTTTCGCAACGGAATGTTACATTGGAATGGCGGACAATGCAAAAATAAAGTGAAATTAGAATTGCGCGTAGCTTGTCCAAAAACGCCATATGAATGCGCTATGCTTGAGAAAAAGATCAAGTTCGAGCGTATCATCCGAAAATGGGTAAAAACGCGATATAAATACTACGTGCAATTCACATTGGATGGTAACGCCGTTCCCAAACCGCGAAAGACGGGAACTGGTCGCGTTGGCATTGACATCGGACCAAGTTCTATTGCAATTGCTTCTTCTCAGGAAGTTCGTTTGATGGAGCTTGCCGATAAAATCAACCAAAACCACCTGCGCAAGGTGGCATTGCAGCAAAAAATGGATCGCAGCCGCCGCGCAACCAATCCAGATAATTTCAATGAAAACAAAACCATTCGGCGCGGTGTAAAGCTCTCTTGGCACTATTCCAAGCACTATCAAAAATTACGCGGTCAAGTCCGTGAGTTAGAGCGCAAAAACGCTGACATCCGGAAATATCAACATACCTGTCTTGCCAATTATATTTTATCTCTCGGCACAGAGGTGTACATCGAGCAGATGAATTTTAAAGGCTTGCAGGCACGAGCCAAAGAGACAACTTATAATAAAAACGGCAGAGCAAACCGAAAAAAGCGATTTGGAAAATCCATTGCCAACAGAGCGCCTGCTATGTTAGTTACCATATTGGAAACCAAGTTAAAAAGCTATGCAGGCACAGAGCTTCATAAAGTCAACACATGGTCGTATCGTGCGAGTCAATACGACCACATCACAGATACGTATACAAAAAAGTTACTGCGTCAGCGTTGGGCTGAATTAGGAAACGGAGACCGGATACAGCGCGATCTATATTCCGCTTTTCTCCTGATGAACAGCCAGCCATCTCTCCAGTCAACCGACCGAGAGCGATGCAGCAAAACCTATTCTCAATTCAAATCATTGCACGACCAAGAGATTTATCGTCTCCAGCAAACTCCCGAAAGACATTTAAGCAGTTTTGGCATCGCGTAAGTGCGAACGCCAATCACACATAAACACAATAGAATATTCGCACAAACTTCAGAAGGACAGGGCATGTCCTAACTTATGCATACACGTATTTTGGCTGACAAAATACGTAATAAGAAATGCTTTTCGGAACGATATTCAGTGCTCACTCGCCTTGATTTTTTCAAACCGAGTGAGAGAAGGTATCCATGTACGAAAAGCCCTGCATTTACGAACTCTGCGTGTTGTAGTATTGTGCATTTTTGCCGTTGCAATACGCATGTGAGTGCGGGTTGCCAGAACCGACTTAATACCATCCACAGTCATCAGCAGGTTGCAATACGCATGTGAGTGCGGGTTGCCAGCATCACGTATGGCGTGTACCTCAACGAGTGTTATGTGTTGCAATACGCATGTGAGTGCGGGTTGCCAGCACCCTCTGGCATCGTTGCAAGAGTCCAGTCCAAGTTGCAATACGCATGTGAGTGCGGGTTGCCAGGAGTCCAGCCCAGAGTGCCAAGCCTGCACCAATCAAGTTGCAATACGCATGTGAGTGCGGGTTGCCAGGACATTGTGCAGAACGCTTTGGACTTGACGGTAATGTTGCAATACGCATGTGAGTGCGGGTTGCCAGCTCTTTGTAGGTAAGATAAACGTAGGGCGCAAGGTTGCAATACGCATGTGAGTGCGGGTTGCCAGGCCAAGATGATAAAAGCGGCACTGAAAGACTGACCGTTGCAATACGCATGTGAGTGCGGGTTGCCAGGTAGGTTTCAATTCCCGCTCTTATGATGACTACATCGTTGCAATACGCATGTGAGTGCGGGTTGCCAGTTGTCATGGTAAATCCCCTCTCTAATATCATAACGTTGCAATACGCATGTGAGTGCGGGTTGCCAGGTAGGTTTCAATTCCCGCTCTTATGATGACTACATCGTTGCAATACGCATGTGAGTGCGGGTTGCCAGCGGAAGGATGGTGGATTAAAGAATATGAACAAAAGTTGCAATACGCATGTGAGTGCGGGTTGCCAGCGACACTGTTTTGGTATTGGAAGGTGAATCAGTACGTTGCAATACGCATGTGAGTGCGGGTTGCCAGAATGTCCTAATGGACGATATAAAAGACGTAGGCGTTGCAATACGCATGTGAGTGCGGGTTGCCAGCACGTTGCTCTCTACCGCATGTTTCAATGCCGTGTTGCAATACGCATGTGAGTGCGGGTTGCCAGTCACCAAACCTTTTTTGGTAATTGACTCTAAGGTTGTTGCAATACGCATGTGAGTGCGGGTTGCCAGAAGCAATCCGGAGAGTAGTTGTCCTCGCACAGCAGCGTTGCAATACGCATGTGAGTGCGGGTTGCCAGTTGTGTCTACAGTAGATAAGATAGACATTAAAAGTTGCAATACGCATGTGAGTGTGTTGCTCACATTTAAAGATGTAAGTTTGCTCCGTGAGGACAAACGAAAACCCTCAGAGGCGCAATCTCCGAGGGTTTTCTATTCCATTTTTGCAAACACAGCAAAAAAGACAGTCGATTTCTCGACTGTCTCAAAACTTGGAGCGGATGACGAGGCTCGAACTCGCTACCTCCACCTTGGCAAGGTGGCGCTCTACCAGATGAGCTACATCCGCATATTTTGTTTTTCGTTTTCGTCTGTTCCCTGACGACGGTGTTTATTATACGCGAGAATTCCCCTTTTGTCAACAATATTTTGAAAGTTTTTTTAAAAAACTTTTTGAGCCGGAAAATGGCGCAGCTCCCCACTCCGAAGCTGCGCCTTGTTTATTCGTCGGAATCTAAAATCTGTAGGATTTGCTCCGGCCGATGCACGAGGACATCCGCGCCATATTTCAATAGCACCTCTTTGCTGCGGAATCCCCATGTCACGCCCACCGCATACAGACCGGCGTTTTTCGCCGTCTGCATGTCGGTTCCGGAGTCTCCGACGTAGAGCACCTGCTCCGGCTGCACGCCAAGCTGCTGCATCACCATCCGGCAGGAGGTCGGATCCGGCTTGCGCGGCACACCGACATGCTCGCCAAAGACAACATCTGTTTTTCCCGGAAAGAAATATTCAATCAGCTGCTGTGAAGCAGAATCGATCTTATTGGACAGCACAGCCACCTGGATGCCGCGCTTTCTCAGCGCCGTCAGCAGCTGCGGAATGCCGTCATACGGTACGGTGCGGTCGTGGATATGCGCCGCATAGTACGCCTTGAAATCGTCCAGCACGGCATCAATCTCCGCCTCCGGCGTTCCCTCCGGCATCGCTCGGCAAATGAGCAGGCGAATGCCATTGCCGATAAACTGTCGAATTTCTTCCATCGAGTGCGGCGGCAGACCGCGCACCTCCAGTGCGTGATTGGTCGCCGCCCGCAAATCGCCCAACGTATTGAGCAATGTACCATCCAGATCAAAAATCACTGCATGTTTCAAAAATTACGTCCTTCTTTCGTTTATCTCTGCGCCAGCGGATTCAGACGCTTGCCGCCATACGTCGCGCGGCGCAGGAAGCCGGATACATCCTTGTTGATGGCATCGCGGCGCACACGCCAGCTCCAGTTTCCGCCCAGCGTAGACGGAGTATTCATGCGCGCATCTGCGCCCAGCGACAGCAGATCCTGCATGGTTGTCATGGCAATATCGCACGGAGCGGCGAAAGCGGTGCGAATCGCGCTCCAGCCCAGCGGCTCTCTGTCCGAAACGCGCAGATATTCGCGCATCACGTCGCGGTCTGCATCGCTGCACTTGTCCGTGAACTGTTCCACAACCGTCTCGGAGTCGTGCGTCGAGGTGTAACCGACGCAGTTTTTCGGCCAGTTGAACGGGATGTGGTCGTTGTTCTCGTCTGCGCGCATACCGAAAATCATGACGCGCATGCCCGGATAGCCACTCTTTTTGAGGAACTTGCGCACCGCGTCATCAATATCGCCGAGATCCTCCGCGATAATCGGCACCTCGCCCAGCGCCTCGCGAATCGCCTTGAACAGCTTCATGCGCGGGCCCTTCTTCCACTTGCCGTTGATGGCGGTCTCCTCGCCCTCCGGAATCTCCCAGTACGCTTGGAAGCCGCGGAAGTGGTCAATGCGCGTGACATCAAACAGCGCCAGATTGCGGCGCACGCGCCAAATCCACCACCGGAATCCGTCATCCTCGATGACCTTCCAATTGTAGGTCGGATTGCCCCACAGCTGACCGGTTGCGGAATAGTAATCCGGCGGCACACCGGCAACGCCGTGCGGCTTCAAATCGCCGTCTATCTGGAACATTTCCGGATGTGCCCACACGTCGCAGCTGTCCGGCGAGACATAAATCGGAATGTCACCGATAATCTGAATGCCCTGCTTGTTCGCATAGGCGCGCAGCTTCTCCCACTGCGCAAAGAACAGATACTGCATGAACACATAGAAATCAATCTCATGCTTGAGATCAAACGCATACTTGCGCATCGCCTCCGGCTCTCTGTGCTTGATGGCTTCGTCATCCCAATCCCACAGCGCCTTCTGGTCAAAGTGCTTTTTGAGCGTCATGAACATGGCGTAGTCTTCCACCCAGTCTTTGTTTTCGCGGCGGAACGCGTCCATCTTGCCCATCTGAATCATGGATTCCTGCGCGCGGACAAAGGCGCGATGCAAAATCGGCAGGCGCGTCTGTGCCAGCATCTCATAATCTACGCGATCCGGATTGTGTCCGACATCGGCGTCGCGCAAATCCTGTTCGCTGAGCAGCCCCATCTCCTTGAGGGTATCCAAATCAATAAAATACGGATTGCCTGCGGCTGCGGAAAAGCACTGATATGGGCTGTCGCCGAAGCCGGTCTGTCCGAGCGGCAAAACCTGCCAATAGGTCTGTCCGCCGTCGCGCAGGAAATCAACAAACTGATATGCATCCTTGCCCAGCGTTCCGATACCATACGGAGACGGCAGCGAGGAAATATGCAAAACTACACCACTAGATCTCTGAAACATGATAACACCCTATCTCTATTTATTTTGCAAATGAATTGCATTTTTACGATAATTCCGCTATAATCATTACAGAAAAACCGTATTTTTGACACGATTATAAAAAACAAAAGGAGAGTATCCCTATGCGGATGAGAAAGAAAAAGAATCTGGATACCCGTCTGGCAAATTGTGCGCCGGTGCTGGTCTCGGATCCGGAGCAGCACAAGGGACAGTGGCGCGCGCTGTTCGGCAACACCAACCCGCTCCATTTGGAGATCGGCTGCGGCAAGGGCCGTTTCATCATCGAGACCGCCCGCCGGAATCCGGACATCAATTATCTCGCCATTGAGCGCGAGGAAGGCGCCCTGATTATGGCAACCGAAAAGGCGATGGAGCTCAGCCTCCCCAACCTTCAGTTTTTGGACTTTGACGCCGCCGGTCTGACCGACATTTTTGCCGACGGAGAGATCGACCGCATCTATCTCAATTTCTCCGATCCCTGGCCGCCGAACCGCCAGCGCAAGCGCCGTCTGACCCATTCCAACTTTTTGGCACTGTACGACTGCGTGCTCGCGAAAAACGGACAGGTGCATTTTAAGACCGACAACCAGCATCTGTTTGAGTTTACGCTGGAGGAAATGTGCGGCTACGGCTGGCTGATTCAGAACATTTGTCTGGATCTGCACAACAGCGAGCAGGACAACATTATGACGGAATACGAAGAAAAGTTCTCCAAGGAAGGATTCCGCATCTATCGTCTGGAGGCCAGCCGCCGCGATGAGGACACGCTCACCCGCGCCCACACGCCGCCGCGCACCGCGCAGCAGCTCGCCGAGAAGGCGCGCGGCTCGGTTGCGCCGTCTTTCGGCTCCTCGCAGGCTTAATTATATCATTTTTCACCAACAATGGCAAGGTTTATCCGAATATTTTTGTACGATACGTCCAGAAACAGCATTCTTGTCTGATTCTGGACGTTTTTTCGCGTCTTTCCCCCAAAATATACCATTTTCATACAAGTATCGAAAAAAGGCGGCACGGGATTTCTCCCATGCCGCCTTTGGTTTTGCGCTGTGTCAGCACTGTTTATTTCTTGTGCGCAGAGCAAGAGGAACAGCTTCCGCCGCAGGATGAGCACCCCGGGCAGCCTCCTCCGCAGTGACCGCCGCAGGAATGAATGCCTTTTTTCTTGTCCGAATACAGCTTGCGGACAATAGCTGCTACAATGATAACAAGTACAAGCAATACAATAATTGTACCCATGTTTTCTATGAGCCAGGTCATGATTCTTCCTCCTTTGATCTATTATTTTCGCACGAAATTTATCTTGCGTCAACCGCCAATGTGTTTCTTCTGATCTCAGCCTTCTTGCTCGGGCGGAGCAGCAGGAAGAAGAACAGCACGATAACCACAATGGCTGCAACGGTGCCGATGCCGAAGCCGCCGCCGCTGAGCAGGCTGGAAATCTGATAGATAACCAGACCAACCAGATATGCCAGACCGCACTGGTAGCCAATCGCACCGAGGAACCACTTGGTGCTGTTCATCTCGCGGCGGATTGCGCCCATTGCCGCGAAGCACGGTGCGCACAGCAGGTTGAATGCGAGGAACGCATAGCCGCTTGCCAGCGAGAAGGTAGCTGCCATGTTCTGATATACGGTGCCGGCGCCGCTGGAGTACAGGATACCCATGGTGCCTACGATGTTTTCCTTTGCAATCAAGCCGGTGATGGAAGCGACAGTTGCCTGCCAGTTGCCGAAGCCGAGCGGTGCGAAGATCCAGCAGATAGCGTTGCCGATCTTAGCCAGAATCGAGCAGTCGATCTGATCCTCTGCCAGCATACCGAAGCTGCCGTCTACCCATCCGAAGTAGGACAGGAACCAAACGAGAATGGTGGACAGCAGGATGATGGTGCCTGCCTTCTTGATGAAGGACCAGCCGCGCTCCCACATACTGCGCAGCACGGTGCCTACGGTCGGCATATGATATGCCGGCAGCTCCATAACGAACGGAGCCGGATCGCCCTCAAAAATCTTGGTTTTCTTCAAAATGACGCCGGAGCAAATGATTGCTGCGATGCCAAGGAAATAAGCAGAGGTTGCTACCCATGCAGCACCGCCGAAGATGGCGCCTGCAACCATGGCGATGAACGGGGTCTTTGCGCCGCACGGAATAAAGGTTGTGGTCATGATCGTCATACGACGGTCTTTTTCGTTCTCGATGGTACGAGAAGCCATGATGCCCGGAACGCCGCAGCCGGTACCGATCAGAATCGGAATGAAGGACTTGCCGGACAGACCAAAGCGGCGGAAAATACGGTCCATGATGAAGGCAACACGCGCCATGTAGCCGCAGGCCTCCAAAAATGCCAGGAAGATGAACAAAACGAGCATCTGCGGCACAAAGCCGAGAACCGCGCCGACACCGGCAACGATACCGTCCAGAATCAGACCGGACAGCCAGTCTGCACAGCCGATGCTGGTCAGAGCCTTTTCTACAAATACCGGAATGCCCGGAATCCAAACGCCGTAGTTTGCCGGATCCGGTGCCTCATAGCCGTCCTGATCCAGAACTGCCATAGCAGCGGTCAGATCGTCAACGGTAGCGGTCTCATCCTCGGTTGCCAGTGTTTCTTCGTCCTCTACCTCATAGGTAGCTTCGGTGCCTGCCGGAATCGTGGCAGCGAACTGCGTCAGAGCAGCCTTTGCAGCTTCCGGATCGTAATCCTCAGACTCCGCATCCATCGCTGCTTCTACAGCGGAGGTGTCCACGCCCTGCTCGGACTCATAGGTGACAAAGCCGTTTGCAACGGTCAGTGCCTCGTTGTATTCGTCCGCTACATCGGAATACGCAGAGGAACCGATGCCGAACAGGTGCCAGCCGTCGCCGAACACGCCGTCATTTGCCCAGTCCGTTGCTACCGTGCCGACGGTGGTAACCGATACATAGTACACGATAAACATGATAACCGCGAAAATCGGCAGCGCCAGAATACGGTTGGTGACAATTCTATCAATCTTATCGGAAATGGTCAGCTTGCCGGCGGATACCTTTTTATAGCAGCCCTTGATGATGGATGCAATATACAGGTATCGCTCGTTGGTGATGATGGACTCGGAGTCATCATCCTCCTCGGTTTCGGCAGCCTCAATGTCCTTCTCGATGTGCGCGCGCGTCTCCTCGGACAGGTTCAGCTGTTCCAGAACCTTGCTGTCGCGCTCGAAAATCTTGATGGCATACCAGCGCTGCTGTTCCTCCGGCATATCGTGCAGAACCAGCTCCTCAATGTGTGCCAGTGCGTGCTCTACCGAACCGCAGAACGTGTGCTGCGGAATGGTCTTTTCGTTCTTTGCCGCGTGAATGGCCGCCTCGGCAGCCTCCATGATGCCTCTGCCCTTGAGCGCGGAGATTTCTACCACCTTACAGCCCAGCTCTCTGCCAAGCTCCTCGATGTTGATTTTATCGCCGTTCTTCTCGACAATATCCATCATGTTTACTGCGACAACGACCGGAATGCCCAGCTCGGTCAGCTGCGTGGTCAGGTACAGGTTGCGCTCCAAGTTGGTGCCGTCAATGATGTTCAGAATGGCATCCGGACGTTCACCGAGCAGGTAATTTCTCGCTACCACTTCCTCCAGTGTGTACGGAGACAGCGAGTAGATGCCCGGAAGGTCCGTGATGACGACATCACTGTGCTGCTTCAGCTTGCCCTCTTTTTTCTCAACCGTTACGCCCGGCCAGTTGCCGACGAACTGATTGGAACCGGTCAAACCGTTGAACAGGGTTGTTTTACCGCAGTTCGGATTGCCGGCTAAGGCGATTGTCAAACTCATCGTTCATTTCCTTTCTACGCATGCCGGTGAGACCGCTTGCACGCGTTTCAAAATTAACCTCTTTTTTCAAACAATCCTTCGGATTACTTGACTTCGATCATCTCAGCGTCTTCCTTGCGGAGAGACAGCTCATAGCCGCGAACGGTAATCTCTACCGGATCGCCGAGCGGAGCAACCTTGCGGATGTACACTTCAATGCCCTTGGTAATGCCCATGTCCATGATGCGGCGCTTGATTGCACCGGCACCCGTAATCTTTGCCACGGTGTACGTGCTGCCAACTTTTGCTTCTTTTAATGTCATCTTTGCGTTCTCCTTCCCTTCATTTTCGTGAAGGCATCAAATCATGATTTTCTGCGCCATCTCCTGACTGATACCGACTCTCGCTTCCTTTACGTTCACGATCAGGTTTCCGCCCATCGCAGAAACAACCTTTACGGTTCCTCCCACAACAAAGCCCAGATTTTCCAGATGTTTCTTGACCTCCGGCTTGCCGCCGATTTTCACAATGGTATTTTCCTCGCCAACTGCTGCAAATGTCAATGGCATCATGATCCGTTCCTCCTTTGTTTCTGTTTTTTAGCATAGTCTTATACTTTTCGCATGCGAAAGCTAATTAGTTCTCGCTAATCAATTAGTATAATATCTTTTTTCTATGCCGTTGTCAATGAATTACGTGGTATTTTTCCGGTACTTTCGCATTTTTGTTGCATTTGTTCAGTCGTTAGGGTATGCTAAGGTTTCGTTTTATCCATTGTTAACATATACTGATTTTTCTGCGTATTTTTTATTTTTCTCATTTTCTTTTGCAAATCGTCCGAATATCTCCGCATTTTCGCCGTATAAAACAAGAAAAGCAGAGGCTTACTCCTCTGCTTTCCGTTTTCATGTTGCCTTGTGAATAAACACCGGAATCGGCGGGTCTCCCGCCCGATTGGCGAACTGCGTGACGAGAACCGTATACTGTGCCGGATCTATCGTCCTGACGTATTCCAGCAGCGCATCCCGCTCCTCATAGCCGCTCGCGCCGCCGTAGTAAATGCTCACGCACATCACACCGTCTTTGCGCAGCAGCCTGAGCCCCGCTTCGATGGCTGCAATCGTGCTGTCCGCGTGGGTAAATACCGTGTGGTCTCCGCCGGGCAGCCAGCCGAGGTTGAACACGATGCAGTCCACGCTGTTTTCCTGCGCATACGCGCCCATGTTGGCGTGGCTGTCCAGCACCACCTCTCCAACCTCCGACCAGCCGTGTTCCGCCAGCCGCTTTTTGGTGTTTTCCACCGCCTGCTCCTGAATGTCGAACGCGAGGACTTTTCCCTCTCGTCCGACCAAGCCGCACAAAAATTCCGTGTCCTTTCCGTTGCCCGCCGTCGCGTCAATGACGAAATCTCCCGAATGAATCCACGACTGCAAATGCGCGTGTACCAAGCTCAAGGTATTCATGTCCTGTCTCCTTTTTTATTTTTGCTGCAATTATACCACAGTTTTACCCAACGCACGATATTTTGTGGTATACTAGAACCAACTTATTTTTTCTGTACAGGAGGGATTGTCTCATGTCCACGCCGAACACCACGCAAATGACCTGCCCCAAGTGCAGCACCACCTTTGACATCGAGCAATACAACGTCATCAACGCACAGACGCAACCGGAGCTGCGCGAAAAGCTGCTCAACGGTTCGATGTTTTTGCAGACCTGCCCGCGCTGCGGCACGCACATGCACGCCGCGTACACCTGCGTGTACAGCAACGACGAAAAGAAATTCCTCGTCTCTTTCCAGCCGAGCATGGAGAAACCCGCTGTCACACCGCTCATGCCGCAATACAAGCTGCGTCTGGAACGCACCTTGGCGGGCTTTTTGGAGCGCATCCGCATCTTGGAGGCCGAACTGGATGATGTGACCATCGAGATGGTCAAATATCTTGTGACGGCGCAGCTCACCCGCCAGTTCCCGAACAAGACCATCACCCGCCTGCTGTTCGTCAGCGCGGACAATGAAAACGTATTCTTCCAATACGATGACAACAATCCCGCCGAGCAAATTCAAATCCCGCTCGCCACAATCTGGCGCTACGAGGATCGCCTGACAGCCTCCGGTTTCCGCCCCAATGTCACCGGATATCTGGCTGTGGACAGCCAATTCGTCCGAAACTCCGGCATTCTGCGCTGTTTGGCGCCGCAGACGCCCCAAAACAGCGATTGACGCGACAAAAAAAGCTCCCCCGCGGGAGCTTTTTTGTTATCCAAAACTGCGAATCAAGCCGAGTGCCAGACAAATTGCGAACAGCAGCACCGCCTTGACCGCAACCGGAAACGGCGCATTGCCATCCTGCACGCGGCCATTCGCATAGCTGATGTTGCGGCGCGGGCACACATCGCTGCACTTGCCGCAGGAGATACATTCTCCCATGCGGATATTGCCCTCGTCGGTCTCTACCGAGACCGGACAATTTTTTGCGCACGCCGAGCAGCGGTTGATGCAGTTGGAGCGATTGCGCGTATATCGTCCAATCACCGGAAGCAGCGCGAAAATCGCGCCCATCGGGCACAGGAACTGACAGAAAAAGCGTTCTTTTACCGCCATGCCTACAACAATGGCAATCAAAAGCACAATCGCAATCGTATAGCCCGCCGGAATGCCGCGCGGCGCAGTCAGCATTGAGAATACATCCCACGGGCTCCAGCCCGGCAGCTTATCATACACACCTGTCGCACACAAAACGACAATGGCGAGCAAAACCAGATACTTGACCTTTTGCAGGTATCCGGTCAGCTTGTCCGGCATGTGCGGCAGCTTCTTTTTTGTCTTTTTCTGAATAAACTGAGACAGCTCATATACCGCATCGCCAAACGCGCCGAAGGCGCAGGCATAGCCGCAGAAAAACCGGCCGCAGACGATGGTGTACAGACATACCACCACGAGTGTCGTGAAAAACGAACCGTACGAAATCGGGTCCTTTGCGCCGACCGCCGCCGCCATTTCCTTGATGCCGGAAAAGCACGAGGTGTACACGGACGGTGCGAGCAGAAAAAACGCCAGCTGAATCACGGCACGCACGCGGCGGCGCAGCTTGACACGCTGCATCGGATTCATCGGCTTTTTCTTTGCCGCCGCTTTTGATGCTGTTTGCGTGTTTGTCATGCTGTTGCGCCCTCCAATGCCTGTTGTACCGCCGTCTTAATGCCTGTCGAGGAGAATGTCGCTCCGCTGATGGTATCGACCTCCGGCGAATTGGCAGAAATCATGCTGTCGATGATACCCTTTGCCTTATCCAAATACGCCGCGTCCTCATTCGCCGCATTGACAACGTCAATCGCGGTGATTTTTCCGCCGGACACCGTGACCTCCACGGACACTGTGCCGCCGAAGCCGTCACCGCTGCCAGTGTATGTGCCGTCCGCGTAGCTGACTGCCCCGCCCTCTGCGGCGGCGTTTTTTGCCTGTGCCTCGGCAATTTGCTGTTTATTTTCGTCCTCTGCCGCCTGCCATTGCAGCGCATGTGCCTGATAGACACACAGCGCCACGACCGCCAGCACAAGACTGCCCAGTCTTGACCAAAAATCCAGATGTTTCAACAAATCAGCCCTCCGCCTTTGCCAGTGCCTGCTTGACCGCCTGCTTGATGGAAATGGACGAACAGGTTGCCTTACTGATTACATCTGCACCGTCTATTTCTGATGTGGACTTTCCAATCAGATTCATATTTACCGCTTTCTCCGAACGCTTTTTATTGGTTGCCTGTTCCTCGGAGTTAGAACCATATCCATTGGATGCGTTGAGCGATACGCTCGTCACTTTTCCGTCCTGTACCGTGACATCGACAAGCAGCTCATAGGCTTCAAAATCTTTATCTGCATCCGGATTGACCGCAACCGTTTCCGTGTACGTCTTTCCTTCCGGTGTCAGCTCCGGTGTGTCCGGCGTATCCGGCGTCTCCTTCGGCGGGGTGTACTGTCCCGCAATCACCGCCTTGTTCAGCGCCTCCGTCAGTGCGGTCAAAATGCCCTTTGACGAATACGTCGCACCGGACACAGTGTCCACCACGTTGATATTTTTGCCGTTCTTGACCTTTTCCACGATTTCCATGGCATCGTTAAAATAGTCATCGTCCTGATCGTTCTTTTCGATGACGTCAACGCCCTTTAACGCGCCGCCGGACGCCGTGACCTTGAGCACAATGCGGCCGCTGCGATAGCCGTATCCGATGCCGTAGAACTCGGTCTTGGTGTCGGTGTAGGTCTTTTCGTCCTTCTTGTCCTCGTCATCGGTGGTTGTGCCGCCGGTGGTCTGCGCCTTTTTGAGCGCATTTCTCACCGCAGAGATAATACCATTGGACGAGTAGGTCGCGCCGGATACCGTATCCACATTGGTGGTCTGACCGGAAATAATTTTATTGACAATGCCGTTTTTCGCCTTGCCAAAATATGCCGCGTCATCGCTGCCGGAAACGTCAATGGTTTTGATTTTTCCGCCGGAAATGGTGACTTTCGCCGTCACGGTGCCCTTATATCCCTTTCCGGTGCCGGTGTACGTGCCGTCTTTGTACGTGCCCGTATACGTGTCCTTATCCAGCTTGCTCGGAGAAGTGTCGCCGCCGGTTGTTCCGCCGCTGCTCGGCGTCTCGGACACCGTGCCGCCCGCCGCCTTGGTCAGCGCGTTCTTGATGGCATTCAAAATGCCGTTGGACGAATAGGTTGCGCCGGACACCGTGTCCACACCGTTCGGGCTCTGCTTGGCAAGAACCTTGGCGATGAGCGTTTTCGCCTTGCTCAGATACGGCTCATCGTTGCCCGGTGCGGAAACGACATTGATGCTCGCAATCTTGCCGCCGGAAATCGTCACGCTGACCGTGATATTGCCGCGGAATCCTGCCGCCGAACCGGTATACGTGCCGTCCTTGTACGTGCCGTCCTGAAACGCATCGGAGGAGGTGCTTCCCGCCGCATTGCTCGCCGCACCGCCATTGGATGTCTCGGTCACTGTGCCGCCGGACGCTTTGGTCAGCGCGTTTTTCACGGCATTGATGATGCCGTTGGAGGAATAGGTCGCACCGGACACCACATCGACATCCGGATTCTGCGCCTCAATAATCTTTGGAATAATTGCCTTTGCGCGCGAGAAGAAGGACGGTGTCTCTGCCGAGGCGGACACCACTTCAATCGCGGTGATTTTCTTGTTCGCAATGGTCACGCTGACGGTGACGTCACCGCCGTAGCCCTGTGCCGTGCCCGTCCACGTGCCGTCCTGCCAAGAGCCGGCATCCGCCGCCGCACCGGCAGAACCGGAGCCAAGATTGGCCGCCTGTGCCTTGGATGTCAGCTCCGGAATGTCTTCCAGCACCGCGCCGCCGGAGGCAACGCCCCATGCCGCCAGCGCCGCGACAGCAATGCCCGGTATCAGTCGGCGGGCAATGGCATCCACAGATTGATTGTAAAAGATACGCATGTTTTGCCTCCTTGCGTGGTGAAACGATTGGTTGTTACAATGGGATATTATTTTTCGATGGTATGCACCTGATTGGCGGAAACGCTGTCCGGCGAGAAATTGCCGGCAATGCCCTCCGTGATGTATACATTTCTGTCTTTATCCACCAGAATGGTATCAAACTCGTCCGCGTGCTGTTTCCAGTACGCAATCGCCTTGTCCTTGCCCATGACGAACAGTGAGGTGGACAGACCGTCAGCCAGTGTGCCGTCCTTGCTGACAATGGTAACCGAGGTCAGACCGCTGTTGGACGGCTTACCGGTTGCCGGATCAATGATGTGATGATAGGTCACGCCGTCCTTTTCAAAGTTGCGCTCATACGCGCCGGATGTAATCACCGCGCAGTCGTTTGCTTCCAGTACACCGAGCATATCATCGGTGTTGTTCGGGTCCTGAATGCCTACGCGCCACGCACTGCCGTCCTGCTTGGTGCCCAGCAGATGCACGTTGCCGCCCAGCGACACCATGCCGCAGGTCACGCCGTCTTTTTTGAAGATTTCCATGATGCGGCTGGACGTAAAGCCCTTGGCAATGCCGCCCAAGTCAATTTCCTGCTTGTCTCCCAGCGTCAGCGTCTTGGTGCTTTCGTCCCATGTCAGCTTATCTGCGCCGACGCGCTGTAACGTGGACTGAATTTCATCCTCTGTCGGGACGTAATACTCCTGTGTCGTAAAGCCCCACAGCTCCATGAGCGGCAGAACCGTAATGTCAAACGCGCCGCCCGTGCTCTTGTACAAATCCAACGCCTTTGCGACCATAACCGCTGTGTCATCGGACAGCGCCGCGGAGCCGCTCTTGTTGAGCTTGGAAATTTCGCTGTCCTCCTTGCCGATGGACAGCAGATTGTCCAAGCGCTGAATTTCCGCAACCGCATCGGTCACGCCCTTTTGTGCGTTGTCACCATACGCCGTAACCGTCATATAGGTATCCATCGCAAAGATTTCTTGGCTAACCGGCTGCGCTGAGCTGGCCGTTGTGCTGTTGGTCGTCTGTGTTTCCGATGCACTGCCTGTATGTTTTGTATCGGATGCCGTGCCGCATCCTGTCAGCAGCATACTCGCCACTACGGCGGATGCCAGAATCAATCGTACTTTATATCTCATAATATTCCTTTCTCACAACAAAAACGCAATCTTACCGCAGCTCTGGCAGGCGCCGGAGCATCCAGCTGCCCAGCAGACCGACCGCAGCACCGGCAGCAATGCCGGAAACCCACAGCACCAGCAAATACCATGCAATGGCGCTGGTCTGCATGATTGCCATGGCAACCAGAATCTGACCCACATTGTGCATGACGCCGCCCGCCACGCTGACGGTCACCGGCTGAAATTTCCCTGTTTTCTTGAGCGCAATCATCACTGCTCCGGATAAAAGTCCGCCCGCCAGAGAATACCACAGGCTAACCACCGTTCCAAACAGCATTGCCGTCAGGCCGATGCGCACAAAGTTAATGACAACTGCCTGTTTCGCGCCCATGCGGTACAGTGCCACGAGAACGACCAAATTGGTCAAGCCGAGCTTCATGCCCGGCACGGCGAAAAACGCCGGAACCATCGCTTCGATGTAGCTGAGCACCAATGCCAGTGCGGCAAGCATGCCATACAGTGCCAATCGTTTTGTCTGTTTCATCGCTCGTCCCTCACTGTGCCACAGCGTCCACGCCGTTTTTGTCCTGTTCGTCCTCAATGGTGACGCTCACCTTATTCGGCAGGCAGATGATGCTCTGTCCGGCGTACTGAATCTTGCCCTGATGCACACACAGCTTGTCCGGACAGCTCGCTTGTTCCAGCCAAACCTGACTGTCCGCAATAACCAGCTCATTTGTGCCGCCATTGACACCATGAATGGTATATTTCGTGTCTTTATCCAGAGGCATTGATGTCACCTGTTTGCCCGCCACCTTCACAACGACTTCCGCGCCGCTCTTTCGCGTCAGCATCAGAAATGCGCCGAGTAGGAGCACGCCCGCCAGCAGTGCCGCCAGCAATAGAATGTCCTGTTTTTTCAGCTTCATGGTACAACTCCCAACTTCTCATACGGTTAGTAGAAACTAATAGGAACAGAAAAAGAAATTGCGCAGGAGATGTCTCCCACACAAATTGGTTATCCTCGCTCCAAATTACCTCAGTATACCGCATAGATACTCGGTTGTCAAACGAAGCCGTGGGCAGGAAAAAGCCGTTTGCCGTGTGGCAAACGCCGGATAATTCCTATATTTCGTTTTTATTGTTAGAATGAACTAATCTATAGATAGGATAACATATCCCCCGCCTTCCGTCAATGCTTCCCGCGTAAAAAATTAGTGTATGCTTTCGCTGTTTTTCAGCATATTTGCTCAACAGACACAAAGCAGTCCCTCCGGACAAATATCCGGAGGGACTGTGAAAGGAACGTATGAAAAAGATTCCGATGTAATCTTATTCGCTAAGAGCAGCCTTGGCAGCTTCCTTGATTGCATTGGAAGAGCAGGTTGCACCGGAAACGATGTCTGCACCGTCAATCTCAGCAGCAGACTTGCCAGCCAGCTTGGTGTTCATACCATTGAACGCATCCTCAGAGTACGGCTTGTTGCTCTTCTTGATGGTGCAGTCCTTGTTCAATGCAACAGACTGAACCTTGCCATCCTTGACGGTGACATCAACAATCAGGCTGTACGCATTAAAGTCTTCGTCTGCATCTGGATTTACGGTAACTGTCTTTGCTACGGTCTTTTCCGTCGGCTGTGCTGCCAGCTCGTCCTGTGCCGTCTTGATGAGACCCTGCAGGTCTGCAATCAGCTCGGCAGCTTCCGGCTGGGTTGCATCCGCATTGTTCAGCATAGCCTGAGCCTCTGCAATGTGCTCATCCAGAGCAGCCTTGTTGGACGGGTTCTTCGCGGACAGCTCCTGTGCCGTAGCAATCAGGTTGGTCAGCTCGGTTTTCTGCTCGTCCGTGATGCCTGCTACAGTGGACGGCAGGTTTTCTGCGGTTACCTGGAACTGGGTGGTGTAATCCGAGGTGCCCAGACCGTAAACGGTCAGTGCCCAGTAGCCGGTGCCGTCGGTGCCTTCCGGCAGCTGGCAGCGAACAGAATCGGTCAGACCCAGCTGAATGCCCATAGACTTGTGCATCCAGTTATCCGCTGCGAATTTGGTGCCGTAGGTTGCAGCCGGTGTGGTGTAGGTGCTGTCGCTGCCGTAGTATGTCCACTTGACCGTCTGCATAGCAGCGCCCAGTGCGCCGTATGTGCCGTTCAGGTCAACGCGCAGGAACTCGCCGTAGTTGCCGCTGTATTTCTTAACTTCCGTGGTAACGCCGGTGCCGTCGTTTGCCTGTTCCTGATCCAGCAGACCGGAGCCGGTGCCCGTCTGGCGTGCGCTGAAGGTATAGGCATCGCCGGACTTGGAAACCGTCTTGAGACCGTTGGTCGCTGCATCCACAGCGGCAACGCCGGTGTATGCCTTCAGGTTCTGCTCGCCGTAGCCGCCCTGTACCGACTGGCCGTTCTTGACTACCGTGTACTTCTTGCAGAAGTCCTGATAGTCTGCGGCGTCAACAGCAACCGGAACATACTTGATGCCGGTGATTTTATAGTCCTTGAAGGAAGCTGTTACCGTAACAGTTTCTCGTCCCTGACGGGTCTTATACGAAATGCTCATCGGCTTAGCCGTGCGGTCAACCGTATACTCTGTGCCATTTGCATCATAGAACTTGGTGTTATCTTCAGACCAATGGTCAACACCCATGCTTACGGTCTGTCCGTCAGCGGTTGTTGCTTCAATCACAGCGGTCTGCTGGAAGCTGCCGCGATGCAGGCCGTGGTTGGTGGTTGCACGGGATACCGCATCAAAGCCGCCCTTGTCCAGCTCACCCTTTGCGTCCGCTTCTTCGGAGCTGGAATCGTTGCCAGCTGCGTATACGCCTTCGTTTGCCCAGTACTCGTTGTAGGTCAGATTTGCATACGCGTAAATCTTATCCGGAACGGTCAGTTCAAAGTCGAGGGTCTTTGCATAGCCGGTAGCCTTGACGGAAATCTTGTAGATGTCGCCTGCCTTCATGCCGGTAAACGGAGAGGTTGTCAGATCAATAAAGCCCTTGCTGTTGATAACCGCTACAGAACCACGACCGGATGCTGCATAATTCTTACCGTTAATCGTAACAGTAGATACATTGGACAGGAAGCCGCTCAGCTCCTCTGCGCTTGCGCCGTCAGCGCCTGCTACGCGCAGATTGCTTGCCTGATATGCAGCCGGCATTGCGCTGATCTGCAGCTCAAAAGTGGTGGAGCAGCTTGCGTACTTGCCGGACTTATCCGAAACCGTCAGCGTATACTTGCCATTAGCCGGTGTGCCGGTCCAGGAAATCTTGCCGTCCTTGACGGAAGCGCCTTCCAGCTCATTGCCCTTGGCGTCGGTTACCTTGTACTCCGCCTGATAATCGGACGGGAAGTCCTTCATCTCAACAGAAGTGGAACCGCTGTCTGCCAGCGCATTTTCTACCTTGAAATTGTCGGTTGTGAACTTGACCGGTACATACAGATCCGCGTCAATGGTATATTCGCCGTCAGCCGTGTAGTAGGTCACGCTCTTGATGGTGCTGCCCATCAGACCAACATAGTGCTCATAGTTGAGCACGTTGCCGTGCGGCTCGGTCTTTTTGATGCCGGAGGACCAAGCGATTTCGGTTCTTCTCCAGATGTTTTCTTCCTGACGCATGCCGTAGGTCGTGGTCTTGCCGTCCTTTTCGGCAGAAATCACAACGCCGTATACGTTGTTCGTGCCGAACGCATCGGTATCCACATCGAGCAGATAGTCGCCCCAAGCAGTGGAAGTGGACAGTTCCGTTTTTGCCTCCAGCTTGGTGGTCTTGCCCTGTGCCTCGCCAAAGGAAATCTTGCCGTCCTTGACGGTTGCCGTCTTGTAAGCAGCCGGTGCAGACTCCAGCTCGGTGTAGTAGTAATCCGCCTGCTTGTCATCGGTCTTGGTCAGCTGTGCCAATTCAGACGGCGTGATGGCTACCGGATAGCTAACGCCCTTGATGTTCACTTTCTTCTGGGTGCCTGCTGCCCAAGCGTCTGCATTGTAGTCGTTGTAGGTGCCGCCGACCAGCTCGCCATCGCCGTTCTTGATGGACTTGTTGTTGGTTGCGGAGGTTACAGCGTCCACAGCGTCCTCGTTGTTGATTTCAGCAGCGTAGAAATCCGCATACGGGATGTTCATCTTGACATAAATCTTTGCTTCCGGAGCAGTTGCCTTGAAGGAAATGTTGTTCTTGTAGCCGGTAGCAGCTACTTCCAGATTGTACTCCTTGCCTGCTTCGAAGATCGGCGTCTTGTCCTTGCCGTATGTCGCATCGAAGTCAATGGAGCCGTCATCCTTGATAATCTTTGCAGCGCCCTTGCCGGTTGCATTGTAAGTGGTGTCACCGACCGTTACGCTGGAAATGTTGGACAGATAGTCTGCAAACTGCTCGTCGGTTGCGTCCTTGGTCTTTACCAGCTTGCTGTTCTCTGCGTCATATGCCGCAACGACAGCATCGGTCTGCAGCTCAAAGGTGGTGGAGTAGCTTGCATACTTGCCGGACTTATCCGAAACCGTCAGCGTGTACTTGCCGGTTGCCGCTGTGCCCTTCCAGGAAATCTTGCCGTCCTTGACGGAAAGGCCTTCGGCTGCATTGCCCTGTGCGTCGGTTACCTGATACTCCACCTCATAATCCTTCGGGAAGTCCTTCAGTTCTACAGAGGTGGAACCGCTGTCAGCCAGTGCATTCTCTACTGCGAAATTCTCGGTTGCAAATTTCACCGGAACATACTGCTCGCAATCCAAGCTGTAAATCTTGCCGTCTACCGTGTAGAATGCCACGCTCTTGATGGTCTTGCCCATCATGGAAACGTAGTCATCGGATACCAGCGGGTTGCCGTGTGAAGTCGTTGTAAAGCCGACAGACCATGCCAGTTCCAGACTCTTGCCGTTCCACACGTTCTCCAGAGAACGCATCGCATAAGACGTGCCGTCTGTGGTCGTTACGGTTGCGCCGTATGCACGGCCAATCTTTTCCAAAACATTCGTCGAGAACTTCATCTGATAGTCGCCGTACTTGGAGGACGTCTTGAACGTAACGGTGGTGTCCTTCAGTGTCTCGGTGTCCACAGCAGCCGTGGTCTTGCCAAAGCTATAGGAGCCGTCCTTGTTGACGGTCAGTTCCTTATAGTTTTCCGGAACGGAATCCAGCGCGGTGTAGTAGTAATCATCATGCTCGGTCAGAGAAGCGTTCAGCTTTGCCAGATCAGACTTTACCACACGAACCGTGCAAACAACGCCGCGAATGGCGTCAGACTTTTCGTCCTCTGCCGTCTTGTAGTACGTGCCGGCGGTCAGTCCGTCTGCCGTGTTCATGCGGGACTTTCGCATGGTTGCAGAAGTAACTGCGTCAACGCCGTCAACAGCGGTTACGCCCTCAGCCTTGTAGAAATCATCATACGGCACGTTCATGGTAACGTAAGCGAACTGCTCTGTCGCGCCTGCCTTGTCCAGCATCACGATGGCTTCTGCGCGCGTGATGTTGTTGCCGGAGCGCAGCGTGTGATCCGGATAACCGGACATGTAGCCGTTCTGAACCGCTGCCAGAATGTACGGTGCAGCCCAATCGGAAACAGCGTTCGCATCTGTGTAGCCCAGCTTGGTCAGCTGTGCGCGGATGTCTGCCGCATTCGCCTTGGTGTCAACCGAGACATCGTTCAGCTTGCACATGATAACGGCAGCCTGCTCGCGCGTCACATCGCCCTGCGGCGCCCACTTGTTGTCGCCTACGCCGACCATGACATTGGCCTTGACGATCTTTGCCACCTGCTTGTAGAACCAGTCGGTCTTTGCAACGTCCTTGTAGCCGGAGACGTCCGCTTCCTCGGTGTATTCCTCGACAGCGTCAACGACGGTTGCCATCTCTGCACGGGTGATGGTGCTGTCCGGACGAATGCCGCCCTCGTCGCCCTGAATCCAGCCGTTGTCAATGAACTGCTGCAGGGTCTTTTCTGCCCAGTGGCCGTGAATGTCATCTGCATTGACTGCAAATGCCGCACCGCCTACCATCATGGTTGCTGCCGTAGCCACACTCAGGACACGCAGCGTCTTTTTCGCGTTGTTGTTCATGTTACGCCCTTTCTAAAACAAATCAGATTTTGTCAGTACGTACTAACTTTTCTTGAATTTTTGACTGTATTACCTGTATTTTTGATACAATCTTCACTTCAAAATTCGATAGTACGATTATAGAAAATTTTTGGTTAGTTGTCAACAACACATATTGGGAAATATTGTTCTTTTCTCAGGACACTCCCCAGATAAATATGTATATTTGCAAGGTAAATTGCAGATATTCCTCCATTATTTCAAAAAATACAGAATTTTTGTTTCATTAACTTTTTGTGACAGTTTTTTGCACATGTGCAAATTATTTCGCGAATTTTTCATGTACTTTATCCAAACAGAGCGCTCCTGTTTTCGCATTTTCTCGGTGAATTGCGAGAAAATGCCTAGGATAACTTTATTTCTAAACGCAAACATAACACGCGCCCAAAAAAATTTCCGCCTTCCGCGCCTCTTTTCCGCGTATTTCCGCCGCATATGCGTTAGCCCAGAGAAATCAACAGAAGAAAAACGCGTACTGTTCGAGAGATGTTCTCAAACAGTACGCGTCTGATTTGCTTGTTCTCATTAGCTTACCGCAACCGCGTCAGCATCGGCACAGGACTCCGGTAGCTCCGGCAATAAGATGCACGCCGCATCCGTCGCCTGCTGGCGCGTCACAAACAGCCCCGTCTGCATCAGGCAGTCCGCCACATGGTACACGCGGTCGGCATACCGCGCCGCCACCTCGTTTCCATACGCTGTCAGGTGAAGTTTCCCATATCGCTGCTGATCCACAAGCTGTTTTTCCCGAAAAACGCTGACAATCCGCGCAACGGATGCTTTTTTCACATGCAGCGCCTTGGCAATCTCCGTCAGCCGCATTTCGCCCTCCCGCTGAGACATTTCGTACATGTGCAGCAGATACCGCAGGTGTGTACCGGTCAGCTCCATGTTTGTTCCTCCTTTTGCTGTCGAAATCCTCTTAAATGATTAGTTTGCACTAATTCAAAGAAAAGCATATCACACGCAAAAAACAAAGTCAATGGAGGCTGTTCCAGTTTTTGAGCGAAAGCTAACTATTTTTTATCCAATTGCCACAGATATACGCAAAAAAATTCCCCGTTTCCGTATCGGAAACAGGGAATGTGCATTCTGAAAAAATTACAGAGCAGCCTTAGCGGTAGCAACCAGAGCCTCGAAAGCCGGCTTGTCGTTTACAGCCAGATCTGCCAGCATCTTACGGTTGATGTCAACACCAGCCTTCTTCAGACCGTTCATGAAAGTGCTGTAGTTCATGCCGTTAGCCTGGGTAGCAGCGGAGATACGGGTGATCCACAGTCTGCGGAAATCTCTCTTCTTGTGCTTACGGCCGATGTATGCGTAACGCAGGGACTTCATCACTGCTTCGTTTGCAGTGCGGAACAGCTTGGACTTTGCACCAAAGTAACCCTTAGAAAGCTTCAGAATCTTCTTTCTTCTCTTGCGCGTCATCATTGCGCCCTTAACTCTTGCCATATTTAAACATTGCCTCCAAATTCAAATCGTAAGTGTTTTTGTGATAATCCTGAGATTACTTGTACGGCAGCAGGCGCTTTACCTGTGCTACGTTGGTGGAATCAGCAAAGCCTTCCTTACGCAGATGTCTCAGACGCTTGGTGGACTTCTTGTTCAGGATGTGGCGGCGACCAACATGAGCGCGCTTGATCTTGCCGGTCTTTGTCATCTTAAAGCGCTTGGACGCGCCGCTGTGAGTCTTAATCTTAGGCATAGTGTGTTCTCCTCTCTGATGGGACTGCGCCGCTGGAGCGCAGTGTGATACATTTATGATTCAGACGAATCCGCTTTCGGAGCCTGCTGCGGCTTGCCGGACTTACCCTTGCGGCTCTTCTTGCCGGCATCCTTCTTCGGACCATCCTTCTTCGGGCCGAGAAACATAATCATCTGACGGCCTTCCAGTTTAGGGGCTTTATCCATACTGCCGATTTCCGCGCATTCATCCGCGAAACGGCGCAGCAGATCGAGACCGATCGAAGAGTGGGTTACTTCACGGCCGCGGAAACGAACCGATACCTTAACCTTGTTTCCAGCCTTCAGGAAACGCTTTGCATGATTGACCTTTACGTTGAGGTCGTTGACATCAATGCCGGGGCTAAGGCGAATCTCCTTAATCTCCACGACATGCTGATTCTTTCTTGCTTCCTTCTCGCGCTTTGCCTGCTCGAAACGGAACTTGCCGTAGTCCATGACGCGGCATACCGGCGGAACAGCGTTCGGTGCGATCTTCACGAGGTCAAGATTCTTTGCGGCAGCTGCCTCCAGTGCCTTCGCAATCGGTACGATGCCGGCCTGATTGCCCTCTGCGTCGATCAGTCTTACTTCCTTGTCGCGGATCTCTTCATTGATCTGGTGTTCCATACTGCTAATTGTTAAGCACCTCCAAACGGTTAAACGAAAAATAAAAAACGGACGGAAAGACACCGTCCGATCACAGCTGCTTACGCGAAACAGCTGAACATCTGAACCTCTCTGCCGAAGCGCAAGGTGAGAACGGTGTGTCCTTCTTTCTTTTGCTCAATTAGTATAGCATCTCCCTCCGGCGTTGTCAAGGAAAAATCCCCGTAAATTTGAAATCGGGCGCGTTTTTCACGAAATCGACAGTTTTCGCTTGACAGCGGGCACGCTTTTGTGGTATTCTTCCATGAGCAAACCGAGGAGCCTTCCCGCTCGGGTAATTTTTCCAACGTTTTTTTAGGCAAAACAGTTGAAATTTCCGAGAGAATAGGCTATGATAATGGTGCAAGGTAAACAACCTTGAAGCAGCCGGAGGATATGTATATGAGTGAAGAAAACAAGAGCAACTATGTCATCCTGACCGACGAGGAAGGCAATGAGAAAGAATTTGAGCACATCGACACGCTGGAGGACAACGGCACCGTCTATATGGCTTTCATTCCGGCTGAACTGAATCTGGAAGAAGAGGCAGAAGTTGTCATCCTGAAGATTGTCGATGAGGACGGCGAAGAGCTGCTCGCATCGGTGGATGACGAGGAAGAAAGCCTCCGCCTGTACAATCTGTTTATGTCCCGTCTGGAGGCGCTGTACGACGCGCCGGAGGACGACGAGGAGTAAACAATTCAATCGCTAAGGCCCCTGCGCGATTTGACAGTCACCTTTTTTTAACCCACAATTAGTTTTCGGGATTCCGGATGTTCCCATACGGAGTTGCAGGCCTCCCGCCTCGGCGGAAGTTGGAAGCACAGATGTATGTGACAGGAGACCCACCTGCAGGAGATGTGCAGGTTACTAATCTGGTGACATCGGTTGCGCGGGGTTTCTTTTGCACTTTTGTGTTGCAAAGGAAAACAGCAATCTTTTTTGCACGTTGCTGCTTTTCTCGCTTTTTTTACAAAATATTCATCATTTTCACTCTTTACATTTGCAACTTCTCGGTGTATAATGTGTAAAATAAACAAATAGAAAGGAGTTTTGAGTTATGGAGACCATTCGTAAGATTCGCAGTTATGATCCGCAGCCCGACAGACCCGATATTGACGACCTGATCTACGGTGATGAGCATCGTGTTTCTGAAAAGTAAGCAAATACTTGAGAAGCATCTTGAAATCCACGCAGATTGGCGTGGTTTTTTTGTACCCTCAGCAGAACAGGAAGGCTTTTCCGTTCCGCTTATCATATAGATAGATCGCAAAAACTGCCGGCATTTGTCGAGATCGCGCCGCACCCGTCATGGGTGCGGCTTTTTTTTCGTTTCTTCCCGTTCCCTGCACGGCATCACGCACCGTCCCGATCCATGCTGCGGTACTGAATCGCCTCCGCGATGTGTCCGGCGGAAATGCGTTCTTCTCCCGCCAGATCCGCAATCGTGCGGGCAAGGCGCAGAATGCGGTCATAGCTGCGCGCCGTCATGCCGAGCTTTTTGAACGCGGCATCCAGCAGCGCCTGTCCGGCGGCATCCGGACGGCAAAATTCCGCCAGCTGCGCCGGCTGCATGTCCGCGTTACACCGCGTCTTGGTACCTGCGTACCGCGCCTGCTGCCGTTCGCGCGCCGCGATGACCCGCGCGCGAATGTCCGCTGAGCTCTCTGCGGGCTTGCGCTCGGACAAGTCCTTGAGCGGCACCGGACGCACATGCACTTGAATATCTATGCGGTCGAGCAGCGGACCGGAGATTTTTCTCCGGTACTTTTTCACTTCCGCCGGTGTGCACCGGCATCTGCCGGACGGATGCCCATACCAGCCGCATTTGCACGGATTCATCGCACAAATTAGCATGAACCTCGCCGGATACGTCACGCGTCCCGCCGTGCGCACAATGGAAACCGTGCCGTTTTCTATCGGCTGGCGCAAAACCTCCAAGGCGTCCACGCGAAACTCCGGCAGCTCATCGAGAAACAGCACGCCGTTGTGCGCCAAGCTCAATTCGCCGGGCATCGGGATGCCCTTCCCGCCGCCCGCGATGCCCGCCGCGCTCGTCGTGTGATGCGGCGCACGCACCGGACGCATCTGTGACCGCGCCGCGCGGCTGCCCTCGCCGATAATAGAATAGATGCGCACGACATCCATTTTTTCTTCCGGCGTCATGGGCGGCAAAATGGTTCCAATCCGCTTTGCCATCATGCTCTTGCCCGAGCCGGGACTGCCCGACATGAGCATATTGTGCCCGCCTGCCGCCGCAATCTCCATCGCCCGCTTGACGTTTTCCTGTCCCATGACGTCGCAGAAGTCCAGCGCAGCATCCGGCGTGTCCTGCACCAGATGCTCCGGCACATAGGCTTCGAGCGGATGCTTTCCCGTCAGATGATCGAGAATCTGCTCGACGTGGTGCACTGCGTAAATTATCAAATCGTTTCCAATCAGGGACGCTTCCTCTGCATTTCCCTCCGGCAGGAACAGCTTGCTCTTTCCCGCCTGCTGCACCGCCATTGCCATTGAGAGCGCGCCCTTGACGGGGCGCAGCTCGCCGCGCAGGCCGATTTCTCCGATAAATACGCTGTCATCCGGCAGCTGCTGCTCGATGTTTCCCTGCGCCGCCAGCAGACCCAGCAAAATCGGCAGGTCATACACCGCGCCTTCCTTGCGAATGTCCGCCGGCGCCAGATTTACCGTCTTGCGCGCAGGCAGCAGCGCCATTCCGATGCTGCGCGCCGCCGTCGTGACGCGTTCCTTGGATTCCTTGACCGCCGCGCCCGGCAGGCCGACCAGCTCAAACGACGGCAGGCCGTTGACCAGTCCGCATTCGACGGTCACAAGATATCCTTCTATGCCGTAAATGCCCGCGGAAAATACAGTTGCTATCATGCGCATACGCCCCCTGTTTTCGTTTTCTACATTGTAACGCAGCTAAAATTTCTTGGCAATATCACCGCGCAACTGTAAGCGCTTTCATTTTTTTGTGCAAAAATCTCCGGAATTTGTTAAAAACTTCACCTGAATAGCACAATAAATGAGGTTTTTTGTCCTTCTCTCGGCTTTTTTATGCCTTTTGCTCAAATTCTTTCGGTTTTGTGTTTACATCGCACGGTTTTTTTGCTAAAATAAGCATGGTTACGAATAGCACCTCTGCGCTGTTCGCACAGATGCTGTTCCCCGGTATCAGCCCACTCCTGATCGCTCCGAGGCAGCACCTGCCGCATACGGCTTGGTATCCGTGCGCGGTTACCTACATTATATAGGAGGAACGATAAACATGGCAAGAAAAATGAAATCCATGGACGGCAATACCGCTGCGGCTCACGTATCCTATGCGTTTACCGAAGTTGCTGGTATTTATCCGATTACCCCGTCCAGCCCGATGGCCGACAACGTTGACCAGTGGGCAGCTGCCGGTAGAAAGAACATCTTTGGCACCACCGTCAAGGTCGTAGAAATGGAGTCTGAGGCAGGCGCTTCCGGCACCGTACACGGCTCTCTGGCAGCAGGTGCTCTGACCACTACCTATACTGCATCTCAGGGTCTTCTGCTGATGATCCCGAACATGTATAAGATTGCAGGCGAGCTGCTGCCGTGCGTATTCCACGTATCCGCACGTACCGTTGCTTCGCACGCACTGAATATCTTTGGCGACCATTCCGACGTTATGGCATGTCGCCAGACCGGTTTCGCTATGCTGTGCGAGACCAACCCGCAGGAAGTTATGGACCTGTCCGCTGTTGCACACTGTGCAGCAATCGAGGGCCGCGTTCCGTTCATCAACTTCTTCGACGGCTTCCGCACCTCTCACGAGATCCAGAAGATCGCTGTATGGGATTACGACGATCTGGCTGATATGTGCGACATGAAGGCTGTTGAGGAGTTCCGTGCCCGCGCACTGAATCCGGAGCATCCGGTTATGCGTGGTTCCCACGAAAACGGCGACATCTTCTTCCAGCACCGCGAGGCTTCCAACGTTTACTACGAAGCAGTTCCGGAAATCGTTGAGAAGTACATGGGCAAGGTAAACGAGAAGCTGGGCACCGATTACAAGCTGTTCAACTACTACGGTGCACCGGACGCTGAGCGCGTTATCATCGCTATGGGCTCCATCTGCGACGTAGCAGAGGAAGTTATCGACTACCTGACCGCACAGGGCGAGAAGGTTGGTCTGGTAAAGGTTCGCCTGTACCGTCCGTTCCGCGCTGACAAGCTGCTGGAAGCTATTCCGGAGACCGCAAAGAAGATTGCTGTTCTCGACCGCACCAAGGAGCCGGGCTCCCAGGGCGAGCCGCTGTATCAGGACGTTGTATTTGCTCTGGCAAATGCAGGCAAGTCTGTATTCACCTGCGGCGGCCGTTACGGTCTGGGCTCCAAGGATACGCCTCCGTCTTCCGTATTCGCTGTATACGAAGAGCTGGCTAAGGACGAGCCGAAGAAGCAGTTCACCCTCGGCATCGTGGATGACGTCACCAACCTGTCTCTGGCAGAGCACGCATCCCCGAACACCGCAGCAGAAGGCACCATCGAATGTAAGTTCTGGGGTCTGGGCGGCGACGGTACCGTTGGTGCAAACAAGAACTCCATCAAGATTATCGGCGACAACACCGATAACTACGTACAGGCTTACTTCCAGTACGACTCCAAGAAGACTGGCGGCGTAACCGTATCGCATCTGCGCTTCGGTGCTAAGCCGATCAAGTCCCCTTACTATATCAACAAGGCTGACTTCGTTGCATGCCACAACCCGTCCTACGTTGTCAAGGGCTACAAGATGGTCAACGACGTAAAGCCGGGCGGCGTATTCCTGATTAACTGCCAGTGGACGCCGGAAGAGCTGAACGAGTACATGCCGGCTGAGGCAAAGCGTTACATCGCAAAGAACAACATTCAGCTGTACACCATCAACGCAATTGATCTGGCTATCAAGATTGGCATGGGCAAGCGCACCAACACCATTCTGCAGTCTGCATTCTTCTCTCTGGCTAAGGTTATGCCGGAAGAGACCGCAATCCAGCTGATGAAGGACGCTGCTACCCATTCTTACCTGAAGAAGGGTCAGGACATCGTTGACATGAACCACAAGGCAATCGAGCTGGGCGCTACCGCTTACGAGAAGATCGACGTTCCGGCTGATTGGGCTGACGCAGTTGACGCAGCTCCGGCAGAAGCTCCGGAAGGCCGCGAAAAGACCGTAAAGATGGTTACCAACCTGATGGAGCCGATCGACCGCATGGACGGCGACTCCCTGCCGGTATCCGCATTTACCGATTACGTAGACGGTACCTACGAGCATGGCGCAGCTGCTTACGAGAAGCGCGGCACCGCTGTTACCGTACCGACCTGGGACGCTGAGAAGTGTGTTCAGTGTAACCAGTGTGCATATGTCTGCCCGCACGCTACCATCCGCCCGTTCGCTCTGACCGCAGAAGAGGTTGCAGCAGCTCCGGCAGCTATCAAGACCGCTCCGATCAAGGTTGGCGCTGGCAAGGGCGTTTACTCCTTCACCATGTCTGTTTCCCCGCTCGACTGCATGGGCTGTGGTGTCTGCATCGGCGTTTGCCCGACCAAGGCTCTGACCATGGTTCCGCAGCATGAGGAAGCTGCACAGGCTGAGGTATTTGATTACACCGTAAACAAGGTTTCCCGCAAGCCGGAGATGGAAGACATCAAGACCGTCAAGGGTTCCCAGTTCAAGCAGCCGCTGCTTGAGTTCTCCGGTTCCTGTGCTGGCTGTGCTGAGACCTCCTACGCTCGTCTGATTACCCAGGTATGCGGCGATCGTATGTACATCTCCAACGCTACCGGTTGTTCCTCTATCTGGGGCGGTCCGGCAGCTACTTCCCCGTACACCGTCAACAAGGACGGCCGTGGTCCGGCATGGGCTAACTCCCTGTTCGAGGACAACGCTGAGCACGGTCTGGGCATGTATCATGGCCAGAAGGCACTGCGTGAGAACCTGAAGGCTAAGACCGAGGCTCTGATCGCTGTACCGTACGCACAGCAGGCTCTGAAGGACGCTGCTCAGAAGTGGCTGGATACCTACGCTGACGGCGTAGCAAACCAGGCTGCAACCGAAGCTTACATCGCTGCCCTGGAGAGCAACGTTGAGCCGAACTGCGACTGCGAGGCTTGCACGCTGGCATCCGACATCCTTGCTAAGAAGGATTACCTGTCCAAGAAGTCCGTATGGATCTTCGGCGGCGACGGTTGGGCTTACGACATTGGCTTCGGCGGTCTGGATCACGTTCTGGCTTCCGGCGAGGACGTCAACGTCATGGTATTCGATACCGAAGTTTACTCCAACACCGGCGGACAGGCTTCCAAGGCTACCAACATCGGCGCTGTTGCTCAGTTCGCTGCTGCTGGTAAGGCTATCCAGAAGAAGTCTCTGGCTGAGATCGCAATGTCCTACGGCTACATTTATGTTGCTCAGGTTGCTATGGGTGCTAACCCGCAGCAGACCCTGAAGGCTATTGCAGAAGCTGAAGCATATCCGGGACCGTCTCTGGTTATCGGCTACGCTCCGTGTGAGATGCACTCCATCAAGGGCGGCATGAAGAACTGCCAGTCCGAGATGAAGAAGGCTGTTGAGTGCGGCTACTGGAACATGTTCCGCTTCAACCCGTCCCTGAAGGCTGAAGGCAAGAACCCGTTCATCATCGACTCCAAGGAGCCGAAGGAAGACGGCTATCAGGCATTCCTGATGGGCGAGGCTCGCTTCTCCGCTCTGACCCGTTCCTTCCCGGAGCGCGCGAAGGAGCTGTTTGCGAAGTCTGAGGACAAGGCTGCTCTGCGCTACAAGCACCTGCTCAACCTGCAGGAGATGTACGGCAAGGACATCTAATAGGACATCCGAAACTTTTGTTATAGATTTGTATAGAAACGAGAATCCCCGGCGGAACTTCCGCCGGGGATTTTATTTATGCCTATGATGGAATCAAATATGCTGTAAGTAACGATACTTGTTTGTCGTGTCATAAAACGTAACGACAAAGACAAACGCCACCGCCAGTCCGACGATGCCAACCACCGCCGCCAGCACGCTGCCGGTCAGGGCAATGAGCAGGGCGCCCGCATTGCACACGGCGTAGCCAATCGCAAGCGGCATCAGCCTTCTTGTGCTCAGCGTGCACAGGTGCTTTTTCTCCAGCGCTTTCACGCCGCCGACAATTTTATATACCATGACGAGGAAGCAAAGCGTTGCGAGAACGTCGAGCACAGCCAAAAGCCCCTCGCGGCGCGTCATCGGCAGCAGCCGAATCAGGTAAATCACGCCGGTAAATACGGCAAGCTCCAGCGCCAGCGGAACGAGATTTTCAAAGACCCCTTCCTCCTGCCACACTTCTTTGAGACCGGCTGCAACGAGCAGATACCCAACGAAGTCCGGAAGCAGTCCAATCATGTACCCGCCAAGCGTCACATGGACATTGAACAGAATAAAAATCAATCCGGCGAAAATCTTTTTCATATCTGCCACCTCATTTCTGTTGTATCAACCAAGACAGCGCCGCACCAAGCATGCCTATTTCCAATCCATACCCGATGCAGCGCTGTGTTTGTTTTGTTGTTACAGGGTATAGACCTTCAGTGTTTCGTATACCTCATATGCTTCCTTCATGGTCGCCATCTGCGTGCCCGGAAGCTTTGCACTCGCCGTGCCCATTGCCACAGCAAACTTTGCCGTCTCCTCATACGACATGCCCTGACTGTACGCGTGTGCGATAGCGCCCACCATCGCGTCGCCCGAGCCGACCGCACTCTGTGCCGCCGCGCCTGCATTGGCGATGATGTACAGCGGCTTGTCCGTGTGGTTGACGAAAATCGCGCCGTTGTGTCCCAGCGATGCGCAAATCGTCTGCGCTCCCTCTGCCAGCAGCGGCTTGACGTACTCATACGCCTCCTCCGGATCATGCGTGCGCGGCTTGCCGGTCAGCTTTGCCAACTCGGTGGAGTTCGGCTTGATGAAGTCCGGTTTGAATGGCAGCGTGCTGCGCATGGTATCGCCGTCACTGTCGATGAGCAGCGAACAGCCGGCCTTTTTGATGATGCGGATGATTTTCAGGTACTGCTTTTCCTTCATTCCTGGCGGGATACGGCCGCACAGAACGAACAGATTATTCGGATCGAGATAGGTCTTGAGCTTTTCGATAAAGCGCAGATAATCTTCTTCCTCTACTGCAGTGCCCGGTTCGTTGAAGTCGGTGTGCTCACCGCCCGGATGGACAATCTGTGTATTGGTACGGGTCTCGCCCGTCACGTCGGTGAAATCGTGCGTGATTCCGAGCGCAGTCAATGCGTTTTTCAGAGATCTGCCGTTATTTCCCGCCGTAAAGCCAAGCGCTACGCATTCGCCGCCGATGGCGCGGATCGCTCTGGAAACGTTGATGCCGCGGCCGCCAACTTCTACATAGCTCTTGACAACGCTGTTCACCGCGCTCAGCTCCACCGGTGCTTCCAGCACCAGGGTGCGGTCAATCGCCGGATTCAGCGTTATGGTAATAATCATTGGATAAAACCCTCCTGCTCCTACTCAAAATCCAACTTGTCTCTTTGTTTTGAGTGCTACCATTATTGTACAAAATTTATTTTCCATTGTAAATGAAAAATCCAAAAGATTTTGCATTTCTGCCGCAAATTTTTAGCACAAAATTCGATGTTCTTTTTGTTGTATTTGACTTTCCTCTGTTTCCGTTCGGGGCTGAATGGCGTGAGGTTCTTCCTCTGACGCATACAGTTCCTGCCGAATTACGCCGAACAGGTCTTCTGCCATAATGATAATATTGTGAATCTGTGCTTCCGTGATTTCAAACGGCAGGTCGGTCGGATAGCGCGTTTCAATGTAATAGTTGTTGAGTGCGGCGCTCTCGCCGAGATAGCGGACAAACCGGTCGTCCACCATCGCCGCCTGCCGGCAGAGGAAGGTGAGGTTGTGCCCGTCAAAATGTCTGCCCAGCTTGAACAGCAGGTATCCCTTGAGTGCCTTTTCAATCGCCTGCTGACAGTGAAACGCCACTGCCATTTCATCTCCGCCCCAGGTCAGCAGGATGCGGGCACTTTGCAGGTCGCTGAGCGCTTTTTCCAGCCACTTGTAATAATACTGGCTGTCTGTGTTACCCTTCCGACGTCTCGCCATAAAGCACCGTTCCCTTCTTCTCAATCGCGGATGCATAGCTGCCGCTGTCTCTGAGCAGCTCCAGCCATTCATCGGTTTGGTACAGCAAAAACTGTACCGGAATCGGCATATTGATTTTCAAATACAGCTTGCGCAGCAGCTCTGTCTTATTGCAGTGATCCAGAATAATACACAAATCTGCTGATTTTACGTCATGGCCGTCAACCACAAATTTTTCGCCGTACAAGATGACACGGCGCGGCCGACAGCAATCCAATACCCTTTTGAGAAGCTCTTCGCGTTTCATGCGCTCTTCCTCCTTTGCGTTTACCGTTCGGAGAACGTCACCTCAGCCTGCACTTTCTCCTGCTCTCCCTCGCAGGCGCACACGCAAAACGTTCCGTTTTTGGTATGTCCCTGTGAAATGGTCAACTCGGTTCCGCAGCGGTTTTCCGCCAGATAATTGACCTGCAGTCCGGATACCCAGCGGTTTTCGTCCGGCTCCAAGCCGAACGCATCCGACAGAATATCCACTGCCTTGACATTGTTGAGATGCCGATTGACATCGGTATCACTATAGCGCACCGTGCGCGCAAAGCACGGCTGCATATCCTCCGGCACAATCGCGCGCAGCTGTTCCGTAAAGCCGGTGTCCTGTGACGGAAAGCTGATGCCGACTTTCTTTGGCAGCAGCAGATGCCGCGATTCCAAATCGACAATCGCCCAAACCGTGACGGCATGACCAATCACGCCGCCCGCATCCTCAAATACAAAATCGCGATACCACGATGCACCGCGCAGCTTGCGCGGCAGCGTTGTCAGCCGAACGGTCTCATACGGCTGCAGCGGCCGCTCCAGCTGATATTTTAGCCGTGACAGCACCCAAAATCCGTGGTGCCGCTTGAGCGCCTCGCCGCCGATTCCCATGATTTCCGCGTGACGTGTGGCGATATCCTGCATAAAATCAACGATGGCGGACGGTCGCGCCAGTCCGCGGCAATCGGTCTGTCCAATATCAACGACATATTCTCTGGATAGCTGACACTCCGGCATATACTGTTTCCTCCTATGGATTTGCCCTATGATTTCTCATCTCTATTATACCGCAGACCGGCGCAAAAAGAAAGCAATGCATTGCTCCAATGCGTAGAATATGCTACACTAAATTTTACATTCCGAACATAGAATGCAATAGAAACGGAGGACTGTTTATGAAAAAGCTGTGTATGCTGACCGTGCTCTTTCTCGCGCTCACCTGCGCGATTGTGTGCTGCTCCGCAGGCGTCACCCCGCTGACCTTTTTCTCTGCCCTGCGCAGCTCTGCGCTCGCCGCTACGGCGCCGCAGGATGCCGCACGCGCTTCGGATTCCCCGTCATCTGCCGCCCCGTCCATGCAGACGCAGACACGCGGCGTCTGGGTGGCAACGGCATATTCCATTGATTATCCCGCGCAGCCGACCACTGATGCAGACACGCTGCGCGCCGAATGCCGCACCGCACTCGACCGCATCGCGGCGAGCGGCGCCAACACCGTGTATTTTCAGGTGCGCCCGTCCTGCGATGCGCTGTACCGCTCCCAGCTTTTTCCGTGGAGCCGGTATTTGACCGGCACGTGCGGCACGGCGCCGTCCGATTCGTTCGACCCGCTCGCGTATTGGGTAGAACAGGCACATGCCCGCAATCTGCGGCTGGAGGCGTGGGTCAATCCGTACCGCATCTGTGCCGGTGCCAACGCGCAGAGCGATTTTGATGCCCTGCCGGATTCCTCTCCCGCCAAGCAGCATCCGGACTGGGTGGTCTCATGTGACGGCGGCTATTATTTCAACCCCGGCATCGCAGAGGTTCGCCAACTCATCTGTAACGGCGTGTCGGAAATTGTCAGCAAATACGCCGTGGACGGCATCCAATTCGATGATTATTTTTATCCGTCCACACAGTTTGACGATGCCGCGACCTATCAGGCGTCCGGCAGCAGTTTGCCGCTCGCGGACTGGCGGCGCGACAATGTCAATCAGCTTGTGCAGGCGGTAAACACCGCGGTGCACCAAAACGCCATGCAGGCGGGCTGCCGCTTTGGCATCAGCCCGTCGGGCATTTGGCGCAATCGGGGCGCCAATGCGTTCACCGGCAGTGCCACACACGGCTTTGAGCACTATTCCTCGTCGTATGCGGATTCTGTGACGTGGATTAAAAACGGCTGGATTGATTACATCTGCCCGCAAATTTACTGGCAGATCGGCGATACGGCGGCGGATTTCCAGACGCTCGCCAACTGGTGGAGCCATCAGGTCCGCGGCACGGATGTCCAACTGGTGCTCGGTCTCGCCGCCTATAAAATCGGCGACAGCCAGTACGGTGACGTCTGGGCAAATGACGGCTGCGGCGAAATCGGCCGCCAGCTGGATCTCGCCGCCGGTATCCAAGACATCGACGGCTGCGCCCTGTTCAGCTATCAAAATCTGCGCGGCAATGACACGCTGTTCCAAACGGTACAGGAGCGATGGAAATAAAGCAAAACCGCTCTGTCTCGATGGACAGAGCGGTTTTCGTTTACTTGCCGTATTCTTGGCACGCATCCCGATGCGCGCATGAGGCGCAGCCGCCTTCCTCCGGTGTCGGACAGGCATCCTGCTGTTGTTTTTCCTGCTTTTCGCTTTCCAGCATGCGCACGAACAGCGCACCGACCTGCATATCCGCCTCGCCGTATGCGCCCGGAAACGGCGCAATGCCCGCCTGTATCAGTGCCATCTGCTGCATCATGTCCAGCTTGCCGCACACGAGCAGCCCCGCGCCGTGCTGCTTGAGACACTGCGCAGGATCTCCCGCCACATCCACGATTTCCATCTGGCTGATGTGGTCATCCTCTATCGTATACAGCTTAAACTGCTTGGTCTGTGCAAAATCCTGACAGACCGTGCCGTTGTCATATGCCGCCGCAATCTTCATCGCACGTTCTCCTTATCATAAATCGTTGGTCTTATTGTATCGCAAACAGGCGCATTTTGCAACGCAGGCAAAAAAAGAGACCATCTCGCGATGGTCTCTCCGGTACGGTTGTTTTTACGCGGTCTGCACCATTTCCTGCTCGCCGATATGCGGCAGTCTCTCGATAGCTGTGCAGGTCATTCCGATGATGGAAAGCACAACAGCCGTCAAAACACAGCAGATATGGGAAATATCATCATTGATGGTATGCGTTTCCTGTGCGACATAGCTCCGATGCTGCTCGGAAATGTACGCAATCAGGGCATCCGGTGTTGCCGGAAGCTTCGCCGGTGCGTTATGTGCCCAGCCATTGAACTTTGCTTCATTGATTCGGCGGCGGATGGTCAAGCTGGTCTGTTTTTCATAGATATAATGCACGAGCAGGCAATGCCCATAAATATCATCATTGTGCGGGAAGCTGAAGAAATCCGTAATATAATGACAGATAACGCCCAGATCCTCGCTGATCTTCGGGCCGTTGCTTGCGTTCAGTCGCACGTGCGCGATAAAATCGCGGATGCGCTGCATCACTTCTTCAAACATCAGCGACGGATAATGCCGCTTGGTCAAGTATTCGCCCTTGAGATCCGGCTTCAGATTTCCGAACATAAACGCCTTGCGGTTAAACGAAACACCATTTGTAGTTTCCACATAGTCCAGCAGGTAATGTGCGACCGTGGTATGGGACACAGAATCCATCGGCATCAACTCCTTCTTTGTGTTGTGTACATTGTAGCACGTTCCCCTCCAAAGAAAAAGAGGTATTTTGAAGAAGTTTTTGTTAACAAATTGTTATAGACACAAACACGACACAAAGAATCCCTGATTTCCGTCTGTTGCCACAGCAGGAATCAGGGAGCTTCGGATTTCTTCTTATTTCATCACAGGGCGCGGAAATATTCTTTTTTGTAGCCGCCGCGCTCCAGCGCTGTGCGAATCTGCTCGCACATGGCCTCGCGGTCTCGGTTGAGCGTGCCCTTGAGCGTCAGGTAATTGGACGCGTGATTGGAGCGGAACACGCTGCCCTCACTGTCTATGTGCTCCAGCAGCAGCAGCGTTTCCTTGGCCACCTGCGGCGCAGTGAGCAGATGGAATTTGCCCTCCTCGCACTCGCGGCGCAGCGGAACATCGCCCTCAAACATCAGCGTGAGCAGACCGATATAGTCCGGCTTCATGCGAGAAAACGCCTTTGCCGTGTCAATCGCATGCTCTTTCCACATCTCTGTGCCGCCCAAGCCGCTGATTGCCGTCACAGACAGCTTCATACCGGCGTCCTTGACCATTTGACCGGCGCGGACAATGTCCTCCACCGTCACGCCCTTATTGATGTGCTTGAGCACCTGTTCGTTGCCGGATTCCAGACCCAGATAAATCATTTCCAGACCCAGCGAATGCAGCAGCGCCAAGTCCTCCGGCGACTTGGTCAAAATGCTCTTTGGAGAGCCGTAGCTGGTCACGCGCCGGCACTCCGGAATGATTTTCCGAATGTGCTTGAGAATCACAGCGAGATCCTCCGTTTTGCGAATCAGCGCATCGCCGTCTGCGAGAAAGACGCGCTCAATATAGCGGTACTGTCTGCGGGCGATGTTGAAATCCTCCAAAACATCCTCCAGCTTGCGCAGATGGAAGCGCTTTTCCTTGTACATATCACAGAACGTGCATTTATTATGGCTGCAGCCCACCGTAACCTGTACGATCAGGCTGTAGGCCTCAGACGGCGGACGAAAAACTCTGCCTTCATATCTCATCGTGTAAGACTCCTTTCCGGGGTATTGGTATAGTATAGCATATTTCCCTGCGCTTTTCCAGACGCAAAAACGGGCGGTACCCGTGTACCGCCCGCCTGTTTGGGAACTTATTCCTCTTCTTCTGCTGCTTCCTGCGGCTGTTCCGCCTGCTCCGGCTTTTCTGCTTCTTCTTCCGGCGCTTGCTCCGGCTGCTCATCGGCTTCCGGTGCTTCTTCTACCGGAACTTCCGGCTCGGCATCTTCCATGCTCATCTGCTCCTCGGATACTGCGCCGGTCTCCTCTGCTTCTTCGCAGCCCTCACATGCTGCGTTTTCCGCATTGAGATCGTCCAGCTCGCTCATGGCCTTGAGCTCTGCTTCGTGGTAAACCTGTTCGCTCTTGCTGTGTCTATATGCTGCTACACCTGCGGCAACAGCACCAGCAGCAGCGCCGGCAACTGCCACGCCGATACCAATTTTCTTCTTGAGGCTGCTGTTCTTTTTCTTTGCGCACATAATCAAATCTTCCTCTCGTTGCTGCGCGGGTGTCTGTATGGCAAGCCGCGAAACCGCACGCGCACCATGCAGAGCAAAAACGCATTTTGAATCAGCTATATAGTACCACACAGAAATCCCATCTGTCAATCTCTGTGCGAAAATATCCCCAATTTTTCCGTGCATCTCCCTGTGTTTTACAGCAAATACACCAACTGCCGGGGGAATCTACACATTTTGGGTGAAGTCCTTGGCATTTTATTTTCACCCGTGCTATAATAACAAATAATATGATTTTTCTATCATTTGCGTTTTAAGGAGGCTGTTATGAAGCACATGCAAAAGCACATGCCGTTTCTCATCGGCATGCGTACATTCAAAACGGCTTTGGCCTGCGCCCTCGCCGTCTCGATAGGCTACGTCATCAACAGCCCGTATCCCCCGTTTCTTGCCATCGGCGCGCTGGGCTGTATGGAGTCCTCCATCACGACATCTCTGCGCTCCGCCCGCGATATGATTATCGGCAATCTGGTCGGTGCGCTGCTCGCGATGATTTTCGTCATGAATTTTACCGGCTATTTTGAAATCACCTGCTTCATCGGCGTCATCATTATGATTTCCGTGTGCAATTTTCTGCACATGAAGCCGACCATCACCAATTTGGCGTGCGTCGTGTTCTGCTGCTGTCTCAAAGACATTCCCGCATCCGGCACCATCATTTACGGCCTTCTGCGCTTCCGTGAAACGGTTATCGGCACAGTCATTGCTCTTGCCGTCAACATGCTCATTCGCCCGTACAACGGCGCTGAACGCACGAGAAAAGGCATTCTCAGTGCCCAGCAAGCCATGCTGCCGCTGCTCAAGGAGCGCGTGCTGCTCGGCAGAATCCCCGACCTGCGCGATTTGCGCAAGCACATCAACCAGCTGGACAGCTCCATCAACATTCTGCTCGATGAGCGCATGAATATTTCGCTCAAGAAGTCGCAGGTTGCCTATCTGCGCGGCTGCCAGCAGCTGCTGTGGAAAATGCGCGATGCCCTCATCAGTATTTGCAGCATTGATACCACGCCAAGCCCGTCTCAGGAAAATCTCGCCCGCATGAAGCAAATCGGGCTGACATCTGACCCCGAGGAGCAGACGGAAAACATCCTCACCGGCATCTGCCGCGCGGAGGATACCACGGTATTCAACTATTATCTGGACATTTTTCTCGACTCCAACGAGTATCTCAACGAACTCATTCACATGTAACGATACAAAAAGCGGCAGACCGCTGTTTCCACAGGAGAAACTTGCAGTCTGCCGCGATTTCTTTATTTTTTACTTACAGCTCCATCAGGGACTCGCCGTCCATCTCAGCCGGCTTCTCGAGACCGAGAACCTGCAGCATGGTCGGTGCGATGTCTGCCAGACGGCCCGGATTCAGCTTCTTGCATGCCGGATAGCCGACAACGCAGAACGGAACCGGATTGCAGGAATGTGCGGTGAACGGAGATACGCCGTCGTCCTCCAGCATCTGATCTGCATTGCCGTGGTCAGCGGTAATCATAGCCACGCCGCCCATTTCCAGAATAGCGTCTACGGTCTTGCCAACGCAGGTATCCACTGCCTGAACAGCCTCAACCGCTGCGTCAAACACGCCGGTGTGACCTACCATGTCGCAGTTTGCGTAGTTGAGAATGATGACGTCAAACTTGCCGCTCTTGATTTCCTCAACAACCTTGTCGCAAACCTTGTATGCGCTCATCTCCGGCTGCATGTCATAGGTGGCAACCTTCGGGGACGCGATCAGGTCACGCGACTCGTTGTTGTACGGAGCTTCTACGCCGCCGTTGAAGAAGAAGGTAACGTGTGCGTACTTCTCGGTTTCTGCGATGCGCAGCTGAGTCAGGCCGTTGTCAGCGATATACTCGCCAAAGGTGTTGACGAGCTGCTGCGGCTTGAATGCCACGTGTACATTCGGCATGGTTGCATCGTACTGGGTCATGCACACAAAGTATACCGGGAAAAAGCCGTTCTTGCGCTCGAAGCCGGTGAATTCCGGATCGACGAAGGTACGGGTGATTTCGCGCGCGCGATCCGGACGGAAGTTTGCAAAGATGATGGAATCGTTTGCCTTGATCTGACCGTCCTTTGCGGTGACTACCGGAACGATGAACTCGTCGGTAACCTCTGCATCATAAGACGCCTGTACAGCGGCAACCGGATCGTCAAAATACGCGCCCTCGCCGTATACCATCGCGGAATACGCCTTGACCAGACGCTCGAAGCGGTTGTCACGATCCATGGCATAATATCTGCCGTTGATGGTCGCAATCTTGCCGATGCCGATTTCGTCCAGCTTTGCCTGCAGCTGCTTGACAAAGTCGATGCCGGAGGTCGGCGGAACGTCACGGCCGTCCATGAAGCAGTGTACAAACACCTTGGTCAGACCGTTCTTCTTTGCCAGATCCAGCAGGCCAAAGATGTGCTCGATGTGAGAGTGCACGCCGCCGTCGCTGAGCAGGCCGAACAGGTGCAGCGCGCTGTCATTCTTCTTGCAGTTCTCCACTGCGCCGAGGAATGCTTCGTTGTCGAAGAACGGGCCGTCCTGAATGCTCTTGGTGATGCGGGTCAGCTCCTGATATACCACGCGGCCGGCGCCGATGTTGGTGTGGCCAACCTCACTGTTGCCCATCTGACCGTCCGGCAGGCCGACATCCATGCCGGATGCCCCCAGCTGAGTGGTCGGATATTCATTAAACAGACGGGTCAGATTCGGATGCTTTGCGGCATGGATGGCATTGCCCATGTCGCTGTCGCGCAGGCCAAAGCCGTCCATGATAATCAGAATTAACGGTTTTTTCATGTGGAACCTCATTTCAAAATCTTTGTTTTCACGCTGCCGCGGAAAGGGACGGCGTCCGTACTGTTACCCAACAGGACACCAAAAATACAGCAGCATGTGACAATTGGTCAAAAAACAGCAGAACGGCGGACCACCAATTCGAGAAGCAGCCCGCCGATTCGCATCGTTCTTTTTTCTTATTCTGCTGCCGGAACCGGATCCTGTGCAGCTTCGATGATTGCAAAGAAGTCCGGAGCCTTCAGAGAAGCGCCGCCGATGAGGCCGCCGTCTACGTCCGGCTTGCTCAGCAGCTCAGCTGCGTTCTTTGCGTTCATGGAACCACCGTACTGGATGGTAATTGCACGTGCAGCGCGTGCGCCGTACAGCTCGCGCAGGCAGTCACGGATTGCGGAGCAAACCTCGTTTGCCTGGTCAGCGGTAGCGGTCTTGCCGGTGCCGATAGCCCAGATCGGCTCGTAAGCGATGACAACCTTCTTGATGTCGTCAACGGATACGCCCTGAACAGCGATCTTAACCTGCTTGCGGATTACTTCGTACCATACGTCCTGCTCGCGCTCGGTCAGAGACTCGCCAACGCAAACGATCGGGCGGAAGCCTGCTTCCAGAGCAACCTTTACCTTCTTGTTTACGTTCTCGTCGGTCTCATTGAAGTACTGACGGCGCTCGGAATGGCCGATGATTACGTACTTTACGCCGCACTCCTTGAGCATATCAGCGGAAACCTCGCCGGTGTAAGCGCCCTTCGGCTCAAAGTGCATGTTCTCTGCACCGATAGCAATCTTGGAGCCCTTAGCAGCCTTTACAGCAGTCGGGATGTCTACGTACGGTACGCACAGTACCATCTCACACCACTTGACCTTGCTTACCATCGGCTTCAGCTCTTCAATCAGAGCCTTTGCCTGGCTCGGGGTCATGTTCATCTTCCAGTTACCAGCGATAATAGTCTTGCGATATCTGCGATTCATATTGGTTTTCCCCTTCCTGAAAATCCTAATTAAATATATTTCAGCGTTCCCCCGCCGTGCAGGGGAACGGTCTGAACGAAAAAATTACTTGTCCTGCAGGCAGGCAATGCCCGGCAGAACCTTACCTTCCATGAACTCCAGAGAAGCGCCGCCGCCGGTGGAGATATGGGTCATCTTGTCTGCGTAGCCCAGCTGCTGTACAGCTGCTGCGGAGTCGCCGCCGCCGATGATGGTGATAGCATCGGTCTTGCTCAGTGCTTCAGCGACAGCCTTGGTGCCTACTGCAAACTTCTCGAACTCGAACACGCCCATCGGGCCGTTCCAGATAACAGTGCCTGCGTCCTTTACGGCGTCGCAGTACAGCTCAACGGTCTTCGGGCCGATGTCCAGACCCTGCCAGCCGTCCGGAATCTGGCCAGCTTCTACAACGTCAGCGTTTGCATCTGCTGCGAACTTGTCAGCGATAACCGTGTCAACCGGCAGCAGCAGCTTGACGCCCTTTGCCTTTGCCTTGTCGATCATCTCCAGCGCGTAGCCCTTCCAGTCCTCCTCAAGCAGGGAGTCGCCAATCTTGCCGCCCTGTGCTGCGGAGAAGGTGTAAGCCATGCCGCCGCCGATGATGATGGTGTCAGCGATTTCCAGCAAGTTGTTGATGACGCCGATCTTGGAAGATACCTTGGAGCCGCCCAGAATAGCAACCAGCGGACGCTTCGGAGCTGCCAGTGCGCCGCCGATAACCTCCAGCTCCTTCTGAATCAGGAAACCGGAAACTGCCGGCAGATAAGCGGCAACGCCTGCGGTGGAAGCATGTGCGCGGTGTACCGTACCGAATGCATCGGATACGTAGATGCCGTCTGCACCGGCCAGATCTGCCAGTGCCTTTGCAAATGCCGGATCGTTCTTGGTCTCACCATTGTCATAGCGCAGATTCTCCAGCAGCAGAATCTGACCCGGCTTCAGAGCAGCAGCCTTTGCCTTTGCATCCTCGCCTACAATGTCCTTTGCCAAAATAACATCTTTACCCAGCAGCTCGCTCAGGCGCTTTGCAACCGGTGCCATAGACAGCTCCGGCTTCCACTCGCCCTTCGGCTTGCCCATATGGGAGCATGCGATAACAGCAGCATCATGCTCCAGCAGATACTGGATGGTCGGCAGAGCCGCACGAATGCGCTTGTCGTCCGTAATTACACCGCTTCCGTCCTTTGCCATCGGGACGTTAAAATCGCAGCGCAGCAGAACCTTCTTGCCTGTTACGTCGATGTCAGTGACATTCTTCTTATTGTAGTCCATGATAACACTCCTTATTTTAACTGGAACAACGTTCGATAGAGAGGGAAATCACAAGTAATATTGCGTTTCCATTGAAAAATTATACCGTTTTCCCGCGTGCTTTTCAAGATGATTTTGTCAAAAAGTACGTGATTTTACGAATTTTTCAGCAAAATCTTTCTTTTACGCCCGCGGTGCGCCCCTAAAAATGACACCCAGCGCGTTCGGACCGGTGTTCGAGGTGACCATAATGCCCAGCGGACTGCGTTCGACGTCGCGGAAGCCCTTTTCCCGTAGCTTGTCCTCCAGCGTCTGAATCTGCGCCTCCGGCACGTCGCCGTACATGATGCGCACGGTCTGGTGCTCCTTGTCCACGGCGTCCTTCGCCGCCAAATCCGCGAGCTTATTGGCAACCGCCTTGTCTCCGCGCACCTTGCACATGACATCGACGGAGCCGTCAAACACCACCGCAATCGGGCGCAGACCCAGCGCATCGCCGACAAAGGCCGCGCCGCCGGAGATGCGGCCGCTCTTGCGCAGAATGCGCAAATTATAAATGCCGACATACGCCTTCATGCCCTTGACGAGGCTGTTCATCTCCGCAGAGATCTCCGCGAAGGACTTGCCCTCCTCGCGCATCTTTGCGCCGGTCACGGCGACCTTGCCGTATGTATACGAATAGCAGCGCGAATCAATCAGCTCAATCGTCATAGCCTCGCCGTACTCGTCGTAAAACATGTCGCGCGTGATGCACGCCGCCTGATAGGTGCCGGATCCAGAGCCATTGATGAGCACGCCGATGCAGTGCGTGCAGCCGTCCTCGTGCGCCTGCTTGTAGAGATTCAAGAACCACTCCATGCCGACCTGTGCGGTCTGCGGGAAGGTCTCGCTCTCCTCCAGCATCTTCCAATACTCCTGCGGGCTGATTTCGTAATATTCCAAATACGTCTGATCATCCACGGTCACGTGCAGCGGCGCCACCTTGACGTCCCAGCGCTCCGCCTCCTCATGGGTGATATCCGATGCAGAATCGGTAAAAATGCAAATCTTTTCTGTTTTCTTATCCGTCATCTCTTACCTCCGGAAACGGTCCTGCACTGCACAGGTCCGCGAAGTCGTTTTGCCGCAGCGCCTCATAGGTGACAACGGCAACACTGTTGGACAGGTTGAGGCAGCGCGCGCCCTCCCGCATCGGAATGCGGATGCAGCGCTCCGGATGCTGTGCGAGCAGGTGCTCCGGCAGGCCTGCGGTCTCCTTTCCAAACAGCAGATAGGCATCCGGCGGATAGGTCACATCCGTGTGGCGCTGCTGTCCCTTGCTGGTCGCGTAAAAATATGTGCCGTTCGGGTTCTTTTCCCAAAATTCATCCAGCGAATCATAATAGCGCACATCGAGCAGATGCCAATAATCCAGTCCCGCCCGCTTGAGCTTTTTGTCATCAATCGAAAAGCCCAGCGGTCCGACCAGATGCAGCGTGCAGCCGGTCACCGCGCAAGTACGCGCAATGTTTCCTGTATTCTGTGGAATTTCCGGTTCCACCAAAACGATGCCAAGCATAGATTATCTCCTTTTTCCTCTATCGGCAGCGCAAAAACTGCCGTGTACATTTATCATATGATATTTTGTCCGGCATTTCAAGAAAGTTTTGCGCAAACCGCAAAATTTCAAGCAAATTATCAACATTCGCGCGCCGGCTGTATAAAAAAAGAGATTCCGCGTCATAGCTGACGCAGAATCTCTGTGCTTTACTTGTGTTCCTGAGCAAAATACGCTCTTGTCTGCGCAATGTCCTGCGCAATGGCGCGTTTGAGCTGCTCCGTGTCCGAGAACTGCTGTTCCGGACGCAGAAAGTGCAGCAGCTCGACTTCGATCAATTTGCCATACAAATCTCCGTCGAAGTCCAAAATATGCGGCTCTACGCACGCCTTATCACCCAAGCCGAACGTCGGATGCACGCCGATGTTGGTCACGGCAATGTGCGCCTCTTTGTTCGCCACAACGCGGGACACGTACACGCCGAACGGCGGCGCCTGCATCTCCGGCGGCAGCTCCAAATTGACGGTGCGGTACCCGATGGTTCTGCCGACCTGTCTGCCGTGCTGCACCACGCCGGTCAGGGCATACGGATGTCCCAAAAACTTGGCTGCCTGCTCCATATTGCTCATCGCAATCTGCTGCCGGATATACGTCGAGCTGACGACAACGCCGTCAATGGAAACATTTTTGACAATGTCACAGCCGATGCCCAAGCGCTCGCACTCCGCCTTGAGCCGCTCCGGATTGCCCTGTCCGCGGTATCCAAAGTGATTGTTCTCCCCTGTGATAATCCAGCAGGCGTGAAACTGTCCCACCAGAACATCATCCACGAACTTCTGCCATTCCATGTTGCGCATCTCGTCATTGAAATGCGCAAAAATCACTTCGTCTACCCCGCCGCGCTCGCGGATTTCTTCGCCGCGGCGGCTCTCCGAAACAATCAGCGGCACGCGCTGACCGGTGATGACGGTATCCGGATGGGCGTCAAACGTGAACACGGACGAAATCGCCCCGTTCTCCTTGGCACGCTTGACTGCCAGCTCCATGAGCGCCTGATGACCGCGGTGCACGCCGTCAAAATATCCCAGCGCAATGGCGCGTTTTGCGTCTTTCTCTATCATGATGGTTGGTCCTCTTCTCTCCGGTCTGTATGCTTACCGGAATCTTTTCTCATAAAACAGCGCGAGTCCGCCCCGATCCAGCGCATCCACGCGGCCGAGCATCCAGAATTCGCCCTGATAATACACACGGCACACAGCGCCCTGCTGCTGCGGCATGTCTGTCACATGCTCCGGCGTGATAAACGCGCCGTGCATCGCCCGCTGATAGCCGTATTCGTCTATGCTGACGGCCGGATACATCTGAAACAAGCTGTCGGTCTGCAGCAGCAGTGACTCTATCGCATCCTGCTGTGCCGCCTGCTCAATCTGCTCCAAGCTGTAGCTTTGCTCCAGCGTATAGCAGCCGCTCTTGGTGCGCTGCAAGCCGGTCATGACGGCATACGTGCCCAGCGTCACGCCAAGGTCATGCACGAGCGTGCGCACATACGTGCCCTTGGAGCACAGAAAACGAATGCGTCCCTGCTGTGTCTGCTCGTCAAACGCCAGCAGGGACGCTTCGTGCACGGCAATCGGGCGTGCCTTGCGCTCGACCTCCACGCCCTTGCGCGCGAGGTCATACAGCCGCTGTCCGTTCACCTTCACGGCGGAATACATCGGCGGAATCTGCTCCTGCTCGCCGTGCATATTGTCCACCGCCTCGCGCAGCTGCTGCTCCGTCACGCGAACATCCGAACGCGCCGTCTCGGTTCCCGTGCTGTCTTGGGTGTCAGACGCCCAGCCCAGCGCAAACGCTGCGATGTATTCTTTGGACTGTGCGGCAGCCATATCCGCCGCCTTGGTCGCGCCGCCGACAAACACCGGCAGCACGCCGGTCGCCATCGGGTCGAGCGTGCCGCCGTGGCCGATGCGCCGCTCATGCAGGATGCCGCGCAGCTTTGCCACAACGTCAAACGAGGTAAAATCCTGCGGTTTGTCAACGATTAAAACGCCGTTATAGCGCGATTCATGCTTCTTTGTCACGATACACCTTTTCTGTCACATCCAGTACCCGCCGCATTGCCTCCTGTGCAGGATACGGCAGCGTTGCACCGGCAGCGCGGACATGTCCGCCGCCGCCAAACTCTCGGCAGATTGCCGCTGCATCTACTTGCTTGGTCGTGCGGATGGAAACCTTGGTCGAACCGTTTTCCAGCTCAGAAAACGTCAGACCGACTTCTACGCCTTCAATCTGGCGCGGCAGACCGGCAATCGAGTCCAAGTCATCCCAATCCGCGCCCGTGCGCTCACGGTCCTGCAGCCGAACCAGAACCGCCGCAATTTTTCCGTTGTGATGAAACTGCATGGTATCATACAGAATTTTTTCCATCTCAAAGCGGGAACGGGACTTGGTGTCAAACAGCACCGTGTTGATGTCTCCGCAGTCCACGCCCGCCTGCAGGCAGGCAATGGCAACCTGATGGGTGTGCACGGTGGTATTGGTAAACTTAAAACAGCCGGTGTCCGTCGCCGTGCCGATGTACAGGCTCTGCGCGATGCCCTCATCCAGCGCAACGCCCAATTCCGCAAGCAAATCCCAGATAATCTCTGCGCAGGCGCCGAATTCTCCGCCGATTAAATTGTCTTTCTTACCAAAACACGGGTTAAACTTATGATGGTCAATGACAACGTCCACACAGTCCGCATACTGCTGCATTTCCGGCGGCAGCATGTCTTGTGCCGCCACATCGACAGCAACAATGATCTGCGCCTGAAAGCCCTCCGGCGCATAGTACGGCTCCACCAGATGCGCGTACCGGCGCGTCACGCCCTGATTTTCCGCAAGATACGCGGTCTTGCCCAGCTTGCGCAGTGCCTGACACAGCGCACCGGCGCTGCCCGTCGTGTCACCGTCCGGACGGCGATGCGTCAAAATCAAAACGTGATCTGCCTGCTTGAGCAGCTGTGCGGTGCGGGATACCGAGCCAATCACAGCTTGCCCTCCCGCTCCAGCTCATGCAGCACATCGTTGATGTGTGCGCCGTGCGTGATGGAGTCATCCAGTGTGAACACAATTTCCGGCGCATAGCGCATGCGAATCTTAGACGCGCACTCTCTGCGCAGATAGCCGCCCGCAGACTTCAGACCGCGCATGACGTCTTTTTTCTGCTGCTCATCGCCGAACACGCTGATATATGCCTTGGCATAGCGCAAATCACCGGTCACTTCGCAGCGCGTCACAGAAACCATCGCTTCGTGCACGCGCGGGTCTTTCAGGGTTCGAATGGCTTCGGACAGCGCCTTCTGAAACTCATCGCTGATGCGTTCGCTTCTCTGAGACATAAACGTTCCTCCTTTGTATCAAATCCTCATTCAAAAACAAACCGCGGGTGGGTGGCGTTCGGACGCACCCCACCCGCGGGAATTTCTTTTGTCAACGGGACGAGAACACCTTACGGCTTGATCTGCTCCATAACGAAGGACTCGATGATGTCGCCTTCCTTCAGATCGTTGTAGTTCTCAATGCCCATGCCGCACTCATAGCCTGCGGTAACTTCCTTCGCATCGTCCTTGAAGCGCTTCAGGGAGTTCAGGTGGCCCTCATGAATGACGATGCCGTCACGCACAATGCGAACCTCGCAGGAACGGACAATCTTGCCGTCCTGTACGTATGCACCGGCAATCGTGCCGATACCGGAGACCTTAAAGGTCTGACGAATCTCGGCGTGGCCGACAACAACTTCCTTGAACTTCGGATCGAGCATGCCCTTCATTGCCTGCTCCATCTCCTCGATGCAGTCGTAAATGACGCGGTACAGACGGATTTCTACATCCTGATCGTGTGCGGAATCCGCTGCTACACGCTCCGGACGCACGTTAAAGCCGACAATAATGGCATTGGATGCCGCTGCCAGCATTACGTCGGATTCATTGATGGCACCAACAGCACCATGAATGACATTGACGCGCACTTCCTCGTTGCTCAGCTTGAGCAGGGAGCTGCGAACCGCCTCGACAGAGCCCATCACGTCAGCCTTGATGATGATGTTGAGCTCCTTCATGTTGCCCTGCTGGATGGTGTCAAACAGATTCTCCAGCGTAACCTTCTGCATGGCCTTGTTGCGCTCTTCCTTCTCCTTCTCCTTGCGCTGCTCAACCAGCTCACGAGCCATGCGCTCGTTGTCAACAGCGTAGAAGATGTCACCGGCATCCGGCACTTCGCCCAGACCGATAATCTCAACCGGAACAGACGGACCGGCATTTTCCAGCTTGCGTCCGCGCTCGTCGGTCATGACACGAACACGGCCGACTGCCTTGCCCGCGATGACAGTATCACCGGCATGCAGGGTACCGTTCTGCACGAGGACGGTAGCAACCGGACCGCGGCCGCGATCCAGCTTTGCCTCGATGACAGCGCCCTTTGCCTGACGGTTCGGGTTTGCCTTCAGCTCCTGCATATCTGCGGTCAGCAGAACCATTTCAAGCAGGTTTTCGATGCCGATGCCCTGCTTTGCGGAAATCTTGCAGACGATGGTTTCGCCGCCCCATTCTTCCGGTACCAGACCGTGCTCGGTCAGCTGCTGCAGCACGCGATCCGGATCTGCGTTTTCCTTATCAATCTTATTGACAGCGACGATAATCGGAATCTCTGCTGCCTTTGCGTGGTTGATTGCCTCGATGGTCTGCGGCATGATGCCGTCATCTGCTGCGACAACCAGAATGGCAATATCCGTAATCTTTGCGCCGCGCGCACGCATGGAAGTAAATGCCGCATGACCCGGGGTATCCAGGAAGGTAATCGGACGGCCGTTTACCTTGACGCGGTATGCGCCGATGTGCTGGGTGATGCCGCCGGCCTCGCCTGCTGCAACATCGGTCTTGCGGATGCGGTCGAGCAGGGACGTCTTACCATGGTCAACGTGACCCATGACAACGATAACCGGGCTTCTCGGCTCCAGATTTTCTTCCTTGTCCTCGCTCTCATCAAACAGCTTTTCTTCGATGGTAACGTGTACTTCCTTCTCAACCTTTGCGCCCATTTCCTCTGCAACGATTGCCGCCGTGTCAAAGTCGATGGTCTGAGAAATATTTGCCATAACGCCCAGCTTGAGCAGCTCCTTGATGACGTCTGCTGCAGTGCGCTTCAGACGGGAAGCCAGCTCGCCGACATTGATTTCATCCGGAATCATAACCTTGAGCTGAATCTTCTTGAGCTCCTGCTGACGCTGCAGGCGCTTCATCTTCTCCTGCTCCTCCTGACGGCGCTTGTTGGAGAACGGTCTGCGTGCATCCGCCTTGCGGGTGATTTTCTGCTTGCCCGACTTCATGCGGTCAGCCTTCTGCGGAACCAGCGCGTCAATGCGGTCGTCGTAACGATCCAGATTGACATTGCCTGCGCCGCGGGTATCGACGCGGTGAATCTGCTTGCCCTTCGGCTGCTTGTGCTCCTCGGTCGTAACGGTAGACGTCGCCGCCTCGCCGGAGCCCTGCGGACGCAGAATCTGGCGCTGCTCATGCGGCTTTGCCTGACGATGGTTCTTCTTCTTGTCGTTGTTGAACTTCTTTTCCTCTGCAGCGGCAGTGTGCTGCTCCGGCTTCTTGCCTTCCTGCTTCTTAGCTTCCGGCTTTGCGTCGCGCTTCTGCTCCGGACGGCGGGAATCGCGGCGATCCTGCTTCTGGGTTCTGCCCATCGGCTGCTGACGAACAACCTGTGTCGTCGGCGCCTTTCTCTGAGCAGCCTGCTTATTCAGGACTTCCTCCATGTTATCCACCGGATGCTGCTTGGTCATATAATCAAAAATCAGATTCAGTTCATCGTTCTCCAGAACCTGCATGTGATTCTTCGGCGCGGTGAAATATTCTGCCATCACATCGGTGATGTCCTTGGTATCTACGCCAAAATCCTTAGCGACTTCATGTACACGGTATTTATTTTCAATACTCATGCGCGTTCACCTCCACGTTTCGTATAGGTTGACTTTCTCTTGCCGCCGGCAGTATGCTTGCCGGCAGTCTTGCTGTGCGTTTTTTTCGTACCGCGGCGCGCCTCGATGCGCTGCTTTTTCTGCGCCAGCTGCTGTGCAATCGGCGTATACTGTGCATCGGCGTTTGCCGCCTTTTGTGCTGCCGCCGCCGCAAATCCGGCGTCGGTAATGCAGCAGATAGACGTTGCCGTGCGTCCCAGCGCCCAGCCCAGCTCCTGCGCGTCATCCGTCAGACGAATGACCGGTACGTTTTTTTGTTCGGCGTGACGCTCGGCACGCCGCGTAATATTTGCTCCGGCATCTGCTGCCAGCAGCAGCAGACGCGCTTCCCCTGCGAAAACGGTATCGGCAACAGCATCGTCACCACTGACCAGCTTTCCCGCGCGGAAGCACAGGCCGAGCAATCGCAATATCTCATGCATTGATATTCTGCTCCATCTGTTCCGTCAGCTGGTCATATACCTCGTCCGGAATTTGACAGCCGAACGCATTTCCCAGCGCATTTTTCTTTCTTGCTTTGGCAAGGCACTTGGCATCCGGGCAGATATAAGCACCGCGTCCCGGATTTTTGCCGCGGAAGTCCAGCGCAATTTCCCCTTCGGGCGAACGCACCACGCGGATCAGCTCCCGTTTGGGCTTCATTTCTCGGCAGCCGACACATTGACGCATTGGTATTTTCTTTTTCTGCACCGAAAAAGCCCTCCTTTATTCTTCGACCAGCAGGTCTTCGTCAGCCTGCTCTGCCTGTTCCTTGGCAGCGCTCTCCGAACCAATATCAATCTTGCAGCCAGTCAGCTTTGCAGCCAGACGTGCGTTCTGACCTTCCTTGCCGATTGCCAGAGACAGCTGATCGTCCGGTACGGTGACGCGGCAGCTCTTGCCGTCCGGCAGCATAGCCGCGCTGATGACGTCAGCCGGGCTGAGTGCTGCGGAAACAAAGTCTGCCATGTTCTCGGAATACTTGATGATGTCGATTTTTTCGCCGGACAGCTCGTTGACAATGCTGCCTACACGAGAGCCGCGCGGGCCGACACAAGCACCGATCGGATCAACCTTTTCATCATGGGTCATAACGGCAATCTTGGTGCGGTTGCCTGCCTCGCGGGCAATCGACTTGATTTCCACAACGCCGTCATGAATTTCCGGTACTTCCAGCTCAAACAGACGCTTGACCAGACCCGGATGGGTGCGGGACAGCAGAATCTGCGGGCCGTGCATGCCCTTGCGAACCTCTACGACATAGACCTTGATGCGCTGCCCCTCGGTCAGAACCTCGCCCGGTACCTGCTCGCCCTTGGCCAGTGCGGTTTCAATCTTTTCGCCCTCGCTGACAACCTCAACAATAATCGTGCCGCTTTCCGGATCCACACGGAATACGGTTGCGTTGAGGATTTCGTGCTCGCGGGAGCTGTACTCATTGTAAGCCATGCCGCGCTCGGACTCGCGGATGCCCTGAATGATGACCTGCTTGGCAGCCTGTGCTGCAATGCGGCCGAACTTCTTGGTCTCGATGCCAACGCGGACAAAGTCACCCAGCGATACACGCGGGCTGATCTTCTTTGCGTCTTCCAGAGAAATCTCGGTCAGCGGATCCTCTGCCTCGTCGACAACTTCCTTGGATGCGTACATGTGGATGGTCTTTTCGTCCATATCCGGCTCAACATATACGTTGTCGCACTTGAGACCGTCGTTGTCCTTTTTATACGCGGTCAGCAGTGCCTGACATACGCGATCGAGCATATAATCGACCGGAATTCCTTTTTCTTTTTCCAGCTGCTCCAGTGCTGCAAAAAATTCTGCGTTCATGTTTGATATTCACTCCTTATTGTGTGCGGCATGGCTTAGCGCCATACCTAAATGAGAAGACATTTCGAATTAGATGGATACGTACAGACGAACCGCTGCAATATCCTTTGGCTCATAAACGGTGACGGTGCCGTCCTCCTCCAGCGTGACTGAGCCGGTCTCGCTGTCGTAATCCTTCAGGATGCCAACGGCGGTTCTGCTGCCGTTGATCGGGCGATAGAAGCGCAGCTCTACCTCCTGTCCCATGCAGGATGCAAAATGCTCCGGACGTCTCAGGCGGCGCGTCAGGCCTGCCGAAGAGACACACAGCGTATACGGCGGAAGCGATGCAAATTCCTTTTCATCCATAAACGGGTCCACATAACGGGACAGCTTCTCGCAGTCATCAATATCGGTATGACCTTCGCGGTCAATCGTAATGGTCAGCATATACTGACCGCCTTCCTTTTCGAAGGTGACGTCCCACAGATGGATGCCCATTTCTGCGGCACATGGTGCACTAATATCCCAGACGCGCTGGCATACTTCTCTTGCTGTCATGATTCCCTCCGCAACAATAACAATAAGAAAGAGTGGGTTTCCCCACTCTCCTTGGATCATAATTCTTACACTATTGGTAATTATAGCACCAATTCACATGCAATGCAAGAAAAACTTTCGCAGCCGGCTCAACCGCGGCGCAGCAGCTTGTTGACGGACAGCAGAATTTCCCGCGCGTTTATCGCAGCGAGCAGCACGAACAGCGCCGGTACCAGTACAAACCAGAACGGAACCTCCGCCGTCATAATCAAAGCCTGTACAAACAAAATGACAACGCTGACGAGCGTTTTCTTGATGTTCCACTGAATCTTGAGATACTTCTGCGTGTCAAATGCACGGATGAGGAACAGAACAAAATAGCTGATAAAGGTCGCAATGCCTGCACCCATAGCACCCCAGAATGCGCCAAAATTGTTGCCCAGAACCGGAATCAAGATGCAGTTGAGGACAATGTTGACAACCGCACAAATCATTGTCGTGACCATAGAATTTCTGCTCTTCAGGCGCAGCATGTATACGCTTGCGAGGAAGGTTGCCAGCAGACCAAACGTTGTACCCAAGGTCAAAACCGGAATATACCGCCACGAGATAAAGAAGTCCTTGCCAACCATAAAAGTCATGACGACTTTAGAAATCATAATCAAGCCGGAGCTTCCGATAAACGCAATAGACGAATAGGCACCGAGCACTTTACTGAAAAAGGCCACCTGTTCTTTGGGATCGCTCTCCTTGACAGCAGAAATCTGCCATGCATCCGCAAAAAGATTGGCAACAACAAGCAAAATATTCGGAATTTTTGTCGCCGCAGCATACAGACCATTGGCCTGTGTGTTGATGAAAAAGATAATCATATATCGGTCAGACATATTGATAATCCACTGGCAAACCGTCTGCGGAACCAGCGGCAGCGCGTATTTGCGCATCCGCTTGGACAAACCACGATCCATTTTCCGGCTCATTGGGGAGATCAGATACCGATGCTCCTTTGCCAGAACAAACATCAGGAGACCTGTGGCAACATCGGCAAGGATATTCGCCAGCAAGTAACCCATGATGCGGAAATGCGGCAGCAAAAGAATGTTCAGAATGACATTGAGAAAGGTATTGGCGATGCCATTGGCTGCATACATTTTGTTATAGCCCATGCTAAGGGCAAACTGAACACACAGCGTGCGCAGGCTGGATGCAAGAACAAACGCCAAAACCGCAATCGTATAGCCGGACATGAAGTCCATAAACAGCGTCAGAATCGGAGAAACGACAGCTAGGCAGACAAATCCCGCTAGTATCGTATAAAGACCGCTGCTGAATACGCTGCTCTTATCGGTTCCCTTTTCCAAGCCGAAGCGGATGACCGCGTTGTTGATGCCCACCGAGGCAATCGGAATCATCAGCTGACCGACATTGATGAGCGCATCGACGGTACCATACTCACCCGTAGACAGGATGTTGGTATAGTACGGCAGCATGAGGAACACGAGCACCTTGGAGGAAAATGTGCCGATGGCAAAAATCAAGGTATTGCCCATCAGCTTTTTGTATCTGTTTTGTGCCATAGAATACTTCCTTACTCGATTTGTGTTTAGAATAGTATGATTATATCACAGGCTACATCAAAACGCAAAAAAAGAGATTGTTCCGATAGCATGCGCTCGAAACAATCTCCTTTCGGATTCATTGATTATCGATCAATTAAACCAGCTCGATAATAGCCATCTCAGCTGCATCGCCGCGGCGCGGGCCGATCTTTACGATGCGAGTGTAGCCGCCGTTGCGGTCAGCGTACTTCTCTGCCAGCTCGCCGAATACCTTTGCTTCTACTTCCTTCTTGGTGATGAAAGCAGCTGCCTGGCGGCGGGTTGCGAGGGTGTTCTTCTTACCGAGTGTGATCATCTTCTCTGCGAGAGGACGAACTTCTCTGGCTCTTGCAACAGTGGTCTCAATTCTGCCGTTTTCCAGCAGGAAGGTTACCATTGCTCTGAGCATTGCCATTCTATGGTCAGTGGTTCTGCCGAGTTTACGGTTTCCAGCCATGAGAAAATTACCTCCTTTGGTACAGGTCTATCTATCCTGGCGGAGCCCCCGGCAAAAGCCGGGTTCCGCGGTATGGTTCGGGTTGTTTAGTCTTCGTTCTTGGCAAGGGACAGACCCATTGCCTCCAACTTGTAAATAACTTCTTCCAGAGACTTCTTGCCGAGGTTACGAACCTTCATCATGTCATCTTCGGAAGTGTTGATGAGGTCTTCTACCGTATTGATACCGGCACGCTTGAGGCAGTTGAAGGAGCGAACGGACAGATCCAGTTCCTCAATCGTCATCTCAAGAACCTTATCATGCTGTGTCTCAGCCTTCTCAACAACGGTGGAATGAGAACCGATTTCCTCAGAGAGGTCAACAAACAGGGACAGATGGTCAGTCAGGACCTTCGCGCCCAGCGATACAGCGTCCTTTGCTGTGATCGTGCGGTCAGTCCACACTTCCAGAGTCAGTTTGTCGTAATCGGTCATATTGCCGACACGAGTATTTTCAACTGTGTAGTTTACCTTATAGACAGGCGTGTAGATCGAGTCTACCGGAATGACGCCGATTGCAGTCTGATACTGCTTGTTGCGCTCTGCGGAAACGTAACCGCGGCCATTGGTCAGGGTGATTTCCATGGACAGATGCGCATCGCTCATCAGAGTGGCAATGTGCAGCTCCGGATTGAGGATCTCTACCTCGCCGTCGGTGTGAATGTCACCAGCGGTTACAGTGCCTTCCCCACTTGCCTCGATGTAAACCGTCTTCGGTCCATCGCAGTACAGCTTCGCAATGATGCCCTTTACGTTGAGCACGATTTCGGTTACGTCTTCCTTTACACCAGGAATGGTAGAGAACTCGTGCTGCACACCATTGATCTTGATGCTGCTTGCAGCCGTGCCCGGCAGGCTCGACAGCAGAATGCGGCGAAGAGAGTTTCCGAGGGTGGTTCCGTATCCGCGCTCCAGCGGCTCTACGACGAACTTGCCGTAGGAACCATCTTCTGCAAGGTTTTCGCAGTCTATACGGGGCTTTTCAATTTCGATCATTTAAATGATACCCTCCTTATCAGTCGGCGAAATAATAAAACAAACAAATGAGGGCAAATCTTACTTGGAGTACAACTCGACGATGAGGTGCTCAGCAACTTCGTAGTCGATATCATCGCGCTGCGGCATTGCGATTACCTTGCCTTCAAAGCTGTCCTTTTCCTTCTCCAGCCACTTCGGAGTAGCAGTAGCGCCCAGCTCTTCAACCAGAGCCTTGAACTTCGCGCTGGAACGGCTCTTCTCACGAACAGCGATAACATCGCCCGGCTTTACGCGGTAGGATGCGATGTCAACCTTCTGGCCGTTTACGGTGAAGTGACCGTGGGAGGTCAGCTGACGAGCTTCACGACGGGTCTTAGCAAAGCCAAGACGGTATACAACGTTATCCAGACGAGTCTCCAGGAGGATCAGCAGGTTCTCACCAGCCTTGCCTTCCATCTTTTCAGCCTTCTTGTAGTATGTTCTGAACTGCTTCTCCAGAACGCCATAGATAAACTTGACCTTCTGCTTCTCAGTCAGCTGCATAGCGTACTCAGACTGCTTTCTTCTGGACTGCTTCGGGTTTCTATTGGTTTCCTTGTTAACGCCCAGAACTGCCGGAGAAATACCCAGAGTCTTGCAGCGCTTAAGGATCGGCTGTGTGTTCTTTGCCATAAGTCTGTATCCTCCTTAAACTCTTCTTCTCTTCGGCGGACGGCAGCCATTGTGCGGGATCGGGGTAACGTCCTTGATCATGGTTACTTCCAGGCCGGTAGCCTGCAGTGCGCGGATAGCAGCCTCACGGCCGGAACCCGGGCCCTTTACGTAGACTTCAACAGTCTTCAGGCCATGCTCCATAGCAGCCTTTGCAGCGGTCTCTGCAGCGGTCTGTGCAGCGAACGGCGTGGACTTACGGGAGCCACGGAAACCCATCTCACCTGCGGATGCCCAAGAAATAGCATTGCCGTTCAGGTCGCTGATGGTTACGATGGTATTGTTAAAGGAGGAACGGATATGAGCCGCACCCTTTTCGATGTTCTTGCTTACGCGGCGCTTACGAGAAACGGCGCCCTTCTTCTGTGCCTTAGCCATTTTTCAGTACGCCTCCTTACTTCTTCTTGTTCGCAATGGTCTTCTTCGGGCCCTTGCGAGTACGAGCGTTGGTCTTGGTACGCTGACCGCGAACCGGCAGGCCTCTTCTGTGGCGAACGCCACGATAGGAGCCGATTTCTACCAGGCGCTTGATGTTCAGCGCAACTTCACGGCGCAGGTCGCCTTCTACAGTATAATCATGGATCACTTCGCGCAGCTTGATTTCTTCTGCTTCAGTCAGATCCTTAACACGAGTATCCGGATTGATACCCGCCTTCTTCAAAATCTCATTGGACAGCTTCCGTCCGATGCCGTAGACATAGGTCAGACCAATTTCTACGCGCTTTTCTCTCGGAAGGTCTACACCGGCAATTCTTGCCATTTATTAACGCACCTCCTGTGTGGTTCAGTGGGGAATCAGCCCTGCTTCTGCTTGTGCTTCGGGTTCGTGCAGATTACCATGACACGACCCTTGCGACGAATGATCTTGCACTTCTCGCAAATCGGTTTTACAGACGGTCTTACTTTCATTGAAATAACCTCCATAAGGTTGTGTCGAACCGGAATGGCAGCCTGTAATGCCTCATTCCGGGGTGTGAATCTGGATTACTTGGATCTCCAGGTGATTCTGCCCTTGGTCAGGTCATACGGAGAGACCTGTACCGTTACTTTATCGCCGGGCAGGATGCGAATATAATTCATTCTAAGCTTACCGGAGATGTGAGCCTGAATGACCGGCTTCGCCGGATTGTTCAGTTCTACCTTAAAGGTAGCGTTTGGCAGCGCCTCTATGACGGTACCTTCCAGTTCAATCAAGTCCTCTTTTGGCATCTTAATTTCCTCCAATTGTCAGAAAGTCTACGGCCCTGCATGTTTTGCCAGGCCCCCGCTCTGATGGAGCAGCGCAGCATCGCTTCTCCGCAGCCGCAGCGGGATAAAATCAAATCATGGGGTTTGCGTGCAGAATCCCCGCGCTCACCAATTTTCTCCGTCGGTAGGGAAGGTCAGAATGACCGGATCTCCCTCGGTGATTGCGATGGAATTCTCGTAGTGCGCAGACAGCTTGCCGTCTGCCGTCTTGACGGTCCAACCGTCCGGCAGTACCTTTACTGCATACGTTCCTACGTTTACCATAGGCTCAATGGCTAAGGTCATTCCCGGCTGAAGCCGCACGCCGTGCCCCGGACGGCCGAAATTCGGAACCTCCGGATCTTCATGCAGATTCGCGCCTACGCCGTGTCCTACATAATCGCGCACGAGGGAAAAGCCCTGCGCCTCGACATACGTCTGGATGGCGTTGGAAATGTCTGATATACGATTACCCTTGCGGGCAAACTTGATGCCCTCATAGAAACTCTGTCGGGTCACTGCGATGAGCTTTCTTGCCTCTTCCGACACCTCTCCGCACGGGATGGTGCAGGCACAGTCGCCATGGAAGCCGTTGATGTACGCACCAACGTCCACTTTGACAATATCACCCTCGTGAATGACACGGGAACGCGAGGGGATGCCATGGATTACTTCATCGTTGATCGAAACACAGGCACTGCCCGGAAATCCGCCATAGCCAAGAAAAGACGGTTTTGCCCCGGCTTTTTCTATCGTTTTCCGAACAATCTTATCGATTTCACCTGTGGTGACCCCCGGCCGGACAGCACGAGCCGCAGCGGCGCGTGCCGCTGCGGTGATTCGTCCTGCCTGACGCATTAATTCCAATTCTTTATTGGATTTAAGTCTAATCATCTCGTTTAAATCTCCAGTGCTTCGCAGGCCAGCTTCTTGGTCTTTTCGAAATCGTTGTCGATCTCGATGCTCTTGAGCTTGCCCAGGTTCGCATAGAAGCCCTTTACCGGCTCGGTCTGTTCATGGTAGGTCTTCAGACGAGCAAGCACGGTTTCCGGTGCGTCGTCCTTGCGGATAACGATCTGGTCGCCGCAGTTGTCGCAGATGCCTTCCTTCTTCGGAGCCATAGCTTCACTGTTGACATTATAGGTAGCGCCGCAAGACAGGCATACACGTCTGCCGCTCATGCGGTTGACAATGGTCTCGTCCGGAATTTCCAGAGAGAGTGCACAGTCCATCGGTACGACCTTTTCCAAAGCCTCAGCCTGCGGAATGTTGCGCGGGAATCCGTCCAGAATGCAGCCGTTTGCGCAGTCGTCCTGTGCAAGGCGATCCTTGATGAGGCCGATAACGACTTCATCCGGTACCAGTTCGCCGGCATCCATGTACTTCTTTGCGCTCATACCGAGCTCAGTCTGATTCTTGATGGCTTCACGGAGCATATTGCCGGTGGATACAGACGGAATACCCATCTTTTCGATGAGATATGCTGCCAGAGTACCCTTACCAGCGCCCGGTGCGCCGAGTAAAACGAGTTTCATGTTTCGATCTCCTCTATTATAACCGCTGATTCCTTAAATTGCAAGCAAAATTTTCACTAAATTTTACTCAAGGAATCCCTTATAATTTCTCATCATGAGCTGACTCTCCAGCTGACGAACCGTCTCAAGAGCAACGCCGACAACGATGAGTACCGAAGTACCGCCCAGTGCCACATTGTTCAGGCTGGAATTGAGTGCGCCTACGACCAGCGGAACGCCGGCTACAATGCTCAGGAAGATGGCACCGAGGAAGGTAACCTTTCCGAGAGCCTTGCTGATGAAATCCGATGTCGGCCGACCCGGACGGAAGCCCGGAATGAAGCCGCCGTTTTTCTTCAGGTTGTTCGCAATTTCAATCGGATTGAACTGAATCGCAGCGTAGAAATAGCTGAACATGAAGATCAGTGCGATGTACACAATGATGTAAAACGGATTGGTGGTTTCAAACAGATTGAAGATGAAGGAGGCAACGCCGCCCGCCTTCACATTTGTCATCATCTTGATCGTAGACGGCAGAGACATGATAGAAGCTGCAAAGATGATCGGCATAACGCCGGATGCATTGACCTTGATCGGCAGATGGGTGGACTGGCCGCCGTACATCTTTCGACCAACAACGCGCTTTGCATACTGAATCGGGATTCTGCGCTCTGCATCGGAGATGAATACAACAAATACTACGATAGCGAGTGCCACGATGATAGTCAGTGCAGCTACGAAGTAGCTTACGCCGCCGTCGCGAACCAGCTCTACCAGCGTAGATGCCATTGCCGGACCTCTGGAAACGATACCTGCGAAAAGCAGAATGCTGATGCCGTTGCCGACACCGTTCTTGCTGATCTGCTCACCCATGTACATGATGAGCGCGGTACCTGCGGTAAAGGTCAGAACAATGACGAATCCATGCCAGAAGTCTGTCTGAGCAATCAGATTGTTGCTTCTGAGCAGGACATAATAGGAGTAGCCCTGGAGAAGACCCAGCGCAACACCCAGATAACGGGTGATGGCTGAAATCTTCTTCTGGCCTTCCTCGCCTTCCTCACGAACCATGCGCTCGAGTGCCGGAATGGCAACCGTGAGCAGCTGGATGATGATGGAGGCGTTAATATACGGGGTGACCGACATTGCAAAAATCGTCGCTCTGGACAGACCGCCGCCGGAAAATACATTCATCAGACCCAGCGCGGTGCCGGACATCGAATCAAAGTATGTGGACAGCTGTGCAATGTCAATATACGGTACAGGGATAGAGGAGCCCAACCGGAACAGAAGGATGATAAACGCTGTGTACAGCAGCTTTTTCTTCAGCTCCGGAACTTGCCATGCGGCTTTTAAGGTCTCGAACACCTTATACCACCTCGGCCTTTCCTCCTGCTGCCTCGATTTTCTCCTTTGCGGAAGCAGAGAAAGCAGCTGCCTGTACGGTCAGCTTCTTGGTGATCTCACCGTTGCCCAGTACCTTGACACCGTCCAGTGTCTTCTTTACCAGACCAGCTTCTACCAGATCAGCAGCAGTAACAACTGCGCCGTCCTCGAAACGGTTGAGATCGGATACATTTACCACTGCATTCTCGGTACCGAAAATGTTGTGGAAACCGCGCTTCGGCAGACGACGAGCCAGCGGCATCTGACCGCCTTCAAAGCCCGGACGTACACCGCCGCCAGAACGAGCCCACTGGCCCTTGTGGCCGCGGCCTGCGGTCTTGCCGTTGCCGGAACCAGCACCACGGCCCTTGCGGAATGCAGGCTGAGTAGAACCTTCAGCCGGCTTCAGATCCTGTAACTTCATGTTCTACACCTCCTTATGCGTTAGCCTCGACCTTGACCAGGTAGCTGATCTGAGCGATCTTGCCACGGGTCTGGGCATTGTCGGGCTGAATGGTTACGTCGTTGATCGTCTTAAGACCCAAGGAATGAGCTGTGGCAATGTGCTTCTTGTTTCTGCCAGACAAGCTCTTAACCAGGGTAATCTTCAGGTTTTCCATTGAAACTACCCCTCCTATTAAAGTTCTTCAGCAGACTTGCCGCGAACTGCAGCAACCTGCTCTGCGGTGCGCAGGCTCTTCAGACCTTCGATCGTTGCGTTTACAACGTTCTGCGGGTTGCGGGAGCGCAGGCACTTGGTACGGATGTCCTTGATACCAGCAACTTCTACCACTGCACGAACTGCGCCGCCAGCGATAACGCCGGTACCAGGAGCAGCCGGCTTCAGGAGGACACGGCCAGCGCCGAACTCGCCGATAGTCTCGTGCGGGATGGAGCTGCCCTTCAGGCTAATAGTTACCAGGTTCTTCTTTGCGTCCTCGATTGCCTTGCGGATTGCATCCGGAACTTCGGCAGCCTTACCCTGGCCTACGCCGATGGTACCCTTCTGGTCACCAATGACAACCAGTGCAGCGAACTTCATAACACGACCGCCCTTGACGGTCTTAGATACTCGATTTAAAGCGACTACTCTTTCTTCGTACTCAGAGGCGCCGCGTTCATACTTTCCAGCCATTTGTTTCCCTCCTTCCGATTAAAACTTCAGGCCGCCCTCACGGGCACCTTCTGCGAGTTCCTTGACACGGCCATGGTATACGTAACCGCCGCGGTCAAATACGACAGTCTCGACACCCTTAGCCAGTGCACGCTCAGCAATCAGCTTGCCGACCTTGCGTGCAGCTTCCTTGTTGCCGCCATACTCGCTGAAGTCCTTCTCGGTGGTGGATGCAGCTGCAAGCGTTACGCCCTGGACATCATCGATGACCTGAGCAAAAATGTTCTTAGAGCTTCTGAATACGTTGAGACGCGGACGCTGAGCAGTACCGGAAACTGCGCCGCGTACTCTCTTATGGCGTCTGAGACGCTGCTTGTTAGAGTCTTTCTTTGAAACCATTTAGGCACACCTTCCTTTACTTCTTCTTTGCGCCGGTCTTGCCTTCCTTGCGGCGGATATGTTCGTCAGCATACTTGATGCCCTTGCCCTTGTACGGCTCCGGCGGTCTCTTCTCACGAACTTCAGCTGCAAACTGGCCGACCTTCTGCTTATCCGGACCAGAGATGATGATCTTGTTGGTACCCTCAACAGTGATGGTGATGCCGTCAATCTCATCAAACGTTACCGGATGGGAATAACCCAGGTTCATGGTCAGGGTCTTGCCGGACTTGGATACACGGTAGCCAACGCCGTTAACCTCGAGAACCTTCTGGAAGCCCTCGGTTACACCAATAACCATGTTGTTGATCAGGGAACGGGACAGACCATGCAGTGCACGGTTCTGCTTCTCGTCATTCGAACGAGATACGGTGATGGTGTTGCCTTCTACAGCAACATGCATTGCCGGATGGATCTCACGGGTCAGGGTGCCGTTCTTGCCCTTGACGGTGATGGTGTTGCCGTCGAGCTTTACCTCAACGCCTTCCGGTACTGTGATCGGTGCTCTACCAATTCTAGACATTCTCAGTACCTCCCCTTACCATACAAATGCAAGGACTTCGCCGCCGACATTCAGCTCGCGAGCCTTCTTGTCGGTCATAACGCCCTTAGATGTGGAAATGATGGCAATACCCAGGCCGCGCAGTACCTGCGGCAGCTCCTGAGCACCTGCGTATACACGCAGGCCCGGCTTGGAAACGCGCTTCAGGCCGGTGATTGCCTTCTCATTGTTGTTGTACTTCAGTGTGATGTGGATGGTGCCCTGACCGCCCTCGATTACCTTGAAGTCCTTGATATAGCCTTCGTCCAGAAGAATCTGTGCAATAGCCTTCTTCATGCCGGAAGCCGGGACATCAACAGTAGCGTGGCGTGCAGTGCCCGCATTTCTGATGCGGGTAAGCATATCCGCGATCGGATCTGTGATCTGCATTACTTTGTCCTCCTTACAGAAGTTAGAGAGTGATTCTCTCCACTTTTCCGGGCTGAAACAGATAAATTCAGCCGCGGGCGGGTTTACAGAAATGATATAGAGAAACAGTTAACGGTAGATCCTGTGATCTCCGTTAGCTGTTTTTCACAAAAATGAATTACCAGGATGCCTTCTTTACGCCCGGGATCTGGCCCTTGTAAGCCAGCTCACGGAAGCAAATACGGCAGATGCCATAGTTGCGCAGGTAAGCGTGCGGACGACCGCAAATCTTGCAGCGGTTGTAAGCACGAGTAGAGAACTTCGGCTTTGCCTGCTGCTTGAGAACCATAGACTTCTTAGCCATTTTCTACTCCTCCTTACTTTGCGAACGGAGCGCCCAGAGCAGACAGCAGCTCACGAGCCTCTTCGTCGGTGTTTGCAGTGGTTACAATTGCAATGTCCATGCCGCGAATCTTATCGATCTGATCGTACTCGATTTCCGGGAAGATCAGCTGTTCCTTCAGGCCGATTGCGTAGTTGCCGCGACCGTCGAAGGAGTTCGGGTTGATACCACGGAAGTCACGTACACGCGGGAGAGCGATGTTGAAGAAACGATCCAGGAACTCCCACATACGGTCGCCGCGCAGCGTTACGCGAACGCCTACCGGCATGCCCTCACGCAGACGGAAGTTTGCGATGGACTTCTTTGCGCGGGTTACAACGGCGTGCTGACCGGTGATCATGGTGATGTCACGAACGATTGCGTCAAGTACCTTGGAGTTGCCGTTTGCTTCTGCACCGCAGCCGACGTTGATAACGATCTTGTCGAGCTTCGGGATCTGCATAACGCTCTTGTACTCAAACTTCTTCATCAGAGCAGGAGCAACCTCTGCCTGATATTTATCCTTTAATACTGGCATTTGTTACAACCTCCTCAATTAGTATGCTTCGCCGCAATGCTTGCACACGCGAACCTTGGAGCCATCCTCCAGGAACTTGTGAGCCGGACGGGTCTTCTTGTTGCACTTCGGGCAAACAGCCATTACCTTGCAGGCACGGATTGCGCCTTCGCGCTTAACGATACCGCCGGTCTCGCCCTGACGGCGCGGCTTGACATGGGTGGTGAGCATGTTAACGCCCTCGATCACTACCTGACCCTTCTTCGGGTTTACAGAGATGATCTTGCCACTCTTGCCCTTTTCCTTACCGGAAAGAACGACTGCGGTGTCGCCCTTCTTTACATGCAGAGTATTCATTAACGGACGACCTCCTTACAGTACTTCCGGAGCCAGAGACAGGATCTTCATGAAGTCCTTGTCACGCAGCTCTCTTGCCACAGGCCCAAAGATACGGGTGCCCTGCGGGTTTTTGTCTTCACGAATGATGACTGCTGCATTCTCGTCGAAACGGATGTAGCTGCCATCTGCACGGCGCAGGCCCTTGCGGGAACGGACGATAACGGCCTTAACGACCTGGCCCTTCTTTACGCCGCCGCCCGGTGTGCACTTGCGAACCGAGCATACGATGATGTCACCGATGTTGCCATACTTACGTGCGGAGCCGCCCAGAACACGGATGCACTTCAGTTCCTTGGCACCGCTGTTGTCAGCAGCACGGAGAAATGTTTCCTGCTGAATCATGTGCGCTCCTCCTTACTTAGCCTTTTCGATGATCTCTACAAGTCTCCAACGCTTGTCCTTGGACAGCGGGCGAGTCTCCATAACCTCAACGGTGTCGCCTACGCGGCACTCGTTGTTCTCGTCATGAGCCTTCAGCTTGTAGGTTCTCTTGATAATCTTCTTATAAAGCGGATGCTGTACGCTGTCCGCGATAGCAACGACAATCGTCTTGTCCATCTTGTCAGAAACGACCTTGCCGACTCTTGTCTTGCGGAAAGTTCTATCAGCCATTTGTAGTTACCTCCCTTACGCCTTTTCCGTCAGCTGATGCTCACGGAGAATAGTGTTGACTCTGGCAATATCGCGCTTAACTTCTGCGATTCTCGTCGGGTTGTCGAGCTGGTTGGTCGCATTCTGCAGACGCAGGTTGAAGAGGTCCTTCTTCAGGTCGGTGAGCTTAACTTCCAGCTCTTCAACACTCAGCTCTCTGATCTCTTTAGCCTTCATTATTCTTCACCAGCCTTCTCTTCACGCTTGACGAACTTGGTCTTGATCGGCAGCTTATGGGATGCCAGACGCAGTGCCTCACGAGCTACTTCCTCGGAAACGCCTGCGATCTCGAACATTACGCGACCCGGCTTAACAACTGCTACCCAGTACTCCGGAGCGCCCTTACCGGAACCCATTCGACTGCCAAGCGGCTTCTTGGAAACCGGCTTGTCCGGGAAAATCTTAATCCAAACCTGACCGCCACGCTTGGTGTAACGGGTCATGGCAACACGGGCTGCCTCGATCTGGTTGGAGGTGATCCAGCACGGCTCAGTTGCCTGCAGGCCAAACTCGCCATGGGATACCTTATTGCCGCGAAGAGCCTTGCCCTTCATGCGGCCTCTGTGTACTCTGCGGTACTTTACTCTCTTCGGGAGAAGCATTAGCGGTTGCCTCCTTCCTGTCTGTCCTGTCTCTGACGGCGGTAGCCACCACGGCGATCGCGGCGGTCACGGCGGTCTCTGCGGTCACGGCGATCGAATGCCGGCTTCGGAGCCTCAATGTTGCGGTTCAGACGCGGGCCGCCCTGCAGGACTTCGCCCTTGTAGATCCAAACCTTAACGCCGATCTTACCGTAGGTGGTGTTTGCCTCAGCAAAACCATAATCAATGTCTGCACGCAGGGTCTGCAGCGGGATGGTGCCCTCATGATAGGACTCGCTGCGAGCGATCTCGGCGCCGTTCAGACGGCCGCCGCACTTGATCTTGATGCCCTTTGCGCCCATGCGCATTGCGCGACCCATGCACTGCTTCATTGCACGGCGGAAAGCGATACGCTTCTCCAGCTGGTTTGCAATGTTCTCAGCTACCAGCTGAGCGTTGGTGTCCGGGTTCTTGATCTCGATAATGTTGAGAGATACCGGCTTGCCCAGCATCTTCTCCATCTCCTTGCGGAGCTTCTCGATATCCTCGCCGCCCTTGCCGATAACGATACCCGGGCGAGCGCAGGAAATGAAGATCTTTACTCTGCCGTTGCTGCGCTCGATCTCGATGGTCGGAACGCCTGCAGCATACAGGGTCTTCTTCAGATACTTACGAATGTTGTAGTCTTCCACGAGGAGGTCGCCAAACTCATTGTCCTTGGCAAACCAACGGGAATCCCAATCTTTAATTACGCCGACACGAATACCGTGCGGATTAACTTTCTGACCCATAGTCTACCTCCTCCTTATTCCTTCTCTTTGAGTACCAGCGTGATGTGAGATGTTCTCTTCAGGATGCGGAATGCGCGGCCATGAGACATCGGACGGATGCGCTTCATGATCGGGCCCGGGCATACGAAGACCTGATCTACGTACAGCTTCTCCGGATCCATGTTGTGATTGTTCTCAGCATTCGCCATAGCGCTCTTCAGGAGCTTGGATAAGTGCTCAGATGCAGCCTTGGGAGTGTTCAGTAAGATCGCATTTGCTTCCGCTGCGTTCTTGCCGCGGATCAGGTCACAAACAACCTTTACCTTGCGCGGAGCGATGCGAACATTTCTCAAAATTGCTTTTGCTTCCATTTTATAATGATCCTCCTTCAGCCTTACTTGCCGTTGTTGGAGGTCTTGCTGCCAGCGTGACCCTTGTAGGTGCGGGTCGGAACGAACTCGCCCAGCTTATGACCAACCATGTCCTCGGTGATGTATACCGGAACGTGCTTGCGGCCGTCGTGAACAGCAATTGTATGACCAACGAATTCCGGGAAAATAGTCGATGCACGAGACCAGGTCTTGAGAACCTTCTTTTCGCCAGCTTCGTTGAGTGCAATTACTCTCTTAATGAGTTCAGGAGCCACAAAAGGGCCCTTCTTAATGCTTCTGCCCATATTTCATGTCCTCCCTTACTTACCGTTGCGTCTTCTGACAATCTGCTTGTCAGTGCGATTCTTCGTCTTTCTGGTCTTGTAACCCAGAGCCGGCTTGCCCCACGGGGTAACCGGGCCCGGACGTCCGACAGGGCTCTTGCCCTCGCCGCCGCCGTGCGGATGGTCACACGGGTTCATGACAGAACCACGAACGGTCGGGCGGACACCGCGATGACGGGTCTTGCCAGCCTTACCAAGCTTCTGGTTGCTGTAATCCTGATTGCCTACGGCACCGATGGTAGCCATGCAGTTCAGGCGGATATAACGGTACTCGCCAGACGGCAGACGTACCTGAGCTACGCCGTTCTCCTTAGCCATCAGCTGAGCTGCGCCGCCAGCGGAACGAACCAGCTGAGCGCCCTTGCCCGGGTACAGCTCGATGTTGTGGATTACGGTACCAACCGGAATGTTCTCGATCGGCAGTGCGTTGCCCGGCTTGATGTCAGCGCCGGTGGAAGAAATGACAGTGTCGCCAACAGACAGACCCTGCGGTGCGATGATGTAGCGCTTCTCGCCATCCTCGTACTGAACCAGCGCGATGTTTGCGGAACGGTTCGGGTCGTATTCGATGGTCAGGACGGTAGCCTTGATGTCCATCTTGTTGCGCTTGAAGTCAATGATTCTGTACTTCTGCTTGTTACCGCCGCCCTGGTGACGTACGGTGATTCTGCCATAGCTGTTACGGCCGGAATGCTTCTTCTTCTTTTCCAGAAGGCTCTTTTCCGGCTTGACCTTGGAAAGACCGCTGTAGTCAACTACGGTCATGTTGCGTCGAGACGGGGTGGACGCAGTATAGGTCTTTATCGGCATGTTTTTCAACTCCTTTAGATGATTTCAAACGTGTGCCCTTCGGCACGTTTCATTCCCTCGTGTGGATTAAAGCATACCCTCGAAGATCTCCAGCTGCTTGGAGTCAGCGGTCAGGGTTACGACTGCCTTCTTCTTAGCCGGGGTCTTGCCGGTGTGAACGCCCATTCTCTTCCACTTGCCCGGAAGCTTGATGGTGTTAACGGAAGCGACCTTGACACCGAAGATTTCTTCGATTGCCTTCTTGATCTCTACCTTGTTTGCGTCGCCCTGTACTTCGAAAACGTACTTGTTTTCAGCGATACCGGACATGGAACGCTCTGTGATGACAGGCTTCTTAATGATATCGTAAGCCGACTTCATTATGCGTACACCTCCTCAAGCTTTGCAACTGCTGCCTTGTCGATGATGAACTTGTCAGCATTCAGGATGTCGTATACGTTCAGTGTGCTTACCGGGGTCGTGCGTACGCCCGGGATGTTAGCAGCAGACTTTACCACGTTGACGCGAGTCTCCGGAGTAACTACGAGGCTCTTGCCAGTGGACTCTACATTCTTCAGGAATGCAGCGAAGGTCTTGGTCTTGATCTCGCCCATGTCCAGGCCGTCTACTACGATGATCTCGCCTGCAGCTGCCTTAGCGGACAGTGCGGAGAGCAGAGCCAGACGCTTGGTCTTCTTGTTCAGCGAGTAGTTGTAGGATCTCGGCTTCGGGCCCAGAGCTACGCCGCCGTGAACCCACTGCGGAGCGCGGATGGAACCCTGGCGAGCACGGCCGGTGCCCTTCTGGCGCCACGGCTTGATGCCGCCGCCGCGAACCTCGGTACGGGTCAGGGTGGACTGAGTGCCCTGTCTCTGGTTTGCGAGATAATTCTTGACAGCAGCGTGAAGCACTACTTCGTTCGGCTCGATACCGAATACTGCAGCGTTCAGCTCCATCTCACCGGTCTTAGCGCCGGTCATATCAAATACGGATGCGATAGGCATGATGTATCCTCCTTTCCCTTTCCTCAGGCGTTCTTAACGGTGTTCTTGAGGAATACGATTCCGCCCTTCGGGCCCGGAACGGCGCCGCGAACTGCGATCATATTCATCTCAGGATCTACCTTAACAACGTCCAGATTCTGTACGGTTACCTGCTCTGCGCCCATGTGGCCCGGCATGATCTTGCCCTTGAATACACGGGACGGATCGGAGCAGGAGCCCATGGAACCCTGATGTCTGTGCATCGGGCCAGCACCGTGGCTCATCGGGGAGCGATGTGCACCAAAACGCTTGATGGTGCCTGCGTAGCCCTTACCCTTGCTGATGCCGGTGATGTCTACGCTGTCGCCCTCGGCGAATACGTCAGCCTTGAGTACGTCACCCAGGTTGTAGGAAGACATATCGTCAAAGCGGAATTCCTTCAGGTACTTCTTTACAGCCTCGCCAGCCTTCTTCAGGTGGCCGAGCTGCGGCTTGTTGAGCTTGCGCTCTGCTACGTCGGCAAAACCGAGCTGTACTGCGTTGTAGCCTTCCTTCTCCTCAGTCTTGATCTGAGTGACAGAGCACGGGCCAGCTTCGATTACGGTAACCGGAATTACCTTGCCGTCAGCATCGAAAATCTGGGTCATGCCAATTTTCTTGCCGATGATTGCCTTTTGCATGTTTGTTTCCTCCTTGTAGGTTATTGGTTGATGCGCGGTTTCCGCCCACCAACTTGACCTTGCCGCTCTATGTGCGGCTTAGGCGATGGTTGGAATTTCTGAATCAGCCCACATTGGATGGCTGTCCAGTGGTTTCCTTAAAGCTTGATTTCGATCTCTACGCCAGCCGGCAGGTCCAGAGTCATGAGAGTCTCTACGGTGTTCTTGCCTGCGCCGGTGATGTCGATCAGTCTCTTGTGGGTGCGGCGCTCGAACTGCTCACGGCTGTCTTTGTACTTGTGCACTGCACGAAGAATGGTAACGACTTCGCGCTCGGTCGGCAGCGGGATCGGGCCAGAAACCTTAGCGTTGGTACGCTTTGCAGCTTCTACGATCTTCTCAGATGCCTGATCGATCAGCGAGTGGTCATAAGCTTTCAGTCTGATTCTGATTTTCTCTGCGTTAGCCATTGTGTGTTTTCCTCCTCGAACACTACATTATAAAAATGTGTCCTCGCGTTCGGAGAGAAACTGCAACCCTTCCGTGTGTATCACGTTTGGGCATAAGAAAAACCGGGCAAAACAGTCGTGTAGTTATGCAATCCGGCTTTGGATTTCACCGCAGTGGTTCCGGCTGTCGGCTTGTCAGCGCGTGCGCTGGCAGTCCCGAGCTTACACAGGAACATACCGGTGGTAGTTCGCAGTTGTCTCAACCGCCCGATTGTCGGACTTACTCCGCTGAAGTTACCTGCCTGAGCAGCAATCTCCAGCATCATCGCTCACTCGCCTTCTTGCGAGTGCTTTTATATGTTATAACATTTTGCCCGCAAAGTCAAGAAAATATCCCACGAAAATCCACGTCTTTTTGACGGATTTTTTGCGCTTTTTGCGCAGGCGCTTGTGCTTTTCTTCCAAAGCGAGCCGAATCATCCGGCAAATGCCGGATTTTCGCCCATTATTCGTCCTCTTTCGCCTGCCGAATGACGATAAACAGCCCCTGCGACGCCGTCGGCGTAATCACCAGCTGGTCATTGCTGACGGATTCCAGTTCATATCCGACCGATTCCATGCCCTCGGCGAGCTTCTGCATGATTTCCAATCCGCCGTCCACGCGGTAGTACTCCATACCGTCCTCCGCCGCGATGAGCTCCGCGGAGGCGGAAAGCTCCGGCAGACCGGCATTGCCCGCCGCCGCAATCACATAGGAATAGCTCATGTCGGTTACGGCGTCCGGCAATCTCAAATCCTCCGACAGCACACTTGTATCGTGCGCGCCGCTGCTCTGCATCTTGGTTTCTTGTCTGGTCGTGTTGACAAACAGACCGCCCAGCACGCCCGAGCACACCAGTACGGCAAAAATCGCCGCGAAGCACGCCAGCGCCACAATCGGAATGCGCAGACCCAGCGCGCGCAGACCTGCTCGTTCTCTCTGCTGCCGAACGGCACTTTTGACAACCTCGTCGCGCAGCCCTTCCGGCGCCTGTTCTTCTTCCATATGCAGCAGCTCTCTGCCGATCAGCGTCAGGTCGTTGAGATATGCCGCACAGCGCGAGCACTCCTGAATGTGGTCGAGCAGCGCCGCCTTGTCTGCATCTTCAATGCACTCGTCCACATATTGGCTGCACAGCTCCTGGAAATGCGGGCAGTCCTTGCCCTCTCCGTGCTTTTCCGGCTGCGGCAGGGCGCCCTGCCGCACAAGCAGTTCGCGCAGATTGCGGCGCGCGCGCGAAATGCGCAGGCGCACGCCGCTGACATCCAGCTTGAGCACCTGTCCGGTTTCCGCATCGCTCAATCCGATCAAATCGCGCAGCAGCAGCACCTCGCGCTGCTGACGGGTCAGGCGCAGCAGCTGGCTCTGAATGGCAGCGTCCAAATCCATCGCCGCCTGTTTTTTCCCGCGCTTTCCGTGCGGAATCTCGCGCAGACGAAAGACCGCCATGGAGCTTTTGCCGCCGCGCTTGCGCTTTTGAATGTCCGCACAGACATCCGCCGCAAGGCGCAGCGTCCAGATAGACAGGCGCAGCTCCATGTTGCGATGCAGCTTGCGGTACACCTGATTAAACGTCTCAATGGTTGCCTGCCGCGCCTCCTGTTCTTCTCCCAAATAGCGCAGCGCATACTGATAGACGCGAGGTTCCAACCGAGCAACCAGCCGAGCGAACGCATCCTCATCCCCGCTGAGCACGCGTTCTACCAGACTATTTTCGTCAAACATGCTTTACCCCTCCAGTTTTGCCGCCTCTGTCAGCATGGCATCCAGTTCTTCAAACGAGTTCAGCTCGGAAATGCCCGCCTTGAGCTTTTTGGTTCCGCGCACGCCCTTGAGATACCACGCGATGTGCTTGCGCGCCTGCAACATGGCAATGTGTTCTCCCTTTTGTTCCGCCGCCAGAACAATTTGTCTGCGTGCGGTTTCCAGCCGCTCGCGCAGCGGCGGCAGCGGCGGAATGTCTTCGCCCGCCAGCAGCGCATTGCACTGACCGAACAGCCACGGATTGCCCAGCGCGCCGCGGCCAATCATGACGGCATCCGCGCCGGTTGCCTGCAAAATATCCATTGCCTTTTGTGCGCTGTCCACATCACCGTTGGCAATGACCGGAATCGACACAGCGCGCTTGACCTGTGCAATGGCATCCCAATCCGCTTTGCCGGCATACATCTGCGCCCGCGTGCGCCCGTGCAGCGTGATGGCTGCCGCGCCCGCCGCCTCCGCCATCTTGGCGAAATCCAAATAATTCTGGCTGTCTGCATCCCAGCCCTTGCGGAATTTGACGGTCACCGGCACATCGACGGCCTGCACCACAGCGCGGATAATTTCTTCCGCCAGCTTAGGCTGGCACATCAGCGCACTGCCGTCACCGCCCTTGACAATCTTCGGTGCCGGACAGCCCATATTGATGTCAAGCAGCTGCGCACCGGAAATGTCCAGTGCTTTTTTGGCACCGTCCGCCATATACGCCGGATTGCTGCCGAAAATCTGCACCCAGCCCGGCTTTTCCGCCGGTGCCAGCGACAGCAGCTCCCGCGTCTTTTTGTCCTGAAACAGCAGGGCCTGTGTGGAGATCATCTCACTGATGGTTGCCGCCGCGCCGCACTCCCGACAAATCTGCCGAAACGCCCGATCCGTCACACCTGCCATCGGCGCCATGATAAACCGTCCGTCAATGTTCACCTGTCCAATACAAAACCCTGTCATATAATTTCTCCTGCTATTTGTTCTATCAGATATATTTAGTATCAGTGTAGCATTGTTTCGCAAATTTGACAAGCAAAAAGGTCTCCCGCAAACCGGAAGACCTCGGATTCATTGTCAGTCATATCAGGGCGTGTCCCAGAAAATAGCCCGCGCTGACGAACGCCGCGTTATAGCACAGAATGCCCAGCGCGCTGGCGCTGAGAAATGAGACAGGCTCTACCTCACAGACACCGGCGGGAAGCGGCAGCAGCGTCCGCACCACCGGCAGCATCCGCCCGATAAAAATTTTCACAAAGCTTCTGTGCTGTAAATATTCCTCACACCGCTCACAGCCGTTTTTGATTTTCGGACCGCGCGCCTTGAGCCAGTGCATGAGCGAATGTCCGCCCAGCCGGCCGATATAATACATCGCCGCAGTTCCCGCCATACCGCCGATTACCGTCAGAAAAATGACAAAAAGCAGGGATATCTTTCCGCTCGCGGCATAGATTCCCGCCGCAGGCAGCACAACGCCCGCCGGCATGCCGGGGCAGTTCATCGCCTCCAGGCAGGTAATGACCAAAAAAACAACGGCGCCGTATTTGGCGATCCAGTCCATAATCATATTGACATCCACGGTTCCCCTGACCTCACTTTCGATGCGGGTTTCGCGGTATCTTATTCTTTCTCTTGTGTATGCTGCTCGTCTGCGTTTTCTCGCTCGTCCTCTTGCTCGTCCTCCCATTTCTCGCTGAGAATTTCATCCAGCATAGAGCCCGGCTTGCGCGGCAGGCGGCGAACCAGCGTGCCGCCCAGTCCGAACACAACGGCAAACATGCCCAAGAACAGCAGAATGGGATATAGTTCCTGTTTGATTTCCGGTGTCAGCGCCAACAGCGGCGCAATGTGCATCAGCATTGCATACTCCTTTCCGTTCTCTTCTGGAATTATCATAGTCTCTTTTTCCGACAGATGCAAGCGCTCGCCGACAGTTTTACATTCTATTCACACACGCAAAAAAGCAGGCGGAATCATCCCCCTGCTTCTTGCATCTCCCGCTGTGCTCTCTTGCCGAGATACACAACCACTGCGCTCATGTCATCCGGTGCGCCGCGCGCAGAGCCTTCGAGCACAAGGCGCGCCGCCAGCTCCCGCGCAGACAGCTTCACGCTGTCCGCCAGCAATTCCTCTACCCAGCCCGCATTGCTGCCGTCCGCATCTACAATGCCGTCGCTGAGCAGCACCAGCGCGTCCTGACTGCCCATCCGGAACTGTGTCACGTCCATATCTCCGGCTTCTTCCAGCCCCGCCGGAAGCGTGCTGGACAAAATGCGCCGCACGCGCACACTGTCATCGCCGTCTGCGGCGCGCACAAAGCTGGGCGCCGCGCCGCATTTGACGGACACCGCCTCACCGGTAAACAAATCAATCGTGCTGATGTCCAGCGTCACAAACTTCTTTCCCTGCGTGCGCAGCTTGAGCGCCGGTCCGATGGTGCGCACACAGTCCGCCGCCGAAATTCCCGCGCGCAAAAATCGCTCCGCCATGCGCACGGTGCTCTCGGATTCCTCCCGCGCCTGTTCTCCGGAGCCCATGCCGTCCGACAAAATCACACATGCCATGCCCTCCTCCGTCGTAAAATAGCGCACGCAGTCACCGGAAATCTGCTGTCCCTCCCGCGTGCGCGTCCCGATGCCAACCGTGATATAATACGGCTCCTGCTCGCGGAACATCAGCCGCATGCCTCCGGAATCATACTGCGTTTCGGGTTTTGTCAGCGTGACATGCATGAGCGCGCCCAAACCGGACGTAAAGCCCTCCTGACTGCGCAAAATGCGCTGCACACACTCGCCCGTCAGCTCCAGATGCAGCCGGCCGCGCCGATCCTTCCACGCGGCGACCGTCCGCACGCGGCCAAATGCCTCTGCGTATGTCCGCAGCTCCTTTTCCTGCGCCGGAAGAATCTCCGTGCCACTGCGCATGCTCTCTCCCACCTGTTTGAGAATCCCAGTCACACCGGCATACTGCTGTGCAATCAGCTTTCTTCCCGCCTCATTTTTCTTCTGCGTCTGTCTGCGCTGAAACAGCGCGTCCATGCCCTCATTGAGCGCAAGCACAAAATCCGAAAATCGCAGGCATTGCGCCGCAAAATGCCCCGGAAAATCGCCGCTGCTGATGTGTCCGGTTCGCAAAAGCGGTCCGGAGATGGAATCCAGCGTGCGCAGCGTCGCCAGCTTGTCCCGCTCCCAGCAATTTTCCCGTGCCGAGCAGCGGCGGCACACCCGATCCGCCGTCCGGTCAAACACCGCGCCGAGGTCATTTTCTTCTTTGCGCACCTTGCCGCTGTTTGCCATCGCCTGATACATCTCTGAAAAGGCGTCTGATGCCACCGACGCATAGTGATTCGCCAACCGGCTGACGCGCGCCGCATAATCCGTCGGCTTGGGATCCATCGGCAGCAGGCGGTCTTTCCATTCCTCCCACACGCTCTCCGGCAGCAGGACAAAGCACACGGATGCGACAAAGCATTCATATATGCCCGACAAATACGCCGCCTGACCGCCCAGCAGATGCACCGCCGCATGCGTCAGGACAAACGCCGCCGCAAACACCACGCGTCCGCCGCGCGAGAAAAATCCCGCAGCCATACCGGCGACTGCATAGACGCCCGCATAATACAGCCCGACACCGCCCGCCGCGTCCATCGCCACGCCAATGCCGACGCCGCTGGCGGCGCCGTACGAAAATCCGCCCATATAACCAATTGCCATCACCACAAAAATGCCCGCGATGCGCGCCGGACAAACGAGATCTGCCACGGTAAACGGATACGCCGCCATGAGCAGCGTCGCCGTCAAAATCAGCATGCCGCCAAACCGCACCACCTGCGGCCGTCCGCGCGTGGTGTCCAAGGCAGCCTCATAAAAATACGCCGTGCCGCCTGCCAGCACAACGCGGCACGCAAACAACAGCGCTTTGTGCCACTCCACACCGTCCGCAAAGGCAAATACCGCCCCTGTTGCCGCGACGGATACCGCAGCCATGATCGGAAAGAACCACCGCGCCGACAGAAGGCGTGTGCCAAAAAAAATCGTCGCCGCCGCCAGCGTCATGAGCGCCGCGCCCGCATACGGTACGCCCTCTGCGCCCTGCATAGACAGCAGATAGCCCGCAAACGTGCCGAGCACGGCGCCAAATCCATATCCTGCCCGACACGCCGCCGCGGCAAATGCCACGCCAAACGGCGCGCCGACACCTGTAATATGTGCGCAGGACAGCAGCGCCGCCCCGATGACATACAGCGCGGACACGCCGCGCTTTCGGGTCTGCATACTTCCTGTTCGTTTTTGTTGTTTCTGTTTTTCGAGCATATGTATTCGCGCCTCCTGTTTCATGTTCCCAGTATATCCAAGCGCAGCCAAAAAGTCCGTCGAAGCTGCGGGCACAAATACGCTTTCCGGCACAAAAAAACAGCGGCACGCATGCCGCTGTTTTCTATGCTGTTATCGTCTCCAAACCGCCGCGGCATTCGAGCGCACCAGCAGCTCCTCTACCGGAATGCCTGCCGGACAAATATCCTGACACGCCAGCGACTTGCCGCAGCCCTCATAATAGCTCGCGCGATACTGTTGCATCAGCTCCCGCTTATGCGCCGCATTTGTTTCCTGATCCAGCACACGAAACGCATTTACCGCCGCTGCCGCCCCGCCGAACGGCTGCTCGGCACAAAAGTTCGGGCAAATCTCCAAGCAGCAGCCGCACTGCAAGCACCGCGCCGACTGATACCGCGCGGCGTGCGTGCGCGGATGCTTATCCGCCTCGCCGTCCAGCCACACCTGCATCTCTTTGAGCCGGTCAAACATCACGCGCCGATCCACAATCAAGTCGCGCACAAGCGGGAATTTGCGCAGCGGTTCAAGCAGCAGCCTGCCGCTTTTGATGTCGCGCAAAAACACGGAACACGCCAGACGCGGCACCCCGTTGATGCGCATCGCGCAGGCACCGCATTTGCGCACCAGACAGCTGCATTCCCAGCCAATCGGCTGCGCCGGTGTCCCTGCTGCATCCAGCAGCGGCGTCCGCGCATTCAGCGCGCGCAGGGCATCCGCAACCGAGGCATTGCCGTCGCTCTCACAGCAAAATGTCTGCCAGTACACCGCGTCCTGTGCGCTGTTCTGCCGTCTGATTTGAATTTCATACGTCATATCGTCACATCACCCCACGTGATAGAAAGATTTCCCTGCTGATAGTGCGCCACCGCCGCCGCACAGTATTTGTGTTCTGTCTCGGGATAATCCGCGCGGAACTGTGCCCCGCGGCTCTCTCTGCGTGCAAGTGCACTGCGCAGAACCGCCTGTCCCAGCAGCGCCAGATTGCCGGACAGCGATTGTACCGTGTGCAGGGCTCGTTCCATGCTCTCCTGCGTGCGCACAACACCCAGCCCATCCAGCAGCGCACGGTGCAGAACCTGCTGTTCCTGCAGCGGCGTCTGTGTTCCTGCCTGTGTGATTTGACAGGTATGCGCACTGCCGTCCGCCTCTGCCAGCGCCGTCTGGGCGGCAATTTTTCCGCCGTAAATCGCGCCGAGCAGTGAATTGCCGCCCAAGCGATTGGCTCCGTGATACTGCGCACAGCACTCTCCCGCCGCATACAAATTGCGCACGCTCGTGCGGTGCTGTGCATCGACGCGCAAGCCGCCCATAAAATAATGAATGCCTGGCTCGACCGGAATCGGCTGTTTTTTCGGATCCAATCCCAAATACGTGATGCAATCCTCGCGCAGACCGGACAGTCTGTGTGCAAACACCTCGCCGGACAGTTGCGTCATATCCAAATAAACCAGCATCTGCTGCCGCACGCGCCAAATTTCCCGCGCAGTCACATCGCGCGGCATCAGATTGCCCAGCTCCGGATAGCGTTCTTCCATAAAATACCACGGTTTTCCGTCGCGCAGCGCGTATAATCTGCCGCCCTCGCCGCGCGCCGCCTCACTGATGAGCAGCCGTCTGCCGCCGCGCTTCGCCGTCGTCGGATGATACTGTATCATCTCGGCGTTGGCAAGCGGTACGCCCAATCGAAACAACTCCGCGACCGCCTCGCCGGTATTGGCAAGAGAACCCGTCGTATCGCCAAACAATCCGTGCATGCCGCCGCACGCCATGATGACGGCATCCACCTGAATCGGCATGTGTTCGCCGGTATAGGTATCGCGCACCACGCAGCCGCCGCAGGTGTTTCCATCCAGCAGCAGGGTTTCAAAGACATGGTGATCCAGCCGCGCAACGCTTTTTTTGACTTCCCAGCGGCGCACCGCGTCAATCATCGCGGTAACCAGTTGTTTGCCGGTATCGCTCTGTGCAAATGCCGTGCGCTTGTTTTTCTGTCCGCCAAACGCGCGCACGTCTATGTCATTCTGTTCGGTGCGGTTAAACTGCACGCCGAGCGCATCCAGCTGCCGGACGAGCGACGGCGCCGCCTGCGTCAGTCCATGCACCGCCTGCGGATTTGCCAAACCGCACGCAGCGCGCAGGGTATCCGCCTCATGCTGCTGCGGCGTGTCGCCTTCTCCCTTGGTGTCCAGCGCCGCATTGATGCCGCCCTCCGCCATGACCGACTGCGCCCGTTCCGACGGCTGCGCAGACACCAAAATCGCCTGCTGTCCCTGCTCCGCCGCCGTCCAAGCCGCAGACAGCCCGGCAAGCCCCGCGCCAACAATCAACAATGTCTTTTTCATACATGCCACCTAATATAGTACACTACGACAGATCCCGCCATAAACAACAGCAGGATGGATAACATCAAAAACAAATCGCCGCGCCGCTCTTTATATGTAATGACGCCCAGAGAAACCAGCAGCGGACGCACATTGACGAAGATATGTACAAACAGCGCCGCAATCAGCAGCAGCTGCGTGAGCAGCTTCACGGTTGTAAACGGCGTCAGAATATACAGTCCGTCCTCCACGCTGCCAAACGCGCCCATGTGAAAGAAAACAAGAATCAAAATCGCCAAGCCGCTGGCTCTGCGCGTCCAGAACAGCGCGTTTTGTTTGCTGTACGCGAAGCCCTGTTTGGTCCGAACCGTCTGAATCGTCAGACGAACCCCGATGCACAGATGCAGAAAAAGCAGCAGCATGCCGATATGCGCGAGCATCTTTCCGCCGGTCTGGCCCACGCCCAGTAGCATAAAGCTACTCAGCACGCCATGCAGCAAAAACACGACTATCAGCAAGACCGACACAATCGTATTGAGCTTTCTCACCGAACCGCCTCCATTTCTTCCCGTGTCAGTTCCCGTACGGTATATGCCTGTGTCTGCTTGCGTCCAATTTGATCGCGTGCAATCAAAAACAGCTGCAATTTTCCCTCTTTGGCAAATGCGCGCAGCATCGCATCCGATTGCGTCTGTACGCGGCAATCCGTACCGTTGCGTTCCAGCGCGCGCGCCAGCTTGCGCGCGTATTTCTGTGCCGCCTCATCCTGCTCAGACACCGTGAGCAGCACCGAATCCGGCAAGCTGTCCTGTGTCTCCTGACCGGCAGCAAGCGCAGCTACCGCCTCCTGCTCCCCGCGCTCCATATCCTGCGGCATGCCCAGCGCATAGGCATCCGCAAGCTCCGCGGTCTGCGTCCTTTTGGTTGCACCGGACAAAACATCCATCGCAGACGGCGGGTGCTGCAAAAACCGTCCCAGTGCAAACAGGACAAGCACCAGCACGGCTGCAATCGCAAACCGCCGCTTTCTTGTCGAACTTTCCTTCATGCCGTCCTCCTTTTGTTTTTTCTCAGAAAAAACAAAAAAGCACTCCAAATCTGGAGTGCTTTTTTACTTGGTGGAAGTTACAGGGCTCGAACCTGTGACCCTCTGCTTGTAAGGCAGATGCTCTCCCAGCTGAGCTAAACTTCCATTGGTGACCCGTACGAGAATCGAACTCGTGTTACCGCCGTGAAAGGGCGGTGTCTTAACCGCTTGACCAACGGGCCATAGTGGTAGCGGTAATTGGACTTGAACCAATGACCTTCCGGGTATGAACCGGACGCTCTAGCCAACTAAGCTATACCGCCATACTATATTTTGTACTCTGGCTTGTTGTTTCTCTTTCGTCGTTGCTCTTGCCAGATGACGATGTTTATTATATAGCCTGGAGCGCCAAATGTCAACACTTTTTTTAAAAAATTTTATGTTTTTTCTTGTATCTTTTTTATACTACAAAAAAGTTGCATTTTTTCGCCCTAAAAGCCCATTTTACGCGCCACAAGCATTGGAACGGTGTAATTGTTAATGAGCCGTTCAATGCGTTTTTCTCCATCCACTTCCTCGCTGAGCGCCTGATATCCCTTTTTATACAGCTCGCCGCGGGAAATTTTTTCTTCGCTGTCCGCAACAGTTGTGTCCAGCAGCTTGTTGAGCTGCGTGATCTCCCCAGATGATGCATTTTTATCACAATCACCGGCGCGCAGTCCAGCATCCGCCAGCTGCAAATCCTGCATCCGCTGGATATACGCAAAATTTTCCGGATAACGGCTGTCCAGATAATCCTCATACAATTCCGCATTCCAAGTGTGTGTCTGCTTCATCTCATCTGCGGTCAGCATAAAGTAGCTTTGACAGACCTTTTCCCCGCCGTCCGGCACCGGATCGTCATAGGTGCAGTCGATAAAATACGTCGTCCCGTACAGGCGCACCGCGTTCCACGCGTGCGTCATGTCATCGTCCTCCACATAATACACATCCAGACCGGCGCCGTCGCACATCGCCTGAAAGGCGCGCGCATAGCCCGCGCACACGGCTTTTTTGTCCTGCACGGCTCCCGCCGCCATCTGCGTGCGCAGCTCGCCGTTTTCCGTGTACACACACCCGCGAATCAAGGCATCGTGTATCGCCTGCAATTTGCCGGTAATGGTAATCTGTCCCTGTACGGCCTGCGCGCCCAGCTTGCGTGCGGCTTCGAGTCCGTCATCCTGCTCCTGCCTGCTCGGAATGTTCCATGTCAGCCGCAGTGCGCCGTTTTGATAGGTCTCTGTCTCCAAATTGGACAAATACGGCTCTCCCGCCTGCAGCAGATGATAGACCTCCTGTTCAGAAATGTCCTTGCTGCGGAACATCAGGCTGTTTTGCCCATCCCGATACGACACCGCGAGGTCATCCGCCGCCGCCAAGCTGGTTTCCGCGAGGGAAACATCCTGCTTTGCCGGCAGCTTCCAGCGCAAAAACAGCAGAAGGGCAGCGACCATGCACACCACCACACTCCATTTGATGAGTTTCTTTCGCATCGTCTCTGCCCTCCCGATTTTATCTATGAATATATTACGCCTGATGCAGCGTCATCGCAACCCAATCGCCGGACTGATCGCGGCGATCCAGCACAAAGCCTGCGCCGAGCAGCGACGCCTGTACCTCATCTGCGCGCGGCGCGATGATACCGGATACAATCAGCGTGCCTTCGCGCTTGAGCTTGCTCTTGAGAATGTCCTGCATGCCCATGATGACGTCCGCCACGATATTTGCAACGATAATATCATAGTCTCCGCCAATGCGCGCAGACAGCTCTGCATCGCCAATGACATCGCCGACACCGGTATGCAGCGCAAAACCATTCTTCTCTGCGTTTTCCGCCGCAATGCGCACGGCATTCGGGTCAATATCCACAGCGGTCACATCCTCCGCGCCGAGCATATGCGCCGCCACGGACAAAATGCCGCTGCCGCAGCCCATATCCAGCAGGCGGTCTCCCGACTTTACCAGACGCTCCAGCTCGCAGATGCACAGCTGTGTCGTGTTGTGCGTGCCCGTGCCAAAGCTGGATGACGGGTCAATCTCCAAAATTCTGCGTCCCTCTTCCGGCTCGCACTGCTCCCAAGACGGCTTGATGAGGAAGGTCTCGCCGACGCGGAACGGCTTGAAATACTGCTTCCAGTTGTTTTCCCAGTCCTCCTGACGGATAGAAGCCAGTTCCGTCACACAGCGGCCGAATGCCTTCTCCGTGTCGCGGGCACGCAGCTCAGCCAGACCGGCATTGACCTGCGCGAGCATCTCTGCGCCCGCCGGACTGTCCTCCACGTAAATCTTTACGTTGGTCTCCGCGTCTTTTTTCTCCTGCGACAGCTTTTCATCCACATAGTCCCAGTATATCTCGGTGTCATGCAGAAAATCCTCAAAATCCTGCGAATCCTCAATGACAAAGCCATCTATGCCCAGATCCATCAGCATGCCGGTCACGGCGTCGATGCCTGCCGTCGATGTCCAGATCGTCACTTCTGTCCAGTTATTCATATGATTCCTCCTGATTTCTAAAAAGCGCAGACAGGGAAAGCCCCCATCTGCGCTTTCACATATCTTACAAAGATACCATGCCATAATGCCGGCAAAAATACTCCAACGTATTTTCGTCCAGCTCCCACGTTCCATCATACAGCGCGATACCGTCAAACACGCGCAGGGCTTCTTCCAGCAGCTCCGGATCTTCCGCCTCCAGACAGACCGGACGATTGAGCATCACCTGATTTTCGGCGAGCAAATGCACATCATACGACGTGCTGATTTCCAGCTTGAGCGCGCCGGACCACTGATCTTCGAGATCCAGCAGCGTCTCCCCAAAATGATCTTCCAAATCAATCGGGTCGGAAATGTCAATGGTCGCATCGACAAAATGCACGTGTTCTCCCACCGGCGCGAGGATATAATCCTCATCTGCCGCCGGCTCATTGGCGCCGTCGCAGGTCGGCACGCGGCGCAAAATGCGCTCGATGTCATCTTCCTCGCTCGTGTGATAAAATTCCACGCTTTCCAGATGCTGCATCTGATCCAGCTCGTGCGGCTCAACAGACACGCCGAGTGCGATATTCGCATACGGCGCCAGCTCTTCAATGACGTCGTCGACGTCCGCCGGTTCTCCGGCGAGAATGATGCCCGCCACGCCGATGCGCTGCAAAATGCCCATCACGGCGAGTGCCGAGGAATCGTCCGCGGTGCGCCTGTCCTCATCGACCGGAATCTCTGCCAGAATGCCCAGACCGCACTGGTCTGTCACCGCCAGCACAGCGGCGCGCAAGACATGCAGATTCTGCCGCATGCGCAGATAGATAAAATCGGCTTCTTCGTGTGTCGCGCGGCTGACGATGTTTTTGAATCGTCCGATCAGACGTTCCGACGGCCATTCTGCGCCGATGTCCTCCTCCGGATTCCAGCCGTCCGCATTGATGAGCATGCCGACGGGTCTGCCGCCCGCGTGGCTCTTGACCGCCGGAATGCTCATCGCATCCGGCACGACAATCGCGTTGGCGCGGCAGGTGTTCCAGTCCACAGACATCATCTGTGCCGGATGTTCTACTGTTACGATAACTTCCCCACTACATAAAGGAACGGGTTCCATGTTCTCTCCTTCTGCCCGTATCAGGCGATTTACATATGCTCCGGTGCTTCTACACCAATCATTGTCAGTACATTATAGATGGTCTGGCGCGCTGCGCGGCACAGAACCAAACGTGCGTCACGCACTTCGTCCTCCGCTTCCTTGATGCGGCACGCATTGTAGAAGCGATGGAACTGCGCACACAGGGCAACTGCGTACTTGTTCAGGCGGGACGGATCGCGGTCGGCTGCTGCGCCGATAATTTCCTCCGGCAGCAGGCTGATCTGCTTGACCAGTGCCAGCTCTTCTTCTTCGCTCAGAACCGTCATGTCTGCCTGTTCCGGCACTGTCACGCCTTCTTCCTCCATCTTGCGCAGCAGGCTGCAAATACGCGCATGCGCATACTGGCAGTAGTACAGCGGGTTGTCACTGTCCTGCTTGACAGCCAAATCCAGATCAAATTCCATCTGAGTCTCTGCGGCACGGGAGTTGAAGAAGTAGCGCGCTGCATCTACCGGAATCTCATCCAGCAGGTCGCTCAGCGTCAGGCTCTTGCCGGTACGCTTGGACATACGAACCACTTCGCCGCCCTGCATCATGCGAACCAGCTGCATGAGCACGATTTCCAGACGGTGGCTGCCGTCCAGACCCAGCGCATCCAGCGCGCTCTGGAGACGGTGTACATGACCGTGATGGTCTGCGCCCCAGATATTGATGACACGGTCAAAGCCGCGCTTCTCGAACTTATTTCTATGATATGCGATGTCTGCCGCAAAATAGGTATAGAAACCATTTGCACGGCGCAGCACGTCATCCTTTTCGCAACCGAAATCGGTGGAACGCAGCCACAGAGCGCCTTCCTTTTCGTAAGTTGCGCCCTTGTCAGCCAGCATCTTGACGGTCTCTTCGACATAACCAGAGGAATGCAGGCCGCTCTCTCGGAACCATACGTCATAATGAATCTTATATCGCTCCAAATCGCGCTGCATCCGCGCGATGTTGGTCGGCAGGCCATATTCTACGATGACCTTGCGGCGCTCCTCGCCAGACATCTCCAGCAGCTTGTCGCCGTGCATCTGAATCAGATCGGCAGCCAGCTCCTTGATGTCCGCGCCCTGATACCAGCTCGCATCAAATTCGATGGCGTCCTCTCCCTTGAGCTGCTGAATATAGCGGCCCTCTACGGAGTGCGCGAACTTATCCACCTGATTGCCTGCGTCGTTGATATAGAACTCACGGGTGACATCGTTGCCCGCCCAAGTCAGAACCTCTGCCAGACAGTCGCCGAGTACGCCGCCGCGGGCGTTGCCCATGTGCATCGGACCGGTCGGATTGGCGGAAACGAACTCTACCATGATCTTTTCCGGATGCTCAGCCTTGGTCTTGCCGTAGTCCTTGCCCATCTGTGCAACCAGCGCAATGGCATCTGCATACCACTTCTTGCCGAGGCGGAAATTCAAAAATCCCGGGCCTGCGATGGAAATTTCTTCAAAGTAGCTGTCATCCAGTGAGATGTGTGCGGTGATGCTCTCTGCGATCTTGCGCGGAGCCATGTGCAGCGGACGCGCGCACTGCATGGCAAAAGAGGATGCATAGTCGCCGTTTTTGGTGTCCTTCGGAATCTCAACAGCAACAGCCGGAACCTCTGCTTCCGGAAGCTCGCCAGCCTGCACTGCTGCGTGATATGCGTTCAGGACAGCCTGTGCTGCCTGCTTCTTTGCCTGTTCGATTAAATTCATATCATCGTGCCTTTCTTGTTTGGTTTCTATCCTATTCAAGGCGCCTAAAAAGCGCCCGAAACGGGCGAAAATGCAAAATTTCCGCCCGTTGCTCGTTTTTTACTGCATCTTACCGGCCGGTGTGACCGCCATTTCAAAGCGGTGCGTGCCGGCAAGATTCGAATCAATTTCTACTGTGTAGTCAATAGACAACTTGCCGCCGTTCTCGCCGATGTCGTTAATCAGCTGTGACGTGTGCGTCGAGACAGCCAGCGAACCGACGTCGGTTTGGTACAGGCCGACGTGCCGCTTGTGCTCCGCAAACAGCATCTGTGCCGGATGCGTGCCGGTGCGCGTCATGGTCACCTGTCTGTCCTCCAGCTTGAGCGTCGTGCGCGTGCCTTCCATGCCCGTCAGCTCGCTCTCCTCATACGAAATAAAGTACTTGCCGTTGCGGCGGTACAGCCGTCCCGCCGTAATCAGATTGATATGATCCGGCTCGCAGCCCTCAAAGTTCTGCTTGCTCGCAATGGTAATGATGACGTCTTTTTTCATGGATGTATCCGTTTTGGTTCCCATGCCATCGCCTCACTTTCCATACGCCGTGATGTCAACGAGCTGCGCGTGCACGCCTGCCGGTTCTCCCAAGAACATCTCTGCATGCTCATCGAAACTGTCAATATCGTCTGAAACATAATACTCTGTATTTCCGGTGCGATCCTCTGCGCGGTCGATAAACGTCTTGACGTAATCCGCCGCCTCTGCGCCGACATCAACGAGTGTCACCTTGTCCCCCATAAATTGGTGGATGGCTTCGCGCAGCAGCGGGAAATGGGTACAGCCGAGAATCAGCGTGTCCACACCAAAGTCCTTGATGTCTGCGAGATATTCCTCTACAATCAGCTGCACCACTTTGTCGTCCGGAGAAAAGCGTCCGTTTTCTACCAGCGGAACGAACAGCGGGCAGGCGCGGGCAATGGTCTCAATGCCCGGACGCTGTGTGTGCAGACGCGCCTCATATGAGCCGCTCTGGATGGTGCCGCGCGTGCCGATGATGCCCACGCGGTCATTTTTGGTGCACCTGAGTGCCGCATGACATGCCGGCTTGACAACACCGACCATCGGCAGCGTATTTTCTCCCTTGACCACATCCAGCGCCACCGAGCTGACGGTGCCGCAGGCAACAACAATTGCCTTGATGTCGTGCTTGGTCAAAAATGCGGTGTCCTGACGGGTATAATTGATGATGGTCTGGCGTCCGCGCGAGCCGTACGGCACGCGGCCGGTATCGCCAAAATAAATAATGTCTTCGTTCGGCATGACGCGGTGCAGCTGACGAACCGCCGTCAGACCGCCTAAGCCGGAATCAAAAACGCCAATCGCTCTGTTATCCATCATACCGCTCCATTGCAAAGCCAATCAGCTTGTCAATGAGATCGGCATAGGCAAGACCCATGTGCTCCTGCAGCTTCGGATACATGCTGATGTTTGTAAAGCCCGGAATGGTGTTGATCTCGTTGAACACGATTTCGTCCTCTGCATAGGTGCAGAAGAAATCTACGCGGGACAGACCCTTGCAGCCCAGCGCGCGGTACACGCGCACAGCGTCCTCCCGCACCGTCTGCATGGCCTTTTCGCTGATGTGCGCCGGAATATACAGACCGGATGTGCCGTCTACATACTTGGCTTCAAAGGTGTAAAACTCCTGACTCGGTGCAATTTCGCCGGCAAAGGTTGCTGTCGGCTCCTCGTTGCCGAGCACGGCAACCTCGATTTCATGGCCGTCGATAAATTCTTCGACCAGTACCTTCGAATCGTACTTGAATGCCTCAGCAAGGCCTGCCTTGAGCGATGCGCGATCCGTCGCCTTGGATACGCCGACGGAAGAACCCTCGCTGCACGGCTTGACAAATACCGGATACGAGCCCAGCTTCTGCTCTGCCTGTGCGCACTCCGCCTCTGCGTCCTTTGCAAAGGCATGTCTGCGCGCCAGATAGAACGCAGCCTGCCGCACGCCCTCCTGCTCAACAACCACCTTGGTCAGGCTCTTGTCCATCGAGCAGGCGGATGCCGCAACACCCGGGCCGACATACGGAATATGCGCCATCTCCAACAGACCCTGAATGGTGCCGTCCTCGCCGCCGATGCCGTGCATCACCGGGAACACGCAGTCTACATGAATGATCTCCGTGCCGGTTTCACGCATGACGATGAGACCGTGGGTCTTTCTGTCCGGAGACAAAACCGCCGGAACCGTTTTGTCGTTCTGTTCCCACGTGTCGTGCTCGATGCTGTCAAAGTCCTCGGACTCAATCAGACGCCAAGCGCCGTCGCGGGTGATGCCTACCGGATAAATTGTGTATTTTTCCTTGTCTATATTCCGCAGAATGGATGCTGCCGAAATACAGGAAATCGGGTGCTCGGAGGACACGCCGCCGAACACTACCATGACGTTCATTTTATTCATAAAATCAAGAACCTCTGTATCGTAAAGTCATTGGGCATCTGCCCATGATTGTATTCTGTTCTATTATACGTCAAATGCGCCGCATATGCGAGAAGAAAAGGAAACAAATTTACGCCAATTCCGCGAGTTGTTTTCCACAACTTGCTGATATTGCGGCGGACACAAAAACAGGCCGTGCCGCTACCGAGCGTTTTCGCTCCGCCGCACAGCCAAGTCTGCCTGTCATTCCTATATACAACTTGTTATAATTTTCAAATCAATCACAACGAGTATACACATTTTCGTGCCCTCAGTGCTTATAGTATAGCACGGTTGTTACAAAAAATCAATACTATTTGAAAAAATTCAAAAATTCTTTTCTTTTTCAAGATTTTATCCATTTATATTAAAAAAAGTTGCAAAACATGTTGACAAATCTTCATTCCCGTGCTATTATATAACCACGATAAAGAACAGCCAAGACATATCAGACATCCTGATGGCTGGTCTTTATAAACCAAATGGAAAGCGGTGATGCCGATGCCAGTAGTTGACGCACAGCCGAAAGCGACCGATTCCATCGGTCACGCAATCTTCCATCCGCGAGAAAGTGGTGAATCCAATGGGCAGGTAAGTATTTGTTCTTAGCATCTTTTTTAGAAAGTGGTGTTTCCGATGGGCAAATGAATCATTTGTTCCAAATGACAAAAAACCTTTCGAAAGTGGTGTCTCCAATGGGCAGATAACAAACTGTTCCGGTTGATCGGAATGTCTACTCCGGTCATACAAACGATTTCCTATTCCTTAAGAAAGTAGTGAATCCAATGGGTTAGTCACACGCGTTCTCGTTTCCGGCAACGATCCTCGGTGAGCAAGACTGCTGAAAGCAACATCTTCCTTTCCAGCCGAGCGTTCAAAAAAACGCTATCAGAAAGAGGTGAGTCCCATGGTAGCAGACGAACAGTTCTTGGAGCAGCAGGACTCGCAGCAGACTGGTTGAGTGCTCGTTCTCTCCAGCCTCCGGCGTATTGCCCTCTAGAACAGCAACCCACGCAAGGCTTACGCTTCTATCAATTTGAGAATCCCATGTGAGCGTTGAAGCGCATCGGAAGGATACAGAAATATCAATTTATTCTTTGTACCTTCTGTTTCATCGTAAAATCTCCAGATTGTCGCATGAGAGCAATTCTTCATTTTGACGGATTTGATTCTGTATCATGTATTGCAATCCTGTTGGGTGCCTGTATTGCAACAGCAAAGGCAGGATATCCCCCTTCCGGATTTCCATTTCGATTCCTTTCACTTGTCCAACAGACAAACCGGGTTAACGCACGGGCCGCAGTCCGAAATCTTTTTGACCCCAGTGTCGTATATGCAGATGAACCGAGAATCAATGGATTGTATATGATTCACTTTTAGCTTTGCAGGAGGATACATAAAAATCTGATATGAGATATTCTTTCCAGATGTAAAGTGAGAGAAGGCACTGGAAGCGTGCAATGCGGAAAGGTATCAAATCTATTTCATCCATTTGAAATGATTTTCAGTCAGAGAGTATATGTCATTCTGCTGTGATCCTGTGTTCCATATGAATCACAAGATGATTTTTATATAAAAAGAATATATTTCGTAAGAGTTACGGCTTCGTATTGACGGAGCCGTTTTTGTGTGCCCGAATTTCTTTCGTGTTTTTTCCAAATAGACGGTATGTTCTTTGCTGGAAATCTGGTATAATAACTATACTGAAATGCTTCTCAGCAAAGGAGGCTATTTTATGAAAGCAAAAACAAAAGAGGCAGTTCTGCGCGAATTGATTCTGCAATCCACGCAGACCATCTGCACGCCGGATGACATCATCCGCGCATTGAATAAAAGCGGCACGCACGCCAAGCACACGGAAATTGTCCGCGTACTCGCTCAGCTCGTGGACGAGGGATATCTGATGCGCGCCCGCAGCAATCGCTATGGCAAACCGGAGGCGTTCGGCTGCGCCGCAGGTACCTTTTGCGCCACCGGACGCGGCTATGCCTTTGTCCGTCCGGAAAATGGCGAAGGGCCGGACATCTTTATTCCGCCACACAAAGATCTGCATGCATGGCATGGAGACCGCGTTTTAATCCGCATCCGGCAGGAGCAGCCACCGCGCAGACGCGGCAAGCAGACAAAATCCGCTGCAAAGAGCCGCCAAGAGGGCGAAGTGCTCCGCATTCTCAATGAGACCCGCGATGAGATTACCGGCCGCATTGTCATGCGCGGCAAAATGACGGTATTTCACGATGACAGCGGCAAGCTGCCGGAAATCGTCGTCAGCAAAAAGCATCTGATGGACGCCCACCCGGGCGACCGTGTTGCACTCAAGGTGCTGTTCCGCGGCAATGAGAAATATCTCCCGCAGGGCACGGTTATGAAAATTTTCGGCTCCGGTCTGACCGTTCAGTCCTCTGCCGATGCCATTTTGTACGAGCACGGCATCACCGTTCCGTTCCCGCAGGCCGTGCTGGATGAGACCAATTCCCTGCCCATGTTCGTCCGCGAGGAGGATTGGAAGGACAGACTGGATTTGCGCAGCAAAATGCTGTTTACCATTGACGGCGATTCCGCCAAGGATTTCGATGACGCCGTCTCTCTGGAAACCCTGCCAAACGGACACTATCGGCTCGGCGTCCACATTGCAGACGTTTCGTATTACGTCAAGCCGGGTTCGCCGCTGGATCAGGAGGCATACAACCGCGGCACCTCGGTATACTACGCCGATCAGGTCGTTCCGATGCTGCCGCTCCCGCTGTCCAACGGCATTTGCTCGCTGAATCCGGGCGTCAATCGTCTTGCGTTTTCCGCATTTATCGAGCTGGGAAAGGACGGCACGCGCTATTCCGCCGAGTTCCATCACTCCGTCATCTGTTCCTATGCCCGCCTGACCTACAATCAGGTAAACAAAATGCTCACCGATGACTGGCAGGAATGCAATCTGCATCCGGATTTGGTGCCCGTTCTCAAGGAAATGAACGCGCTTGCCAAGACGCTGCACGAAGTGCGTATGCGGCGCGGTGCACTGGAGCTGAATATTCCGGAAGCCGTCGTGCTGTGTGATCGAGACGGCAAGGCATGCGGCGTGGAAAAGCGCGAACGCGGTGATTCCGAACGTTTGATTGAAGAATTTATGCTGATTGCCAACGAGGCGGTTGCCGAGACACTGTATCGGCACCGCATGCCAACAGTATACCGCGTGCACGAAGATCCGGATCCGGAAAAGCTGCGCATCTTTGCCAAGCAGGCGCGCCTGTTCGGCTATCGCCTGAGCGACAAGGATCTCGCCGACACGCATCAGCTGCAACGCGTTCTCGACCAGACAGCGGACGATCCCGAGCAGCAGGCACTGCCTACGCTTTTGCTGCGCTCGCTCGCA